>CAMDAM010000081.1 GCA_945888575.1 Asaia bogorensis | reverse complement strand
CCGCGCACGCCCAGGTGCCGCCGCGCCCGGACGGCATTCCGCTGGTGCGCCTGCCAGACCCGCCGGTGGACGACGATGCGCCCGCCAGCGCCTTCATCACCGCCGCCCGCACCGCGATTGCCGTCGGACGGGCAGGGGAGGCGATGGAGGCGATCGAGCGCGCCGAAAGCCGCCTGCTGATCCGCTCCGTGCGCCCCTCCCGCGCCAACACCCCCAGCGACCAGGCCATGGTCCGCACCCTCGCCGAGGCCCGCGCCGCGCTGCGCGAGGGCCAGCGTGCCGAAGCGCTGGACAAGCTGGCCGAGGTTGCCGCCAATCCGGCGCTGGATGCGCCGGTGGAGTAGCTACTCCCCGCCGCCGCCCCCATCGCTGCCACCGCTATCTGAGCCGCCGTCGGAACTGTCGCTGCTGGCATCCGAGAGAGCGCTGTCCAGCGACGAGTCCATCTCCACCATCGCGCTATCCAGCCAGGCGAAGCCACCGCCATCCTCGCCACTGCTGTCGGAGATGAAGCTCTGCGTCCCCGGGGCCATGGCATGGGCGAGCGGGCCCAGCACCGCCAGCAGGGCGGGCACCAGCACGATCAACGGGCCCAGCGCCGCCGCCATCGCCGCGGCGCGCGGCGGATCGCGGTCCAGCTCGGCCGCAATGGCCGGGGCATCTTCCAGCATCGCCCGCAGCTTTGCCTGCTCACGCGCGCCGGCCTCGGTGGGGTGGAAGGTGGTGATGGTCACGTTGCGGCGGAAGACAAACAGCACCTTCCGCTCCTCCTGGTGCCGCCGTTCGGCCAGCAACCCGCGCTGCACCAGGCGCGGCCGCACCAGCCCGGGCACGAAGGTGGCCAGCCGGTTGGTGTCGCGCGCCAGCCGCCGCGTCACCTGATAAACGCTGCCGGTCTTGCTCTGGCGCACCGCATCCAGCACCGCGCCCACATGCGGCGGCGTTTCCGCCGGCTGGCGGGCGATGTGCAGCCGGGTCTCGCTGGTGATCCGCCCCTTCACCTGCTCCGCCCGCAGCACGCCCTCGGCCAGCAGGCCCAGGAACGTGACCTTGGCGGCCTGCACCCCCTGCTCGGCATTCGGGTCCAGCAGAACCAAAGCCTCGGCGGGGGAAAGGGCCATGAGGAACCTACGAGACGGGGGCTTCGGCCCGTTTGCGGGAAGTGCGTGCTTTGTAGATCAGCCCGCCGATGACGAACAATCCGATGCCGCCCAACACCCAGCCCACCCGCTCAGGCCCGAAGGCGGCGGCCAGGAACCATCCGGCGGCGACGAAGCTGCCCGCCCAGATACCGGCGGCGATGAAGTTGAGCATGGCGAAGTAGCTGTATTTCATGGTGGTCATACCGCACGCCACGGACGCGACGTTACGGATGCCGTAGGCAAACCTGAAGCTGAGTATAAACGCGGCGCCGAACCTCTCCACGAAGTCGATCGCCTTGGCCACCTTGGCCTCCGCGCCCGGAATGCGCTTGACCACGCGCACGCCGTAGCGCCGCCCAAGGTAGAACCAGCACTGGTCGCCCAGGAAGGAGCCGATCCACACCGTGCCCATCAGCACCCAGGGGTTCACCAGCCCTGTGGCATGCCCAAGCGCGGAAGCCAGGAGAACGAAGGTCTCGCCCTCGAAGAACGACCATATGAAGGCGCCGACATATGCCAGGTGCCCCCATTCGGTCCAGATTTCAGCGAGTTCGGACAAAGGTGCGACGCTCCGGATTCAGGATCGTAATTCCGACAATGGCCACCACGCGCCGCAGGCCGCAAGAGATGTTTTATGACACCCCATGGGCGCGCATCAGGCACTCCGCCGCGGTGCCAGGTCGGGGAACAGTTGGGCCAGCCCCTGTTGCGTGGCGTCGCAGCAACCGCGCTCCGTCACCAGCCCCGTCACCAGCCGCGACGGCGTCACGTCGAAGGCCGGGTTGGCCGCCTCCGTGGCCGTGGGCACGATCCGCACCGGCACGATGGTGCCATCCAGCGCACGCCCGGTCATCACCGTCACCTCGGTCGCCGCCCGCTCCTCGATCGGGATCTCGGCCACGCCGTCGCGGATCGTCCAGTCGATGGTGGAGGAGGGCACGGCCACCCAGAACGGCACGCCGTTGTCGTGCGCGGCGAGCGCCTTGAGGTAGGTGCCGATTTTGTTCGCCACGTCGCCGGTGCGCGTCACCCGGTCCGCGCCCACGATCACCAGGTCCACCTGGCCGTGCTGCATCAGGTGCCCGCCGGCATTGTCCACCACCAGCGTATGCGGCACGCCATGCCGGCCCAGTTCCCAGGTGGTGAGCGCCGCACCCTGGTTGCGCGGCCGGGTCTCGTCCACCCACACATGCACGTCGATCCCGCGGTCATGCGCCATGTAGATCGGCGCCAGCGCCGTACCCCAGTCCACCGTGGCCAGCCAGCCGGCGTTGCAATGGGTCAGGATGTTCACCCGCCCCTCCTTGCGCCGCGCGATCGCCTCGATCAGCCCCACGCCGTGCTTGCCGATCGCCTCGCACTGCACCGCATCCTCGTCGGCGATCGCGCCGGCCGCGGCATAGGCGGCGCGCGCGCGCTCCCCGTCCGGCACCTCGCGCAGCGCCGCCAGCATGCGGTCCACCGCCCAGGCGAGGTTCACCGCCGTCGGCCGCGTGGCCTTCAGCATCGCCGCATCGCGCTCCAACGCGTCGTCCGAGGAATCATCGCGCATCGCCAGGCACAGCCCATAGGCCGCCACCGCCCCGATCAGCGGCGCCCCGCGCACCTGCATGCTGCGGATCGCGTGCGCGGCATGCGCCAGGGTGGAAAGCCGCAGGATCTCCAGCGCCCAGGGCAGCTTCGTCTGGTCGAAGATGCGTACCGTCCAGCCGTCTTCCTGGTCCACCCACACGCTGCGGTAGGGGGTGCCGTCGATCTTCATGGTCGAGTTCCTAGTAGGGGCGCCGCCCTACATCCGCTGATGCAGCACGCACACCAGCGTGAAAAGGCGACGCGCAGTCGGAAAATCAATGGCGATCTTGCCTGCCAGCCGTTCCACCAGCAATTGCGCGCCCTCGTTGTGCAGGCCGCGCCGGCCCATGTCGATGGCCTGGATCCGCGCCTCGCGCCCTTCCTGAACCGCCATGGCGTGGCTGTCCACCAGCATCTGGTAGTCCTTGATCAGCCGCCGGAACGGCCCCAGCGCCAGCGCCACCAAATGCAGCGGCGCCTCGTCCGCATCGCGGATGTCGAAGGCCAGCCGCCCTTCCGTGATCGAAAGCCGCAGCACGTAGGGGCCCGGAGTCTCCGCCCGCTGGGGGGCAAAGCGGTTCTCATGCAGCAGGTCGTCCACCGCCTGCGCCCGATCCGCCTCCAGCATGGCGTCGAGCCGGGTCAGCGCCTCGCCCTCCAGCACCAGCCGCACCAGCCGCGCCGAGTCGGTGCCAGCGATGTGCGGGGCAGGGGCCATCATCGGCCTCAGCTTTGCCCTGTGTCGCGCCCGAAGCCGAGCTTCAGCATCAGCCCGATCGTGGCGCCCTTCACCGGGCGGATCATCGCCAGCGTCATCCCCAGGGTCAGCGGCAACCAGATCGCGGCATGGATCCACAGATCCGGCGCATAGGCCTTCTCCAGCCACAGCATGCCAGGGACCACCACGTGGCCCACGGCGAAGATGGTGAAATACGGCGGTGCATCGTCGGCCCGGATCTGGCCAAGCTTCTCCCCGCATTTCGCGCAGGAATCGGACACGGCCAGGAACCCGGCGAACAGCTTCCCCTGCCCACAGGCCGGGCACATCCCGCGCAGCCCGCGCAGCATCGCCGTCTTCGTTTCCAGCGCCGGTTGCGGCTCCGGCGGGGCCACGGCATCGGCGGAATGCCAGCGCACGGGCGCAGCTGTCTCGGTCAAGGCTCTACCCTCCGGGGGAGCGAGGTTGTAGGCCTCGGCCGACGCAGCCGGCCTCGCTCTGTTGTGCGGTGCAATATATAGGGACGCCAGCCCCAATGGCGAAGCGGAGTTTGACATGACTGCCATTGCCCGCGCACGCATCCTCCTGCTCAACCCCAACCGCAGCACCGCGTGCAGCGCCGGGATCGACGCCGCCATCGCCGGCTTCCGCAGCCCCACCGGCCCCACGATCGATGTCGCCACCGTCGCCGATGGCCCCCCGGGCATCTACTCCTGGCAAGACTGGCACGCAGCCGTGCCCCCGCTCTGCCGCACCGTCGCCGCCGAGCGCGCCGACACCTACCTCATCGCCTGCGCCTCCGACCCGGGGATCGAGGCGGTGCGGGAAGTCACGTCCCGCCCGGTGCTCGGCGTCTTCCGCTGCGCCGTGGCCGCCGCCCTGCTACGCGCCGAGCGCTTCGGCGTCATCGCCCTGGTGGATGCCTCCATCGCCCGCCACGCCCTCGCCTTGCGCGCCATCGGCGCCGAGCCCCGCCTGGCCGCCGAGATCGCCATGAACACCAGCATCGAGGCGCTGCTGGACCCCCACGCCACCCGCGCCGCCCTGGTCGCCACCGGCCAGCGCCTGGTGGAACGCGGGGCAGGGGTCGTGATCCTCGGCTGCACCGGCATGGCCGGCCATCGCACGGCGCTGGAGGAGGCGCTCGGCGTTCCCGTCATCGAGCCATGCCAGGCCGCCGTCGCCATGGCACTCGGCATCGTCGTTCCCGCCACACAGCAGCCAGGGCAACAGAATGCCAGCCGCGCGGCATGACCACGCGGCTGGCTGATTCCTTGGCGACGGCTGACTCTCCGCTGGGGGACGGAAGCCGGGGCCACGACATTTTGCCGCGCGGGTGCCCACCGTTGCGAAGGATGATACAAAGCCGTTTGTTAACGGCGGGTGAACACTCTGCCCCGAAGGCCCCACACGGGCCGCATCTTAACGCGCCGCCGCGCCTGCTTGCGGCAAGACACACCCACGTCAAGGTCCAGCCATGATCCGCAGCCTCCTGCGCCGCCTGCTCACCCCCCCGCCGGCCTCTTCGCCGATGCCGCCGGCCGCCACCGCCGCCGCGCTGGCCGATCCCAATGCCGCGCCAGGCCCGATCACCGGCGTGGAACTCAGCGCCTGCACCGTGTTCTACTCGCTGCTACGCCTCAGCGGCGTGGCCACCATCGACCCCACGCGCTTCCGCGGCGAGGGCTCGGCCCGCGCCCTCTTCGGCGCCCGTGTGCTCTACGACGGCGCCGCCCCGATGCAGAAGCTTGACGTGGTGCGCGTCTCCCCCGACGGCAGCGTGGCCTTCACGGTGGAGGCGCTGATCGACCGCGCCCGCGCCCTCGACGGCGCCGTGCTGGAACTCTCCTACGAAGGCGCGGCCTCGCCCTGGTCCGTCTCCACGCTGGCCAAGGTGGCCGGCGCCACCGACATGCGCTCCATCCTGCCGGACTTCCAGGCCGAGGTGGCCTCCGTCGTTGCCGCTGGCCGCCGCCCCACCATGCTGGACATTGGCGGCCGCGCCCGCAGCCAGGTGCAGCGCAGCGAGATGTTCCCGGATTGCAACGTAACGGTGCTGGACATCGTGGCCGACCCAGGCGTGGACGTGGTCGGCGACGCCCATGAGCTCTCCCGCTACTTCCCCGCCGACAGCTTCGATTTCGCCATGAGCGTCTCGGTGTTCGAACATCTGCTGATGCCCTGGCGCGCCGCGGTGGAGTTGAACCGCGTCATGCGCCCCGGCGGCGTGGTGCTGGTCCACACCCATCAAACGCTGGGCATGCACGACATGCCGTGGGATTTCTGGCGCTTTTCCGACAACGCCTGGTCCGGCCTGTTCAACCGCTACACCGGGTTCGAGGTGATGAAGACGGATCTCAGCCGCTTCCTCCACATCATCCCCGCCGTGGTGGCCGAACCCATCATCGCCTTCGAGAATGCCGGCGGCTTCGAATGCTCCACCGTGATGGTGCGCAAGACCGGGCCCGCCCTGGTGGACTGGCCGGTACCCCTCGCCGACGTGGTCAATACCTCCTATCCGCAGGGGCCGGATGCCGGCCCGGGTTGATGACACGCACGCCATGCCGGCGTAGACCACCCGCCTGAACCGAGGAGGCCGCCGTGAAGGAAACCGATATCGCCCGAGTGCAGGCCTATCTGCGCGCCACGTTGGGCAACACCCGCATCTTCATCGACCCGCCCACCCGCAAGGGCGGCGCCGTCGAAGTGCGCATTGGCGACGAGTTCGTCGGCACGCTCGACCGCGACGACGAGGATGGCGAAGTGAGCTTCATCTTCACCATGTCGATCCTCGACGAAGACCTGCCCAAGGTCGCCGTCGCCCGGAAGTAGAAGATGGACACCGCCCTCGAAGCCACACTGCGAGACTGGCGCCGCCACCTCCATCGCCATCCGGAGTTCGGCTTCGAGGAACATGCCACCGCCCGCTTCGTGGCGGAAAAGCTGCGCAGCTTCGGCTTCACCGATGTGGTGGAAGGCATCGGCGGCACCGGCGTCGTCGCCACGCTGCGCCTGGGCTCCGGCCCGCGCAGCATCGCGCTGCGGGCAGACATGGATGCGCTGCGCATCCCGGAACAGACCAACCTCCCCTACGCCTCCTCAACCCCCGGCGTGATGCACGCCTGCGGGCATGACGGCCACACCACCATGCTGCTCGGCGCCGCGAAGATCCTGGCCGAGCAGGGCGGGTTCAACGGCACCGTGCGCTTCGTCTTCCAGCCCGCCGAGGAATGGGGCCAGGGCATGCGCGCCATGCTCAAGGACGGCCTGGCCGAGCGCTTCCCGTTCGACGAGATCTACGGCCTGCACAACGCCCCGGGCCTGCCGGTCGGCCAGTTCGCCACCCGCACCGGCCCCTTCATGGCCGCCGAGGACAATTTCCTGATCCGCGTGCGCGGGGCAGGGGGCCACGCCTCCCGCCCGCACGAATGCCGCGATGCCCTGGTGGCGGCCTGCGCCATCGTCATGGAACTGCAAACTATCGTCGCACGCATCATCGACCCGTCGGAACTGGCCGTCGTCTCCGTCACCGAGCTGCGCACCGACGGCACCCGCAACGCCATCGCCGGCTATGCCGAGATCGACGGCGATTGCCGCAACTTCTCGCCGGCGGTCAGCGAGGCGATCGAAACCGCCATGCGCCGCATCGCCACCTCGGTCGGCGCCGCCCATCGCTGCGAAACCGAACTGGACTACACCCGCGTCTTCACCCCGCTCATCAACGAGCCGGCCGCCACCCAACACGCCCTCGCCGCCGCCCGCGCCACCTTCGGCGCCGACGCGGTAAACGGCGAAGCCGCCCGCGTCGGCGGCGCCGAGGATTTCGCCTGGGCCCTGTCCCACGCCGCCGGCAACTTCGCCTTCATCGGCAACGGCGACACCGCCGTCTGCCACTCGCCCCACTACGACTTTAACGACGACGCCCTGATGCACGGCGTGCGCTACTTCACCACCCTGGTGCGGCAGCGCTTGGGGTAACCCCAACCCCCACAAATACCGCCCCATCACTCCCCGTCATTGCGAGCGAAGCGAAGCAATCCAGTTCTTTCCCTCCGCCGTAGCGACTGTCATTGGGTAAGATGAGTTTTTTAAGCGCCTTCTTTTTCTGAAGAAAAAGAAGCAAAAAGACTTTTATCCGTCCGCACGTCAACGCCTCGCTTCTCCAAACGGAGGGGTGGGGCGTTCCCATATTCCCGTCATCCTGAGCCGAAGGCGAAGGACCCACGCTTTTCCGTGCCACCGCCGAGGTGAGCAAAATTACCACAACTCAAGTCTACACGTAAAAAATTCCTTTCCCTCCGGCCTTGCCTGTGCGACAGTTATCAGTGATGCCAAACAATGCAGCCGCACCGAGCGAAGCCGACGCACCGCGCCCCTGGGCGCGGGCGATCCTGCACGCCCAGCTTCCGGCCGCCCTCAAGCTCCTGCTGCTGGCCCTGCTTGGCGCCCTCTCGATGGCCCAGGCCCCGCGCAACCTGCGGCACCTGCCGCGCAAGGACTGGTTCCTCGCCGCGCACACCAATCCCAACGAAGACCCGGAGCCCATCCAGGACTGGTCCGAGCTCCGCGCGCTGCGCCGCGCCCGCGCCGAACTCGGTTGGCTCCTGCGTGGCAAGCCCAACCGGGGCATGTCCCTATTGGGCCATCACGCGCCCGTATTCCCCCCGCCCCAAGCCGCCCGCGCGCCCCCATAGCCGCCGTACGCACAAAATCACCCCGAATCCGTCGCCAAAACACCGCGTCCCGCGGCGACGACTCATGCCCAAATGCACGGCCCCAACACGCGCATGGCCCCGGCCGGGCGTTGCCACCCAGCCGGGGCAGGGGGCATCAGTCCGCCATCGCCTTCATCACCGCCTGCATCGCCTTCATCTTCGGATCGGCCGAGCAGGTGGCGCGCACCTTCTTCTCCAGCGCCGCCGCCAGCTTGTCCATGTCGGCATCGCCGGTCTTGGGCGTGGGCGTGCCGTCCAGCGCCTTGAGGTAGCTGGCGCAGCTCATGTCGGGGTCGGTCACCTGCGCGAAGGCGGGCGAGGCCAGCGCCACGGCGAAGGCGGCGGCGAGTGCAAATTTCATCATGGGGCAGGCATCCAATACTCGGCAGGCGCCGCGACCGATTCGCGGCCCGCCACCCTGTGCCCCCGCCTGCTAACGCCCGATGAAAATCGCGCCTACGGCTTGCTCCAAACCGGCGGATCAACAGCCCCCACCTGGTCCACGATCCGCCCATAGGCCTCCGGCCGCCGGTGCTTGTCGAAAGCGAAGATCGTCGAGCGCCCCAGCTCACACTGGCGAAGATCCAGATCCGCCGTCACCAGCTCATCGTCCCAGCTCGTCGCCATCGCCACGATCTCGCCCTGGGGGTTCACGATGATCGAATGCCCGAACAGCTCGCACCCATCCTCCGTGCCCGCCTTGGCCGTGCCCACCGCGAAGGCCGCGTTCTGATAGGCGCCGGCCTGGATGCTCAGGTGGGAGTGGAACACCCGCAAATGATGCGCCTCGAAGCCGGAGGCCGCCATGTTCAGGCTCGGCGTGTTGTAGCCGCACATCACCAGCTCAACCTTCTGCAGCCCCAGCACCCGCCAGGCTTCGGGCCAGCGCCGGTCGTTGCAGATCATCATGCCCATGTTGAGGCCATCCAGCCCGCCCATCGGCGCCCGCACCACGGGAAAGCCGAGATCGCCCACCTCGAAATACCGCTTCTCCAGATGCTGCACGCTGCGCTTGGGGTCGAACTCCGCATGCCCCGGCAGATGCACCTTGCGATACTTCAGCAGGATGTCGCCCTCGGGGCTCACCAGGATCGCAGTATTGAAATGCCGCCCCTCCGGCGTGCGCTCGGCATAGCCCAGATGGAACCCGATCCCGAACTTCTTCGCCGCCGCGAACAGCGGCGCGGTCTCGTTCGAAGGCATGGAGGTCTCGAACCACTTATCCGCCTCGGCTCGGCTTTCGCTGTAGTGGCGCGGAAAGAACGTGGTCAGCGCCAGTTCCGGGAACACCACCAGCTCCACGCCCCGCGCATGCGCCCGCTCCATCAACCGCACCATGCGCGCCACCGCCACGTCGCGCCCCTCGGCCAGCTGGATCGGCCCGAGCTGCGCGGCGCCGACGGTAAGGGTCCTGCTCATTCCGGAAACTCCGCCCCGATCTGCGATGTAATCGGCCCATACCATTGAGGCCGGCGATGCTGGGCGAAGTTGAACATCTTCTCCTTGCCCTGTCGGCAGGCCTCCAGATCGCAATCGGCCACGATCACCTCATCGCCCAATGTCTTCGCCTCGGCCACGATCTTCCCGTTGGGATCGACAATGCACGAACCCCCGATCAGCCCAGAGCCGTCCTCGTCCCCGGCCTTGGCGATCGTCACCGCCCAGGTGGCATTCATGTAGGCGTTCGATTGCGCCGCCATCTGCGAATGGAACGTCCGCACCGTGGAATCCTCGCCATCCCCGCCATTGGGGTCATAGGCCGCCGAGTTGTAGCCGATCACCACCAGCTCCGCCCCGCGCAGCGCCAGGACCCGCCACGCCTCGGGCCAGCGCCGGTCATTGCAGATCAACATCCCCAGCACCCCGCCGCCGAACGCGGGCGCGCGGAAGGTGGGAAAGCCGAGATCGCCATACTCGAAATACCGCTTCTCCAACTGCTGGAACCGCGCCCCCTCCCGCGGCTCCACGGAGCCCGGCAGATGCACCTTGCGATACTTCCCCAGCAGCGACCCATCGGGGTTCACGATGATGGACGTATTGAACCGCCGCCCATCCTCCGCCAGTTCCGCGTAGCCCACGTTGAACCCCACCCCAAGCTCCTGCGCCCGCTCGAACAGCGGCTGCACGTTCACGTTCGGCATGCCGCGCTCGAAATAGGTGTCCAGCTCCTGCGTGTTCTCAAAGAACCAACGCGGAAAGAACGTCGTGAAGGCCAGTTCCGGGAACACCACCAGCTTTGCCCCCTGCGCCGCGGATTGCTCCAGCAGCGCAATCAGCCGGTCCATGGTGTGTTTGCGGCTATCGGCCTTCTGGGTCCCGCCCATCTGGGCCCCGGCCACGCGAACGATACGAGACATCGAAAACTCCTACGCCAGCCAGGCCCGCCAGGCCGGCCATTCCTCCACCAGCGCGGCCATCGCCGCGTAGCCCTTCGCCCCGGGATGCGCCCCGTCCCCGGCCCGGGCCTCCGCGATCCAATACGGATCCGCGAGCAGCCGCTCCAGCACCGGCAGGAACGGCACGCCCAGTTCGCCGCACAGCGCAGCCAGCCGAGCCTCCAGCGCCCGCACCCGCCCGTTCACCCCGTCATCGTCGATCGGCGGCGGCCCCACCATCAGCACAGGCCCGATCGCCTGTGCTGCCGACAGCATCGCCTGCGCATGCTTCAACGTCGCATCCGGATGCACCCGCGGCGCCTCGCCTTCCAGCACGCAATCATTCACCCCGAAGCAGAACACCAGCGCCCGCGCATGCTCGGGCGGCAACCGCGCCGCCACCTCCGCCCGCCAGCGCACATGAATATCCGCACTCGTATCCCGCCGTATGCCGAGGTTGTAGGCCGTCACGTCATGCCCACGCCCCCAGGCACCAGCACACACGCGCCCGACCCAACCGAGCATGGTCGGGTCGCCCGCGCCGTTGGTCATCGAGTCGCCGAGGAAGGCGATCCGCAGCGCCGCCATCAGGCCGACTGCCGCTTCACGAAGCTGCCGTCGCCCGGCTTGCCGATCACAGTCTTGCCGTCCCAGATAGTCCGCCCGCGCAGCACCGTCTCCACCACGCGCCCGCGCATCCGCCGCCCATGATACGGCGACCACCGCGTCTCCGGCCGATCGACAATGATCGCCTCGTCGAAGTCGTATTCCGCCCGCTCCATCACCAGCAAATCGGCATCGAAGCCCGGCTTGATCGCGCCCTTCTTCGGCCACAGCCCATGCAGCTTCGCCGTACGCTCGGCGCAGTAGGTGGCCATCAGCGTCGGCGACAACCCGCGCTCATCCAGCAGCGTGAACATCAGCGGCGCAAAGCTCTGCATCCCCGTCAGCCCCGCCCCGCAGGCGAAGATGTCCGGCAGCATCTTCCGGTCCAGCGGCCAGGGCGCGTGGTCGGTGGAGACATAGGCGATCTTGTCCGCCAGCAGCGCCTCCCACATCCGCTCCACCTCGGCGGCGGTGCGGAACGGGGGGTTGCACTTCCCCTTGCCCGCGAGGCGAATGATGTCCTCCTCGGTCATGCACAGATACTGGATGCAGGCCTCGCCGGTCGCCATGCCGCCCTGCGCCCGGAAGGTCTCGGCAATGGTAAAGCCGCGCGCCACGGAGGAATGGGCGATGTGCACATGTGCCCCGGTCTCAAGCCCGATCTCGAAGATCTCGAAATCCGCCATCGTCTCGGCCAAAGGCGGGCGGGTGCGGCAATGCCAGATCGGATCGGTATTCCCCGCCGCCTTCGCCTCGGCGGTCAGCTTCTCCACCAGCTCCTGGTCCTCGTTATGGACGGACACCGGCAGGCCGGTCTTGGCGATCTCGCGGAAGGCGGCAACCATCGTCGGGTGGTCGATGCGCGGGAACCGCACCGCGTCATATTCGTAGGTGGAGAGCTTGAAGGCGGAGATGCCGGCCGCCGCCAGCCCGGCAATCTCATCCACCCCGCCATTCTTCTTGATCGTGCCGTACAGCGCCATGTCCACGTAGGAGGTGCGCTCCACCCAGCCGATCTTCTCTTCGAGCACCGAAGCCGATGTCACCGCCTGCGGCACGTCGTAGGGCATGTCCACGCAGGTGGTCACCCCGCCCGCCGCCGCACTGCGCGAGGCCAGCTCGATCCCCGGCCAGCCCAGCGCGGAGGAAGTGTGCATGTGCCCATCCACTAGGCCCGGCATGATCATCTTGCCGGTGTGGTCGATGATCTCGCCCGCCGGCGGCGGCGCCCCGCGCCCGATGGCCGCGATCGTCTCCCCGCGCACGGCCACATAGCCGCCGCGGATCACCTCGCTGGAGGTCACGACATCGCCGAGAAAAACGCGGTCGAAGGGGGTCGCCATGGCTCTCTGCCCGTTCCTGCTGTGGCCCGTCCGTCGCGCCGGAGAATCGGCACGTCTTGCCGCAGGCCGCGCGCGCTCCTACGAAGGCCGTTCAAGAGCCGACGCTAGCCCGCGCGCCGCCATCCGCCAATCCCGCAACCCCGCGGGAAACACGCGCCGGAAGGTTGCCCACAACAAAGGCCGGCTCAGGAACAGAGTCGCACGAAGGGAGTCCCCTGATGAAGCTGCACGATGTGAAGGTCTATCCGTCCAAGGTTCCTCTGGCCCGCGAGGACCAGCTGGCCTGGAAGATCGCCGGCGTCGCCACCGACAAGGTCGCGGTGCCCAAGGACACGGCGGAGATGATCATCAACCGCGTGATCGACAACGCCTCGGTCGCCATCGCCGCCATCAACCGCCGCCCGGTGGTCTCCGCCCGCGGCATGGCGCTCGGCCACCCGCACCCCAAGCAGAGCGAGCGCGACGGCGCCACCGTGTTCGGCGTGCCCGCCGGCCGCCGCTACTCGCCGGAATGGGCCGCCTGGGCCAACGGCACAGCGGTGCGCGAGCTGGACATGCACGACACCTTCCTCGCCGCCGACTACTCCCACCCCGGCGACAACATTCCCCCCGTGCTCGCCGTGGCCCAGCACATGGGCCGCTCCGGCAAGGACCTGATCCGGGGCCTCGCCACCGGCTATGAGATCCATATCGACCTGGTGCGCGCCATCTGCCTGCACGAGCACAAGATCGACCACATCGCCCATCTCTGCCCCGCCTCGGCCGCCGGCATCGGCACGCTGCTCGGCCTGAAGCAGGACGTGGTGTTCCAGGCCGTCCAGCAGGCCGTCCATGTCAGCTTCTCCACCCGCCAGTCGCGCAAGGGCGAGATCAGCTCCTGGAAGGCCTACGCCCCCGCCCATGCCGGCAAGCTGGCCGTGGAAGCGGTGGACCGCGTGATGCGCGGCGAGGGTGCCCCGAGCCCGATCTATGAAGGCGAGGACAGCGTGATGGCCTGGATGCTCTCCGGCCGCACCGCCCGCGACAAGGGCCTGCCGGAGCACGTCTATCACGTGCCCCTGCCCGAGGTCGGCGAAGCCAAGCGCGCCATCCTGGACAGCTACACCAAGGAGCACTCGGCCGAGTACCAGAGCCAGGCCCTGATCGACCTCGCCTTCCGCATGCGCGAGAAGATCAGCAACTGGAGCGCGGTGGAAAAGATCATCCTCCACACTAGCCATCACACCCACTACGTGATCGGCACCGGCGCCAACGACCCGCAGAAGATGGACCCCAAGGCCAGCCGCGAAACGCTGGACCACTCCATCATGTACATCCTCGCCGTCGCCCTGCAGGACGGCACCTGGCACCACGTGGACAGCTACGCCCCCAAGCGCGCCCAGCGGAAAGACACGGTGGAGCTGTGGCACAAGATCGAAACCCGCGAGGACCCGGCCTGGACCAAGCGCTACCACGCCAAGGACCCGAACGAGCTGGCCTTCGGCGGGCGCCTGGAAGTGATCATGAAGGACGGCACCAAGCTGGTGGATGAGATGGCCGTGGCCAACGCCCATCCGCTCGGCGCCAAGCCCTTCGCGCGGGAAGACTACATCCGCAAGTTCCGCATCCTCACGGAAGGCATCATCACCACCCGCGAGGCCAACCGCTTCATCGAGGCGGCGCAGAACATCGCCAGCCTGCCCGCGGGCGAACTGCACCAGCTCAACGTGGCCCTGCCGGCCGGCACGCTTGTCGAGAGCAAGACCGGGATCTTCGGCTAGGACCCGCACAGAGGAACAACGCCAATGAGCGAAAGCAACTTCAAGCCGAAGAAGTCGGTCGCCCTTTCCGGGGTGACCGCCGGCAACACCGCGCTCTGCACCGTGGGGCGCAGCGGCAACGACCTCAACTACCGCGGCTACGACATCCTCGACATCGCCGAGACCTGCGAGTTCGAGGAGCTGGCCCACCTGCTCGTCCACGGCACCCTGCCGAACGTGGCGGAACTCGCCGGCTACAAGGAAAAGCTGAAGGCCCTGCGCGGCCTTCCCGCCTCCGTGCGCACGGTGCTGGAAGCCATTCCCGCCGCCGCTCACCCGATGGACGTAATGCGCACCGGCGTTTCCGCCCTCGGCTGCGTGCTGCCGGAAAAGGACGACCACAACCAGCCGGGCGCGCGCGACATCGCTGATCGCCTGATGGCCTCGCTCGGCTCCATGCTGCTCTACTGGCACCACTACAGCCAGAACGGCCGCCGCATTGAGGTGGAGACGGACGACGACACCATCGCCGGCCATTTCCTCACGCTGCTGCACGGCAAGCCCGCGCGCGACAGCTGGGTGCGCGCCATGCACACCTCGCTGAACCTCTATGCCGAGCATGAGTTCAACGCCTCCACCTTCGCCTGCCGCGTTGTGGCCGGCACGGGCTCGGACATGTACTCGGCCATCACCGGCGGCATCGGCGCCCTGCGCGGCCCGAAGCATGGCGGCGCCAACGAGGTCGCCTTCGAAATCCAGAAGCGCTACGCCGATCCGAACGAAGCGGAAGCCGACATCAAGGCGCGGATGGAGAAGAAAGAGGTCATCATCGGCTTCGGCCACCCGGTCTATACGATCGCCGATCCGCGCAACAAGATCATCAAGGAGGTCTCGCGCCGCCTGTCGGCAGAGGCCGGTTCCATGAAGATGTTCGACATCGCCGACCGCATCGAATCGGTGATGATGGATGCCAAGCGCATGTTCGCGAACCTCGATTGGTTCAGCGCGGTTTCGTACCACATGATGGGCGTGCCCACCGCCATGTTCACGCCGCTCTTCGTCATCGCCCGCACCTCGGGCTGGAGCGCGCATGTCATGGAACAGCGAGTGGACAACAAGATCATTCGCCCGACCGCCAATTACGTGGGGCCGGACGACAAGCCGTTCGTGCCGCTCGCGCAACGCCCCTGAGGCGCCAGCGCAGCACCGGAACAGGGCGCCGCGGCCGCAAGGTCGCGGCGCCTTTTTTCATGCCC
The DNA here is from genome assembly GCA_945888575.1 of Asaia bogorensis. Classification (GTDB taxonomy): domain Bacteria; phylum Pseudomonadota; class Alphaproteobacteria; order Acetobacterales; family Acetobacteraceae; genus CAMDGX01. The sequence continues at coordinate 451 of CAMDAM010000081.1, read as the reverse complement.
TCTGCCAAGTAACGATTGCTTTTTGTTGACAGCGCCGCGGGCGAAGGCGGATAGCGGAATCAAGCGTCCGCGCCGGTCGATTCGCAAACGCATTGCGTTCGGTCTTGCGGAGGCAACAGGGAAGGTACGGTCGATGGACCGCTGTCTCGTCAACAGGCCCTGCAACCCCGCGCGGGCACGCAACGTTCACCGTCGTGGCCGCCAGGCAAGCAGGTCTTATCCGACGTCGCCCTTCGCTTTCGCCTTCCAGGCGGCGCCGCGCCGCTTCTCTGCATGACTGGCCTTGCCCACACAATCTGGCAGACAAGGAGTGCCATCCCATGACCGAAGTGAAGAAGCCGGCCCAGGCGCTTGCCATGAAGGCCGCCGCCAAGAAAGCCGCAGCCCCCGCCAAGCCCGCCGCCGCGAAGCCCGCTCCGGCAAAGAAGGCCGCCGCACCCAAGGCCGCCGC
>CAMDAM010000080.1 GCA_945888575.1 Asaia bogorensis | reverse complement strand
CTGCAATGGCAGCCCATTGGCCGTCAGTCAGGTCAGTCGCGTAAGCTCGGCGGCGGCGGCGTGGCATGGGACATCGTCCTGTAGGGCGACATCCCATGAATCAGACTTTTCGCCGCGCCGGAATCCTCTTCTCAAACACGCTCTTAGTGCCCAGCGTTCTCCCCAGAGAAATCCGGTGCCTCAAGCCCGCTGGCCTCAAGCTGGGCGACCAGGGCATGCTTCAGCCGTTCCAGCCCCTCGTCGCTCTTGGCCTCGCAGCGGGCCACCAGCACCGCCTGGGTGTTGGACGCACGAAGCAGCCACCAGCCATCATTGGTGTTCACGCGCACGCCATCGATGTCGCTCATCGTGGCACCGGCCGCGCGGAGGCGGGCGGCGACTTCGGTGATGACTTCGAACTTGCGGTGGTCGTCGCAGTTGAAGCGCAGCTCCGGGGTGTTCACCACCTGGGGCAGGGCGGCGCGGATGGTGGAGAGTTTTTCGCTGCTGCGGGCCTGGATGCCGAGCAGGCGGACCCCGGCGTAGAGCGCGTCGTCGAAGCCGTACCAGATGTCGTTGAAGAAGATGTGGCCGCTCATCTCGCCGGCCAGGGGGCAGCCGGTTTCGGCCATGCGGGCCTTGATGAGGGAGTGGCCGGTGCGCCACATTTCCGGCTTGCCGCCGGCGCGGGCGATCTCGTCGAACAGCACCTGGCTGGCTTTCACGTCGGCGATGATGTTGGCGCCGGGGTGCTTCTTCAGAACGTCGCGGGCGAGGACGACCAGGAGCTGGTCGCCGAACATCATCGTGCCGCTGTCATCCACCACGCCGATGCGGTCGGCGTCGCCGTCGAAGGCGATGCCGAGGTCGGCGCCCTGCTTGGCCACTTCGGCCACCAGGGCTTCGAGGTTCTTGGGCACGGTGGGGTCGGGGTGATGGTTGGGGAACTTGCCGTCGATCTCGGGGAACAGCACGGTGTGGGTGCCGGGCAGGCGCTTGACCAGGCGCACCAGCACGTCGCCGGCCGCGCCGTTGCCGTTGTCCCACACCACCTTGAGGTTGCGGTCGCCGCCATCCCAATCCTGCACCAGGCGGGTGATGTAGTCTTCGGAGATGTCGATGCTGCGATCGCTGCCCTTGGCCTCGGCCACCACGTCTCCGGCGGCGGCCATGCTGCCGATCTTGCGGATCTGATCGCCGAAGAACGGCTTGCCGGCCAGCATCATCTTGAAGCCGTTGTAGTCCGGCGGGTTGTGGCTGCCGGTGAGCATGATGGCGCCGCCGGTCTTCAGCACCGTGCTGGCGTAGTAGAGCATCGGGGTGGGGCCGAGGCCGATGCGCACCACTTCCATGCCGCTGGCCTTGAGGCCGGCGACGAGTTCCTTCTCCAGCGCGGGGGAGGAGAGGCGGCCGTCGTAGCCCACGGCCACCACGGTGCCGCCATTGCGGGCCACCACGGTGCCGAAGCAGCGGCCGATGGCAAACGCGTCGGCGCCGTGCAGGGTTTTGCCGACGATGCCGCGGATGTCGTACTCGCGCAGAACGGTGGGGTCGAAATTATGGGCGAATGCCATCTTGGCTGCTCTTCCGCTGAGGTCGTTACAGATCTGCGCAATAATTCTTAAGGAAGCCCTTCACGGCGGACGCCATGTCTGGCCGCTTGAGGGCAAAAGCGATCTGGGCTTCCAGGAAGCCGATCTTGTCGCCGCAATCGAAGCGCTTGCCTTCGTAGCGTAGGCCGTGGAACGGCACCTCGCCGATCAGCTTGGCCATGCCGTCGGTCAACTGCACCTCGTTGCCCGCGCCGCGTTCCATCTTGGCCAGGTGGCCGATCACTTCCGGGCGCAGGATGTAGCGGCCGATGATGGAGAGGTTGGAGGGCGCATCTTCCGGCTTGGGCTTTTCCACCAGGCCGCGCACCTCGGCCATGCGGCCGTCATCGGCGCCGATATCCAGGATGCCGTAGCGGCTGGTGTGCTCGCGCGGCACTTCCGTGACGGCCACCACGCAGCCGCCGGTTTCGGCATAGGCGTCGGCCAGCTGCTTCATGCAGGGGGTTTCGGAGAGCACGAGGTCGTCTGGCAGCAGGATGGCGAAGGGGTCGTCGCCGATGAAGGCCCGCGCACACCAGATGGCGTGGCCAAGGCCCAGCGGTTCCTGCTGGCGCACCGTCACGATCGAGCCGGGCTCCATGTGCCAGGAGCGCAGCTCGTCCAGCTCCTTCTGCTTGCCGCGGGCGCGCAGGGTGGATTCCAGCTCGTAGGCGATGTCGAAATGCTCGACCAGGGCGGTCTTGCCCCGGCCGGTGACGAGGCAGAACTGCTCGATCCCCGCCGCGCGGGCCTCCTCGATCGCGTATTGGATCAGGGGCTTGTCGACCACGGGCAGCATTTCCTTGGCCATGGCCTTGGTGGCCGGCAGGAAGCGCGTGCCGAGGCCGGCGACAGGCAGCACGGCCTTGCGGAGCGGCTTGATCACGGTGGACGTTCCCTTTCAATGCGAACCCGGCGAGGGGATGCCATGCCGTATTGGCGGGATTATGGCAGGGGCTCAAGCCCTGGGGGCGCCCGCGCCGCGCGCGGCTGCGGTCAAAAGCGCGGCATCGGGCACGGATCAACCCAGCAGCACGTCTCGCGCCTGGTTGATGCGGGCTGCCAGCCAGTCGGAGCCGCCGCGGTCGGGGTGGGCGGTGGACATCAGGCGGCGGTGGGCGGCGCGGATGTCGGCCTGGGTGGCGCCAGGGCGTAGGCCCAGGATCTCATAGGCTTCCTCCTGGCTCATGCCACCGCGCGGCGGGGGCTGCCAGAAGCGCGGGCGTGGGCCGGGCGTGGGGCCGCCGGTGCGGCGGGCGCGGCCTTCGGCGATCCAGCTCCAGACCATCGGGCCGAGGAAGACCAGGGCGGAAAGCGCGATGGCGCCGCGGCCGGTGAAGAACAGCATCGCCGCCAACAGGATGCCGCCGATGGCGCCGGCCCAGATCAGCGCCGATTTCACGTTGGCCACCTTGGCGCGGCTGAACATGCCGAGCACGGCGAGCAGGGTGATGAGCGAGGCGAGGCCCAGCAACAGCGAGATCATCGCACTATCCCGGCGGGTGCGCGGCCTGCATCCGCAGGGCCTGGGCCTCCACGGCGGCGATGGCGCTGACGTTGACGATGCCGCGGGCAGTAACGCTTTGGGTCACCACATGGATCGGCTTGCTCATGCCCAGCAGCATCGGGCCCACGGGCAGCGCGTCGGCGGCGGCCTTCAGCAGGTTGAAGGCGATGTTGGCGGCATCGAGGTTGGGCATGATCAGCAGGTTGGCGGTGCCGGTCAGGCGGCTGTCGGGCACGGCGCGATTGCGGATCAGCTCCACCAGGGCGGCATCGGCGTGCATCTCGCCATCCACCTCCAGATCGGGCGCGCGCTTGCGGATCAGGCCGAGCGCCTCGCGCATCTTGCGGGCGGAGGGGGCGTTGGAGCCGCCGAAGCTGGAATGGGACAGCAGCGCCGCCTTGGGGGCGAGGCCGAAGCTGCGCACCGTTTCGGCACCCAGCAGCGTCATCTCCGCGATCTGCTCGGCGGTGGGATCCGTGTTCACGTAGGTGTCGGCGATAAACAGCGCGCCGGCGGGCAGGATGAGGCAGGAGAGCGCGTAGAGGCGGCTCACCTCCGGCCGGCGCGGGATGATGGGGATGATGTACTGCATGTGCCGCCACCAATCGCCGCTGCCGCCGCAGATGGCGGCATCCACCAACCCGGCCTGCAGCAGCATGGCCGCGGCCACGGCGGGGCGGTTGCCCACGCGCCGCGCGGCAGCATCGGGGGGCGCGCCGCGGCGGCCGACCAGGCGCTGGTATTCCGCCACGAGGGGGGCGAACACCGCGTGGTCCTGGGCGGGATCGAGGATGCGCACGCTTTCGTTGAGGTCCATGCGCAGGCCCATTTCGGCCACGCGGGCGGCGATCACCTCCCGCCTTCCGATCAGGATGGGCTCGGCGATGCCGTCATCCACCAGCATCTGGGCGGCGCGCAGGGTGCGTTCGTCCTCGCCCTCGGCATAGGCGATGCGGGCAGGGTGCGCCTTGGCCGCCTCGAACACCGGGCGCATCAGCTGGCCGGAGCGGAACACGAAGCGCTCCAGCTCCGCGGTGTAGGCGGCGAAATCGGCGATCGGGCGGCGGGCGACGCCGCTGGCCATGGCGGCGCGGGCCACGGCGGGGGCGATCTGCAGGATCAGCCGGGGGTCGAAGGGCTTGGGGATGATGTAGTCCCGCCCGAACACCGGGGCCGAACCGCCATAGGCCGCGGCCACCACCTCGCTGGCTTCCACCCGCGCCAGCTCGGCGATCGCCTCCACCGCAGCGAGCTTCATCGCCTCGTTGATGGTGGTGGCGCCGCAATCCAGCGCGCCGCGGAAGATGAAGGGGAAGCAGAGAACGTTGTTCACCTGGTTGGCGTAGTCGCTTCGCCCGGTGGCGACGATGGCATCGGGGCGGGCGTGGCGCACGGCTTCGGGCAGGATTTCCGGCTCCGGGTTGGCCAGCGCCAGGATCAGCGGCTTCGGCCCGAGCTTGTGCAGCCATTCCGCCTTCAGCACGCGCGGCGCGGAGAGGCCCATGAAGATATCCGCGCCATCCAGCACCTGGTCCAGGCTGCGGGCATCGGTGCGGCGGGCATAGGGGCGCATGCGGTCGTCCAGCCCCTCCCGGTCGGCATGCACCACACCCTTGATATCGGTCAGCGTCACGTTCTCGGCCTTGAGGCCCATGGCCACCAGCAGATCGACGCAGGCGAGGGCAGCCGCACCGGCGCCGGAGGTGACCAGCCGCACTTCCGACAGCGCCTTGCCCTGCACCAGCAGGCCGTTGCGCACGGCCGCGGCCACCGTGATGGCGGTGCCGTGCTGGTCATCGTGGAACACCGGGATGCCCATGCGGCCGCGCAGCTTCTCCTCGATGTAGAAGCACTCGGGCGCCTTGATGTCTTCCAGGTTGATCGCGCCGAAGGTGGGCTCCAGGGCCGCGACCACGTCGCAGAAGCGGTCGGGGTCCAGCTCGTCCACCTCGATGTCGAACACATCGATGCCGGCGAATTTCTTGAACAATACGGCCTTGCCCTCCATCACCGGCTTGCCGGCGAGTGCCCCGATATTGCCCAGGCCGAGCACGGCGGTGCCGTTCGAGATGACGGCGACGAGGTTGCCGCGGGCGGTGTAGGTGTAGGCGTCGTCGGGGTTCGCCACGATCGCCTCGCAGGCCGCGGCCACGCCGGGCGAGTAGGCCAGGGCGAGGTCGCGCTGGGTGGCCATGCGCTTGGTGGCCTCGATGGCCAGCTTTCCCGGCCGCGGAAGGCGGTGGTAATCGAGGGCGGCGCGGCGGAAATCGTCGTCCATGGACCTGTCCTGTGCTGCCACCCCTAGATCGGGCGGGGCTGGCCGGGTTGCAACCGGAACGGTGGAGGCGGGTGGTGAGGCTGTTCCTGTATGGCACGCTGCTCGATCCCGTGCGAATGGCGCGCTGCACGGGGCGGGAGGTGGCGCTGCATGCCGCCACGCTGCGCGGCTGGAGGCGGGTGGCAATGCGCGGCGGGCGGTATCCCACGCTGGTGCGGGCACGCGGCGCGGTGGCCGGCGCCGTGGCCACGGTGGATGCGGCGGCGCTGCGGCGGCTGAGTGCCTATGAAGGCCCGTTGTATGACCTGCGCCGGGTTGCGGTGCGCACCGCGCGGGGCAACACTGTGGCCGGCGTGTGGATTGCCCGCGCCGCCACGAAACGTCCTTGGTTCTAGGGATCACACCGCATGCTGCAACCGCCCCCCGCCCGCCCCGGCATGCGCGAGGACGAGGTCGATACCCCCGCCCTGCTGATCGACCTCGATGCCTTCGAATACAACCTGGACACGATGGCGAAGGCCATCGAGGGCACCGGCGTGAAGCTGCGCGCCCATGCCAAGACGCATAAATCCCCCATCGTCGCCCTGCAGCAGATCCGCCGCGGCGCCGTGGGCCAGTGCGTGCAGAAGGTCGCCGAAGCCGAGGCGCTCGCCTGGGGCGGGGTGACGGACATCCTGATCAGCAACGAGGTGGTCGGTGCCAGCAAGCTCGCCCGTGCCGCGGCCCTGGCGCGGATCGCCCGCATCTCGATCTGCGCCGATGATCCGGCGCATGTGGCCGCCATCTCGGCGGCCGCGCGCGATGCCGGGGTGGTGCTGAACGTGCTGGTGGAGATCAATGTCGGCGGCAATCGCTGCGGCGTGGAGCCGGGCTCGCCGGCCGTGGCGTTGGCGCAGATGATCGCGGCCGATCCGCACCTGACCTTCGGTGGCCTGCAGGCCTATCACGGCCGCGCCCAGCATTTCCGCACGCTGGAGGAGCGCCGCAACGCCATCGCGCAGACCGTGGCCGATACGCGCCGCACGGTGGAGATGCTGACGCAGCAGGGCCTGCCCTGCCCCATCGTCGGCGGCGCCGGCACTGGGACCTTCGAGATCGAGGCATCCTCGGGCGTCTTCACCGAGCTGCAGGCCGGCAGCTACTGCTTCATGGACGTGGACTACGCCAAGAACCTGGATGGCGGCGGCGGCTTCGTCAGCCAGTTCCGCCATTCGCTGTTCGTGCTCGGCACGGTGATGTCCGCCCCGCGCGCCGGGGTGGCGGTGACGGATGTCGGCCACAAGTCCATCGCCATCGAATCCGGCATGCCCGGCGTGTGGCAGCAGCCGCAGATGAAGTTCACCAGCGCATCTGACGAGCACGGCAAGATCGAGTTCCCCGCCGAGATGCGCGGCCCCGCCATCGGCGCCAAGCTGCGCCTGGTGCCGAGCCATTGCGACCCCACGGTGGACCGGCATGACTGGTACGTGGGCGTGCGAAACGGCCGCGTGGAATGCCTGTGGCCGATCGCGGCGCGCGGCGGCGCCTTCTAGGAAAGACCTACCCCACCGTATTCAGGTGGCAGGCGCTGCGGTGGCCCGGTGCCACCGTGGCGAGTGCCGGGGCCTGTTCGCGGCAGATCGGCATGGCGTGCGGGCAGCGCGGGTGGAAGTGGCAGCCGGGCGGCGGGTTGATCGGCGAGGGGATCTCGCCCTTGATCGCCGTGAAAGTGCGCTTGCGCGTGTCGATGCGCGGCACCTCGGCCAGCAGCGCCTGGGTGTAGGGATGGTTGGCGCGGGAGAAGATCTCCTCTGCCGAAGCCTCCTCCACGATGCGGCCCAGGTACATGATCGCCACGCGGTCTGACAGGTGTTCCACCACGCCGAGGTCGTGGCTGATGAACAGGTAGGTCAGGTCCAGCTGCTCGCGCAAATCCATGAACAGGTTCAGGATCTGCGCCTGGATCGAAACGTCCAGCGCCGCCACCGCCTCGTCGCACACCAGGAATTCCGGCTGCACGGCGAGCGCGCGGGCGATGCCGATGCGCTGGCGCTGGCCGCCGCTGAACTGGTGCGGGTAGCGCCGCTTGTAGGCGGGGTCGAGCCCGGCGCGGCGGAACTGCGCATCCACATAGGCGTCGTAGCCTTCCGGCCCCACAAGGCGGTGCACGCGCGGCGCCTCGCCCACGATCTCATCCACCCGCATGCGCGGGTTGAGCGAGGCGTAGGGGTCCTGGAAGATCATCTGGACCTTCAGCTTGGCCTGGCGCGTCTGCTCCGAATCGAAGGTGCGGATATCCTGCCCCTCGAACAGTACGGTGCCGTCACTGGGCGGCATGATGCCGGCGACCATGCGGCCGAGCGTGGACTTGCCGCAGCCGGATTCGCCGACCAGGCCCACCACCTCGCCGCGGCGGACCGTGAGGTCCACGTTGTCTACCGCGCGCACCACGGTGTTCGGCACCGTGCCGCCCATGGCGCGCTTGGCGCCCTGGGCCAGCTTGGCGGCGAAATCGAGCGACTTGCCGAAGCGCTTGGAGATGCCGCGCAGCTCGATGACGGGGGCCGCCGTGTTGTTCGTCGTGGCACTCACGCCGTCATCTCCAGCTGCGGGTGGAAACAGCGCAGCGTGCGCCCGGCCACCGGCGCGGTTTCCTGCGGGTCGGCGGCACAGGCGGCATCGGCCCGCGCGCAGCGGGCGCGGAAGGCGCAGCCCGGCCCGAGATTGAGCATCGAAGGGGTCATGCCCGGGATCTGCCGCAGGCGGCTGCCGCGCGCGTTGCGGCTGGGTACGCTGCCGATCAGCCCGTGGGTGTAGGGGTGCATCGGCTTGTCCAGCACCTCTGCCACCGGGCCGGATTCCACGATGCGGCCGGCGTACATCACCGCGATATCGTCCGCGAGCCCGGCGATCACCGAAAGATCGTGCGTGATCCAGATCAGCGCGGTGCCGACCTCGCGCGCCAGCTTCTGCACCTCGGCCAGGATCTGCGCCTGGATGGTCACGTCCAGCGCCGTGGTCGGCTCGTCGGCGATGATCAGGTCCGGCCGGTGCAGCAGGGCGATGGCGATGGCCACGCGCTGGCGCATGCCGCCGGAGAACTGGTGCGGGTAGCTCACCAGCCGCTCATCCGGGGAGGGAATGCCGACCATGCCCAGCGCATCGCGCGAGCGCTGGCGGGCTTCCTCGCGGGAGACGTTGTCGTGCGCCAGCACCGTCTCGATCATCTGGGTGTCGATGCGCAGAACCGGGTTCAGCGTCATCATCGGGTCCTGGAAGATCATGGCGATGCGGTTGCCGCGCAGGTCCTGCAGCTCCCGTTCGTCGAGCTTCGTCAGGTCCCGGCCCTGGAACAGGATCTTCCCGCGCACGATCTGCCCGGGCGGATCGACGAGGCCGATCACGGAGAAGCCCGTGACGGACTTGCCGGAGCCGGATTCGCCCACCAGCCCCAGCACCCGGCCGCGGCCCACGGAGAAGGAGATGTCCTCCACCGCACGCACCACGCCGGCGCGGGTGAGGAAGTGGGTGGAGAGGCCCTGGACCTCGAGAGTTGTGTCGCTCATCGCTTGAGCCCCCTCATCGCTTCAATCGGGGGTTCAGCACGTCGCGCATCTGGTCGCCCACCAGGTTGATGGCCATGATCGTCACCAGCAGCGCGATGCCGGGGTAGAAGCTGATCCAGTATTTGCCGGAGAGCATGTACTGGTAGCCGTTGGCGATCAGCAGCCCCAGCGACGGCTCGGTGATCGGCACGCCGAGGCCCAGGAAGCTCAGCGTCGCCTCCAGCGTGATCGAGCGCGCCACCAGGATGGTGAAGATCACGATGATCGGCGGCATGCAGTTCGGCAGCATGTGGCGGAACACCAGCCGCCATTTCGGCAGCGCCAAGCACTGCGCCGCCTCCATGTATTCGCGCCGTGCCTCCACCAGGGCGGCGCTGCGCGCAGTGCGGGCGAAACGGGCCCATTCCACGATCACCAGCGCCAGCATCACGTTCATCACGCCCTTGCCCAGGAAGGCCAGGATCATCAGGGCGACGAGAATGGCCGGGAAGGAAAGCTGCAGATCGACCAGCCGCATCAGCGCGGTATCGGTCTTGCCGCCGGCAAACGCCGCGATCAGCCCCAGCGCGGTGCCGACGAAACAGGCGATCACCGCCGAGCCCGCGCCCACGCCCAGCGAGATGCGCAGCCCGTACATGATCCCCGAGAGCATGTCGCGCCCCTGGTCGTCCGTGCCGAGCCAGAAGGTCAGCCCCTCCAGCGATTTGGAGCCGGGCGGCTGGCGCCCGTCCATGATGTCGAGCTGGGCGAGGTCGTAGGGGTTCTGCGGCGAGATGAACGGCGCCAGCAGCGCGATCGAGACGATCAGCACCACCAGCACGAAGCTGGCCACCGCCACGGGGCTTTCGGAATACTCGGACACGAAGCGCCGGAACGGCGTTTCCTGCTTGGGCGGCATTGGCGCCGCGTCGTGCGATGTGGCGCTCATTCCTTGGTCTCCAGCCGCACGCGCGGATCCAACACGGTGTAGAGCAGGTCCACGATCAGGTTGATCACCACGAACAGCAGCACGATCATCATCAGGTAGGCGACGATCACCGGCCGATCCAGCACGTTGATGCTGTCGATGATCAGCTTGCCCATGCCGGGCCAGGCGAACACGCTCTCTGTCACCACCGCGAACGCGATCAGGCCGCCGATCTCAAGCCCCACCACCGTCACGATCGGGATCAGGATGTTCTTCAGCACGTGCACGAACACCACCCGGTTGGGCGAGATGCCCTTGGCGCGGGCGAACTTCACGTAGTCCATCGGCAGGTTCTCGCGCACGCCGGCCCGCGTCAGGCGCAGCACCAGGGCGATGTTGCCGAGTGCCAGGTTCAGCGCCGGCATCGCCATGTGGCGCAGCCCATCCCAGGTGAGGAAGCTCCACTGCACCCCGAACAGCTCGCGGGTGGGCCCGCGCCCGGTACTGGGCAGCCAGCCCAGTTGCACCGCGAAGACCATGATCAGCATCAGCCCCACCCAGAAGGTGGGCAGCGAGAAGCCGAGGATGGATGCGCCCATGATCGCCTTGCCGCCGATCGAGTTCGGCCGCAGCCCGGCATAGAGCCCCAGCGGAATGCCCAAGATCACCGAGAGCAGCACGGCGGTCAGCGCCAGCTCCAGTGTGGCCGGCATGCGCTGGGCGATGAGTTTCAGCGCCGGCTCGTTGAACACGAAGCTGCGGCCGAGGTCACCCTGCAGCGCGCCCGACAGGAAGCGCCAGTACTGCTCCCACAGCGGCTTGTCCAAGCCGAGGGCCGCCACGGCGCGGGCGCGCTCGGCCTGGTCGGCTTCCGGGGAGATCAGGATCTCCACGGGGTCGCCGATCACGTTCACGCCGATGAACACGATCACCGTCATCACCAGCATCACGAACGCCGCCTGGATCAGGCGCCGCAGCATCCAGGTTGTCATGGAAGACTCTTTTTCGTCATGACAGTGACTTCACCCCAGTCCAACCGCCGGCCCGCCGGCATTCAACGCAGAGCCGGCCTCACTTCGCCGGGAACACCGAGAACGCATGGGTCGCCTCGTCGGCCCGCGCCACATAGCGCAGGTTCGGCTTCATGCCCCAGATGTTCTTCTGCTGGTAGAGCGTGATCATCGCAACGTCCTCCATCGCCATGCGCGTCGCCTGCTTCAGCACAACCTCGCGCTCGGCGTCGTCGGTGATAGACATGCCGCGCTCGATCACCGCGTCGAGCGCCGGATTGGAATAGCGCGCCCGGTTTGCCGACCCGAAGCCGCGGGCTGCATCGAAGGTATGGATCAGGGCCCGCAGCGGGTTGGAAGCCTCGCCGCTCGAAACCCCCCATGCCACGAAGAACGCCGAGAACTCCTGCCTGGCGGCCCGCGCGATGTAGTTGGACCAGGTGATCGCATCCACCTTGGTCTGCACCCCGATGCGCGACCACATCTGCCCGATGGCCTGGATCACCTTCTCGTCGTTCACATAGCGGTCGTTCGGCCCATGCAGCGACATGCGGAACCCGCGCGGATACCCCGCCTCGGCCAGCAGCTTGCGCGCCGCCTCGGGATCGTATTTCGGCACGCCGAGATCGTCGACATGGCTGCTCGTCCCCTTGGCCAGGAACTGCCCGGTCGGCACCGCCGCCCCCTCCATCACCCGGTCGACGATCGCAATCCGGTTGATCGCCATCGAAAGCGCCCGGCGCACCCGCACATCCTCCAGCGGGTTCTTCTCCAGCTTCTCCCCGTCCGGCCCGCTGACGAACGGCATCCCGCCATTCGGCCTCGTGCGGTCGAAGAACACATAGGCGAAGCGCAGCGAAACCGCCTCGGCCAGCGCCACCCGCTTGTCCCGCGCCAGGTTCTGCAGGTCCGATGTCGGCACCGCCTCGATGAAGTCCACGTCGCCCGCCAGCAGCGCCGAGGTGCGCGCGCTGTCGTTCGGGATCATCCGGTACGACACCTTCGCCCAATGCGGCTTGTCGCCCCAGTAGCCGTCGAACCGCTCAAGCTCGGCCTGGTCGCCCGACCGGTATGCGGTGATCCGGTAGGGCCCGGTGCCGATCGCGTGCTTGAGCGAGTTGAAGTCATCCGTCGCCGGCGCCTCGCCCAGCCGCCGCGGCAGGATCGACACCTGCGACAGGTCGACCGGCAGCAGCGGCATCACGGTGCGTGTCGTCAGCCGGACGGTCAGCGGATCGACGATCTCCACCTTCGTCACGCCGCGCGTGTAGATCTGGAAGCTGCCCGGCGAGTTCTTCACCGTCGGCACCCGCGCCAGCGTATAGGCCAGATCGTCGGCGGTGAACGCATCGCCGTTGTGGAACTTCACCCCGGGCCGCAGCTTGAACTCCCACTCCGTGGGGCTCAGCGCCTTCCACGAAAGCGCCAGCCCCGGGGTTGGCCGCGTGTCGGCATCCATCTCCACCAGCTGCCCGAAGATGTGGTCCGCCAGCGAGTTGTTCGGCCCGAGGTTGTGGAAATGCGGGTCGACACTCGTCGGCGCCGAAGCCACCGCTAGCGTCAGCGTCTGCGCCGCGGACTCACCCGGTGCCATGGTCGATGTGGCAGCAAGTGCCGACGCAAAGACGGCTTGGCGCAGATTGCGCATGGTTCGATCCTCCCTGTCCGATGAAGCGCGCCACGCTTGTGGCAAACGAAGCCCCTGCGCTGTCTGCAGTCCCGCGAATGCCGGGGCGTTTTGCAGCGCTTTCCAGCCCGATACCACGAACCGTGCCGCAGCCCCAACCCCCGCGTACCATGCATCGACGCCGCGCGGCCGCTTTTTTGCCGCCCCATCCCGGCCTAGGCTGGCCGACCGCACCATGGAGATCGCCATGCAAGCCAACCGCATCCCACCTCTCCCGGCCTTCGCCCTGCTCGCCGCCGCCGCCGCCACCGCCGCCGCCCCGGCGCAGGCCCAGCACCTCACCGCCGCCATGGCCGCGCCGATCACCTCGATCGACCCGCATTTCTACAATGCCGCGCCCAACAACGGCCTGGCGCTGCACGTCTATGAGCGGCTGGTCGAGCGCACCCCCACCGCCGAGCTCACCCCCGGCCTCGCCGCCAGCTGGACGGCGATCGGCGAGGCGATGTGGGAGCTGAAGCTGCGCCCCGGCGCCACCTGGCACGATGGCAGCCCGGTGACGCCCGACGACGTTGCCTTCACCTTCGCCCGCGTGCCGAACGTGCCCAACAGCCCCGGCGGCTTCGCCGGCATGATCCGCGCCGTTGCCCGCGTGGAGGCGGTGGACGCCACCACGCTGCGCATCCACACCTCACGCCCCACGCCCAACCTGCCGATCGACATGGTCAGCATCCACATCGTCTCGCGCAAGCATGGCGAGGGCGCGGCCACGGAAGACTACAACTCGGGCAAGGCGGCCATTGGCTCCGGCCTCTTCCGCCTCACCCGCTACACCAACGGCGACCGCACCGAACTCACCCGCTATGACGGCTGGGTCAAGGAAAAGCCGGCCATGGATGCCGTGACCGACCGCGCGCTCTCCACCTTCGATCCCGCCCAGCGCGAGCGCCTGCTGGTCCAGGCGGTGGAGATGGCCACCAACGACGTGGCCATCATCCCGCTGCACCAGCTCGTCAACTTCTGGGCGACCAAGAAATCGATCGCCTACACCCCGCGCATGGACGAGCGCACGGTGGCGATGAACGCAAAACCGGCACCGTAGCGAACGGCGGCTAGATCGCCGCCGTCACCTGGATTTCCACGCGCCAGGCGGGGTTCACTAGCTGGGCGATCACGCAGGCGCGGGCGGGGGCCTGGCCGGGCAGCACCCAGCCATCCCACACGGTGTTCATGCCGGCGAAATCGGCCAGGGCCGGCAGGTAGATGGTGGCGCTCACCAGCTTGGACTTGTCGGTGCCGGCGCGGGTCAGCAGGTCCTCGATCTTGGCCAGCACCTGGCGGGTCTGGCCCACCACGTCCTGCGTGGCATCGTCCGGCACCACGCCGGCGGTGGTGACGAAGCCGTTGGCGACCACGGCCTGGGACAGGCGGGGCGCGACATCAAGGCGGGTGAGGCTCATGGGGTGTCCTTTCGAGGGTTAGAGGCGGGTGCGTAGAAAATCGCAGATCGCATCGTATTCGGCGCGTGCGGCCGGCCCCTTGAAGCGGGCGCGCATGAAGCCGTGGATCATGCCCTTCGCCTCACGGTAGGTGACTTCCACGCCGGCAAGGGCGAGGCGCGAGGCATAGAGCCGGCCATCGTCGCGCACCGGGTCGAACTCGGCGGAATGCACGAAGGCCGGCGGCAGGCCGGAGAGGTCCTCCACGATCGCCGGGCGGGCGTAGGGGTCCGTCTGGTGTTCGGGGCGGGGCAGCAGGATGCGGTAGTATTCCTGGCACGCAACGGTTGTCAGGCCGAAGCCGGTGGCGTTCGCGGTGTAGGAGGGCATCGTCATGTCGGTGCCCGTGACGGTGTAGATCACTGCCTGTGCCTTCACCGGCGGCGCATCGCCGGCCCGGGCAGCCAGGCACAGGGAGGCGGCGAGGTGCCCGCCGGCGCTGTCTCCGGCGACGCCGATGCGGGCGGGGTCGATGCCGAAGCTGGCGGATTCGACGGCGAGATGGCGCAGCACGCCGAGGCAGTCATGGAAGGCGGCGGGGTACGAGTGCTCCGGCGTCAGGCGGTAGTCCACGCTGACCACCGTGGCGCCCGTTTGGTCGCAGAAGCCCCAGGCAATGGGGTCGGAACTGTCCAGGTCGCCCTTCATGAAGCCGCCGCCATGCATGTAGATCACGCAGGCGGTGGGGCCGGTAGCGGCCTTCGGGCGGTAGATGCGCACCTTCACGCGGTGGCCGGTGGGGTGATGCGTGCCGGGCAACACCTCGTCGCGCACCGACATGGTGGCGGGCGGGGGTTCGCCGATGGAGGCGGTGTAGCGCCCCCAGGCTTCGCGCTGCTCGGCGATGGTGGTGCCGCCATAGGCCCCCTTCTGCGCCTCCGTCAGGATGCGCATGTCGGGATGGAGGTCCGCCATCAGAGGAGGCACCGCAGCAGGAACGCATCCATGCCGGCACTCGCGGCCCGCGCCTGCCCGTTGGGGAACAGCGTGAAGCCATGGGCGCCACCGGGGAAGACGGCGAGCTCGGCGGAGTTGCCGGCGGCGGACCAGCGGCCGGCCATGAACAGCGTGTCGTCCAGCAGCGCATCCTTGGTGCCCACGGTGAACAGAGCGGGGCACAGGCCGCGCAGGTCGGCGTAGAGCGGCGAGATGTCCGGCACGCGGCGGTCGTTCACGCCGGGCAGGAAGGCTTCGCAGAATTTCTCGATGTCGATGGTGCGCAGCACCAGGCGCTCATTGCCGAAAGCGCGCTGGCTCGGGGTCATCGCCAGGTCGAAGGCGCCATACACCAGGTTGGCGCCACGCCAGCCCGCGTAACCGTGCTTGTCGCGCAGGCGCAGCATGGTGACGGCGGACAGGTGGCCGCCGGCACTTTCGCCGCCGATGGTCAGCTTGTCGGTGCCGAATTTCTCCACGCTGTTCTTCACCAGCCAGAGGGCCGCGGCCTCACAATCGTCGGGGCCGGCGGGATAGGGGTGTTCGGGGGCGAGGCGGTATTCCACCGAGATCGCGGCCATGCCGGTGGCTGTGACGATGCGTTCCAGCATCGGGTCCTGCTGGTCGTAGGCGCCGAGCACCCAGCCGCCGCCGTGGATGTGCAGATAGACGCCGGTGGGCTTCTCCGGCGCGATCACGCGCAGCTTCACCGGGCCGGCGGGGCCGGCGATCTCCCATTCCTGGGCGCGCGGGGATTTCGGCGCCAGCGGGAACGGGCCGCGGCCGGAGCGGCGGGCTTCGCGCACCGTCTCGGCGCCGATGTCCCACCATTCCGGGGCGGGGGTCAGCAGTTCGATCAGCTTGGCGTTGAGCGCCTTGGTCTCGGCGGGGATGGCATCGTCGCTGAAGATCGCGGGGTCGATCGGCAGCATCGAGGGGGTGTAGGGCATGGCGGCGTCTCCCGGGATTTTCGGCGAACGTTAGGTGGCGCGAGGCGCCCGGGCAATGGCAGGGTGGCGGGATGGAACTGACGATGAACAAGGCGGTGCTGCGCACGGCGTGGCAGGAGCAGGCGGCGTTGCCGGCCGGGGCGATGCGCGCGGCGGCGGCGGCGATCGGCGGCTGGGACGGCTACCGGCCGACGCCG
>CAMDAM010000079.1 GCA_945888575.1 Asaia bogorensis | reverse complement strand
ATCGACCTCAACCAGGGCCTCGCCGCCGGCACCATCAGCGCCACCCCCAAGCAGCCCCTCATCCCCAACCCGCTGCTGAACAACAGCGCCCGCGCCCACAGCCAGTGGATGCTCGATACCGACACCTTCAGCCACACCGGCGCCGGCGGCTCCCAGCCGTTCGACCGCATGACCACCGCCGGCTACCCCTTCGCCCCGCCCTACGCCGCCGGCGAGAACATCGCCTTCAGCGGCACCACCGGCACGCTCGGCGGCCTGGCCTCCTACATCGAAGACCAGCACCGCGGCCTCTTCCTCAGCCCCGGCCACCGCACCAACATCGAGAACGGCAGCTACCGCGAAATCGGCATCTCCCAGGTCACCGGCGCCTTCACCTCCGGCACCACCACCTACAACGCCTCCATGATCACCCAGAACTTCGCCTTCACCGGCACCACCAGCTTCCTCGGCGGCGTCATCTACAACGATCTCGACCTGGACAATTTCTACGACCCCGGCGAAGGCGTCGCCGGCGTCACCATCCGCATCAACGGCTTCGCCGTCGCCACCTCCACCGCCGCCGGCGCCTACTACCTCCCGCTCACCAACGGCACCCACGCCCTGCAGATGGATGGCGGCGGCCTCACCGGCGTCTTCGCCACCAGCGTCACCATGGCCGGCCTCAACCTCCAGGTGAACGCCCGCGCCGCCGAATTCGTCCCCGCCAGCGCCAACCTCGCCATCGCCGCCACCAACGCCAACCGCGCCGAAGGCAATGGCGGCACCACCGGCTTCACCTTCACCGTCTCCCGCAACGGCAGCCTCGCCGCCCCCAGCACCGCCGCCTGGTCCGTCGCCGGCATCGCCGGCACCGGCACCCAGCCCGCCAACGCCGCCGATTTCGCCGGTGCCGCCCTCCCCTCCGGCACCGTCAGCTTCGCTCCCGGCGAGTCCACCCGCACCATCACCATCCCCGTGCTGGCCGACACGCTGGGCGAAACCAACGAACGCTTCGCCGTCACCCTCGCCACCCCGTCGGCCGGAACCACCCTGGTCGCCGCCACCGCCACAGGCATCATCCGCAACGACGACACCAGCCTCGCCCTCAGCGCCAACATCAGCCGCGCCGAAGGCAACAGCGGCACCACCGACTTCACCTTCACCGTCGTGCGCGCCGGCACCACGCTGCCCGCCGGCACCGTCGCCTGGTCCGTCACCGGCGGCGGCATCAGCAGCACCGTCGCCGCCAACGCCGCCGACTTCACCGGCAACAAGCTCCCCACCGGCACCCTCTCCTTCGCCACCGGCCAGTCCACCCTCACCATCACCATCCCCGTCGCGGGCGATACCAACCCCGAGGGCGGCTACAACGAAAGCTTCACCCTCACCCTCTCCAACCCCACCGCCGGCATGACCATGGCGCGCGCCAGCACCACCGGCACCATCCGCGAAGACGACGCCTTCCGCGGCACCAACGGCAACGACACCATCATCGGCACCGCCGCCGCGGATCTCTTCCTCATCGGCAAAGGGACCGACAGCATCACCGGCAACGCCGGCACCGACGCCTTCCGCTTCCTCCAAACCGCCATCGGCGCCACCAACCAGTTCACCATCCAAGACCTCACCCGCGCCGCCAACGAACGCCTGGACCTCTCCAACATCGACGCCATCGCCGGCACCCTGGCCAACGACGCCTTCACCTTCATCGGCACCGCCGCCTTCTCCGGCACCCCCGGCGAACTCCGCTGGCAAGACCAGGGCGCCACCCGCCTCATCCAGGCCAACACCAACACCAACCCCGCCGCCGACCTCACCATCCTCGTCACCGCACCAGGCCCGATCGACGCCACCTGGTTCGTGCTTTAGGCAGGAAGAAAGGCCAGGGCGCTGCCCTGGACCCGCCAGGGGGCCAGCGCCCCCTGGACCCGCGTAACTTTAGGAATGCGCAACAACGCGTTGCGCCCGCACCACCACCGCCCTAGCTTCCAGGCAAACGCAGTCTGGATACCCCATGTTCGACCAAGCCTTCCGCAACATAGACGACGTCCTCTGGAAGGAAGCCGGCTGCACCACGGAGCTGGACTACACCGAGCAAACCTCCTGGCTCCTCTTCCTCAAATACCTCGACAGCCTGGAACAAGACCGCGCCGCCATCGCCGCCCTCGAAGGCAAACCCTACAGCTACATCCTCGATGCCCCCTACCGCTGGTCCGCCTGGGCCGCCCCCAAGAACCCCGACGGCACGCTGAACGATAACGCCGCCCTCACCGGCGACGACCTGCGCGACTTCGCCAACCTGAAGCTCTTCCCCTACCTCCAGGGCTTCCGCCAGCGCGCCGCCGGCCCCAACACCATCGAATATAAGATCGGCGAGATCTTCAGCGAGATCCAGAACCGCATCCGCAGCGGCTACAACCTCCGCGAAATCATCACCCACATCGATGCCCTGCGCTTCCGCTCCCAGGCCGAAAAGCACGAGCTCTCCGCCCTCTACGAAGAAAAAATCAAGCGCATGGGCAACGCCGGCCGCAACGGCGGCGAATACTACACCCCCCGCCCCCTCATCCGCGCCATGATACGCGTCATCGCCCCCAAGATCGGCGAAACCATCTACGACCCCGCCTGCGGCTCCGCCGGCTTCCTCTGCGAGGCCTTCGACTACCTCCGCAGCCAGCCCAACCTCACAACGTCGCAGCTGCGAACCCTCCAGGAACGCACCTTCTACGGCAAGGAAAAGAAATCCCTCGCCTACGTCATCGCCATCATGAACCTGATCCTGCATGGCATCGAGGCACCGAACATCCTCCACACCAACACCCTGGCGGAGAACCTGGCTGACATCCAACCCAAGGACCAGGTCGATATCATCCTCGCCAACCCGCCCTTCGGCGGCAAGGAACGCAAGGAAGTCCAGCAGAACTTCCGCATCCGCACCGGCGAGACCGCCTTTCTCTTCCTCCAGCATTTCATCCGCATGCTGAAACCCGGCGGCCGCGCCGCCATCGTCATCAAGAACACCTTCCTCTCCAACACCGACAACGCCGCCATCAGCCTCCGCAAGCTGCTCCTGGCAGACTGCAACCTCCACACCGTGCTGGATTGCCCCGGCGGCACCTTCCAGGGCGCCGGCGTGAAAACCGTCGTGCTGTTCTTCGAGAAGGGGTCGCCCACGCGGAACATCTGGTTCTACGCGCTCGATCCCGGGCGCAACCTCGGCAAGACCAACCCGCTCAACGACGATGACCTCGCGGAGTTCGTCAACCTGCAGGCGAGCTTCGCCGCCTCGCCCAAATCTTGGACCATCGACACCGCAACGCTCGACCGCGAAACCGCCGACTTACCCATCAAAAACCCGTCCGGTGGCGAAGCGGCGGTACATCGCACCCCGAACGACATCCTGGATGAGATTGCGGCGCTGGATGCTGAGAGCACTGAAATGCTGGACGGGGTACGCGCTTTATTATCAGGACCAACTTCCAGATGAGTCGGCTCGGTGACGTATGCAAGATCGACCGCGATCAAGGGATTCTTGAGGACCTCCCATACGTGGGATTGGAAGATATTGAGTCGGGAACCGCACGATTTCTTGGAACTCTCGCACCACGAGCAGTGAAAAGTACAACATTTCGATTCAATGAAACCCACGTCCTGTATGGCCGACTCCGCCCCTATCTGAACAAGGTCATTGCACCCGATTTTGTAGGCCACTGCTCTACAGAGATTATGCCACTCAAGCCGTTTCGCGGTTTAACACGAGAATATCTTACCTACTGGCTATTGTCTGACCAAACCGTTTCTTTAATTAGCGAAACATCAACAGGCGCGCGTATGCCTCGTGCCGACATGAATGTCGTAATGGACATTGAGATACCGGTCCCCCCCCTCCCCGAGCAGCAACGCATCGTCGCCATTCTCGACGAAGCCTTCGAGGCCATCGCCACCGCCAAAGCCAACACCAAAAAGAACCTCCAAAACGCCCGCGCGCTGTTCGAAGGCGAACTCCAAGCCCTCATCTCCAAAGGGGGGGAAGGGTGGTCAGAAAAGTCCCTATTCGACGTCTCAAAAGAAGTAGCTCGCGGAAAATCCCGTCATCGCCCAAGAGACGAACCATCGCTCTATGGTGGACCGTATCCATTTGTCCAAACGGGAGATATAAGCAATTCTGATCACTGGATCACCGAATACTCTCAGACCTATAGCCAAAAAGGGCTACAACAAAGCAGACTCTGGCCAGCAGGAACCGTATGCGTAGCGATAGTCGGAGCAACGGTAGGCGAGTCTGCAATTCTAAATTTTGAATCTTGCTTTCCGGATAGTGTGATCGGAATAATCACTGATGATAGAATTGCGATTAATGAGTACGTCGACTATCTTCTACAGGGATTCAAGGACATTCTGAAAGAGAAGGGCAAGGGAACTGCTCGAGACAACATCAATCTCGCAACATTTGAAACGCAAAGGTTTCCGTTTCCACCCCTTGCCATCCAAAAGCAGACTGTCACGAAGCTAAACGAATTACATGCCGCAACAGTCCAACTTGCATCGCTTTACGACCAAAAATCCAGACAACTCGACTCTCTGAAATCCTCCCTCCTCCACCAAGCCTTCACCGGAAACCTCTAGCCGCCGCATGAACGAAGCCGAAACCCGCGCCGAGTACATTGATCCCGCCCTCCGCGCGGCTGGCTGGGGCGTGGTCGAAGGCAGCCACATCCGCCGCGAATACCCCATCTCTCCCGGCCGCCTCGAAGGGCGCGGCCGCCGCGCCCAACCCCTCAGCGCCGATTACGTCCTCGTCCACCGCAACACCCGCCTCGCCGTCATCGAGGCCAAGCCCTGGGATGCCCCCCTCACCGAAGGCGTCGGTCAGGCCAAGGATTACGCGAAGAAACTCGCCATCCGCTTCACCTATTCAACCAATGGCCAGGGCGTCTATGCGATCGACCGGGAAACCGGCATCGAAGGCGAAATCCCCGCCTTCCCCACGCCCGATCAACTCTGGCACCTCACCTTCGCCGCCGAGAACGAATGGCGTAACCGCTTCGCCGCCATCCCCTTTGAGGATAAGGGCGGCTCCCACCCCAGCCGCTACTACCAGGAAACCGCCGTCACCCGCGTGCTGGAAGCCATCGCACAGGATCGCCGCCGCCTCCTCCTCACCCTGGCCACCGGCACCGGCAAGACCTTCATCGCCTTCCAGATCGCCTGGAAACTCTTCCACGCCCGCTGGAACCTCTCGGGCCAGCCCACCCGCCAGCCTCGCATCCTCTTCCTGGCCGACCGCAACACCCTGGCCGACCAGGCCTACAACGCCTTCTCCGCCTTCCCCGAGGATGCCCTCGTCCGCATCGACCCCGCCGATATCCGCAAGAAGGGCCGCGTCCCCAAGAACGGCTCCATCTTCTTCACCATCTTCCAAACCTTCATGACCGGCCCCATCAGGGATAGCCGCCCCACCCCCTATTTCGGCGACTACCCCGCCGATTTCTTCGATGCCATCGTCATCGACGAATGCCACCGCGGCGGCGCCAACGACGAAAGCTCCTGGCGCGATATCCTCACCCACTTCGCCCCCGCCGTGCAGCTTGGCCTCACCGCCACCCCCAAACGCCGCGACAACGTCGATACCTACGCCTACTTCGGCGAACCCGTCTTCACCTACTCCCTCAAGGAAGGCATCAACGATGGCTTCCTCACCCCCTTCCGCGTCCGCCAGATCGCCACCACGCTCGATGACTACGTCTTCACCCCCGATGACCATCTCGTCGAAGGCGAAATCGAAGCCGGCCGCCGCTACACCGAGCGCGATTTCAACCGCATCATCGAAATCCGCGAGCGCGAGGCCCACCGCGTCGCCCTTTTCATGTCCCAGATCGACCAGCGCGAGAAAACCATCGTCTTCTGCGCCACCCAGGACCACGCCCTCCTGGTCCGCGACCTCGTCAACCAGGCCAAAACCAGCACCCACCCCGAATACTGCGTCCGCGTCACCGCCAACGACGGCACCATCGGCGACGAACACCTCCGCACCTTCCAGGAGAACGACAAGACCATCCCCACCATCCTCACCACCTCCCAGAAACTCTCCACCGGCGTCGATGCCCGGAATATACGGAATATAGTCCTATTACGCCCCGTCAACTCGATGATCGAGTTCAAGCAGATCATCGGCCGCGGCACCCGCCTCTACGACGGCAAGGACTATTTCACCGTCTACGATTTCGTCCGCGCCCACCACCATTTCGCCGACCCCGAATGGGATGGCGAACCCCTCGAACCCGAAGCCCCCGCCCCGCCGCGCGATCCCGCCGAGCCCCCGCCCGAACCGCCCCCCGAACCCGAGCCGGACGACGATGCCCCCCGCCGCCGGGGAAGAACCCGCATCCGCCTCGCCGATGGCAAGGCCCGCGCCATTCAGCACATGATGTCCACCAGCTTCTGGCACCCGGACGGCACGCCCATGTCCGCCGCCCAATTCATGGAACACCTCTTCGGCAAGCTCCCCGAATTCTTCCACGACGAGGATGAACTCCGCACCATCTGGAGCGCGCCAGACACCCGCACCAAACTTCTCGCCGACCTCCGCGAGGCCGGCTTCGGCCACGACCAGCTCGCCGAGATGCAATCCATCATCGAGGCCCCAAACTCCGACCTCTTCGACGTCCTCGCCCACGTCGCCTTCGCCACCGCCCCCCTCACCCGCGAACAGCGCGCCACCACCGCCCGCGCCGCCATCGCCAACACCATCCCCAACCGCCAGCGCGCCTTCCTCGATTTCGTCCTCAGCCACTACGTCGCCCAGGGCGTCCAGGAACTCGATCCCGAAAACCTCACCCCCCTCCTCCGCCTCCGCTACCAGGATTCCATCCCCGACGCCCTCGCCGACCTCGGCGACCCCACCGCCCTCCGCACCACCTTCACCAGCTTCCAACGCCACCTCTACCACCCACCCACCTGAACAAGCCCCCACCCTCCGAAGCATCTGAAACATTCCTGAATACCGTAGCGCGGAACGCGAAGCGGCTCCGCCAATCCATATCCTCCACCCACACGCCAATATTTCTAACATTCTCTCTTTCTTCTTCCTATTCTTTCTCCTCCCTTGCCTTCCTTCTCCCCATCTCTGTGTCTCTGTGTTGAATCTTCTTCTTGCTTTCTATCTTTACCCCTTCACCCACCCAACCCATCGTCGAAGATTTTTTCCTCTCAGAAGATATTTTTTCCTTGCCATCCTTCCTACGATCGCATAGGAACATTCCATGAACATTCCCGCAGCACCCCAGGCCGCCCCCCAGGGGCAGGGCCATTCCCCGGCGCGCCACCACGCGCCGGAGGTGGGTCTGCGCGCCCCCGCGCCGGAACCTGCCTCCTGGCTGCACTTCTTCCTCACCTTCCTCCTCCAGCTGGCCGGCCTCCTCCCCGACCCCAACACCAAGGAAGGCCGCCAGGCCGCCCAGGCCTTGCGCGAGCTGCAGGACCTCGTCGCCCGCTACAAACGCGGCGAACTCACGCCCCAGAACTGCCGTGCAGCCGAACTGCGCCCGCGCCTGCCCCGCGCCCAGCGCCGCATCCGCCTCACGCCCGGAATCTACGCGGCCCTCTTCTTCACCCCCCGCGCCGCCACCGCCGCCCGCGCCCGCATCGCCGCGCGCACCGGCCAGGTCACCACCGCCCTCCAGGCCCTCTCCCGCAGCCCCGTTTCAATTTTCGGCCCCTCGCCCCACGTGCCGACTCACGTCCATTTTGTTCCGTTATCGTAATATTCTCGGCATCTTCTCCCAACCGCCTGCCGAGCCTACATTCCCTGCATGAAAAACGCCGCCAGATCCCCCTACGACATCCTCGGCGTCCCCAAATCCGCCACCCCGGATGAAATCCGCACCGCCTATCGTCGCCTGGCCAAGAAACACCACCCGGATGCCAATCCAGAGAAGCCAGACGCCGCCGAGACCTTCTCCGCCATCTCCTCCGCCTACGCCCTGCTGTCCGATACCGAAAAACGCGCCCGCTTCGACCGCGGCGAGATCGACGCCGCCGGCGCCGAAGCCCGTCCCCAATGGCGCGATTTCAACCAGGGCCGCGGCGCCGACCAGGGCTTCGCCGCCGAAGACCTCGAAGACCTCCTCCGCCAGGCCATGGGCGCCCATGCGGGCGCCCGCGCCCGCCAGGGGTTTGCCAGCCGCGGAGAGGACGCCCGCTACACCCTCGCCGTCACCTTCATGGATGCCGCCCTCGGCACCAAACGCCGCATCACCCTGCCGGATGGCAAGTCCCTCGATGTCTCCATCCCCCCCGGCCACGCCGACGGCCAGGTGCTCCGCCTCCGCGGCCAGGGCCACCCCGGCCGTGGCGGCGCCCCCGCCGGCGATGCCCTGATCGAAGTCTCCGTCACACCCCACAAATTCTTCCGCCGCGAAGGCGACGACATCCACATGGACCTCCCCGTCACCCTCCCGGAAGCCATCCTCGGCGCCAAG
Source organism: Asaia bogorensis (assembly GCA_945888575.1). Taxonomy (GTDB): domain Bacteria; phylum Pseudomonadota; class Alphaproteobacteria; order Acetobacterales; family Acetobacteraceae; genus CAMDGX01. The sequence goes on along the minus strand of CAMDAM010000079.1, from coordinate 7,651 downwards.
GTCGAAGTCCCCACCCTCACCGGCACCGTCGCCCTCGCCATCCCCCCCCGCTCCGGCCCCGGCACTCGCCTGCGCCTGCGCAACCGCGGCCTCAACGGCGGCCACCAATACGTCACCCTCACCATCGCCCTGCCCACCGAACCCGAACCCGCCCTGGAAGACTTCCTCCGCAGCTGGGCCCCCGACCACCCGCAAGACCCCCGCAAGTCCCTGCAACCCTGACCCCGAACAGCAAAAGGGCGGCGCCGAGGCGCCGCCCTTTCCTGATTGATGATCCGGAGCCTACCCCCGCAGGTGGCAGGAAACCTGGTGCCGCCCGCCGACGCTCTTCAGCTGCGGCACCTCGGTCTTGCACCGCGCCTCGGCGATCGGGCAGCGCGTATGGAAATGGCACCCGCTCGGCGGCCGGATCGGGTTCGGCACGTCGCCCTGCAGCACGATCCGCTTGCGCTTGATCTTCGGATCCGGAATCGGCACCGCCGACAGCAGCGCCTCGGTATAGGGGTGCAGCGGGTTGGCATACAGCTCCTCGCTGGTCGCCACCTCCACCACCCGGCCGAGATACATCACCGCCACCCGGTCGCTGATATGCTCCACCACGCTCAGATCATGCGCGATGAACAGATAGGTCAGCCCGAACTTCTCCTGCAGGTCCTCCAGCAGGTTGATCACCTGCGCCTGGATCGAAACGTCCAGCGCGCTCACCGGCTCGTCGCACACGATCAGCTTCGGCTCCACCGCCAACGCCCGCGCGATCCCGATGCGCTGCCGCTGCCCGCCGGAGAACTCATGCGGGAAGCGCCGCATATGCTCCGGCCGCAACCCCACCGTTTCCAGCAGCTGGACGACCTTGTCCTCCATCTCCTGCCGGCCCTTGACCAGCCCATGGATCGTCAGCGCCTCGCCGATGATCCCACCCACGGTATGCCGCGGATTGAGCGAGGCGAACGGGTCCTGGAAGATGATCTGCATGTCGCGCCGCATCGCCCGCAGCGCCTCGCCTTCCAGCGCCGTCACGTCGCGCCCCTGGAACCAGATCTCGCCAGAGGTCGGCTCGATCAGCCGCAGGATGCACCGCCCGGTGGTGGACTTGCCGCAGCCGGACTCGCCGACCAGCCCCAGCGTCTCTCCGGGCGCCACATCCAGCGACACGCCATCCACGGCATGCACCCGGTCGATCTCACGGGCCAGCAGGCCGCCGCGGATCGGGAAGTGTTTCTTGAGATTGCGAACCGACAGCAGCGGCTGGGTATCCGTCGCGGCGTCGGGCGTGGTCTGGGTCACGGTGCTCACAGGATGCAGGCCACTTTGTGGTCGGGCGCGACAGTGCGCAGGGGGGGCTCGGCGGCGGTGCAGGCATCGGTTGCGAACTTGCACCGCGCCGCGAAACGGCAGCCCGGCGGCGGGTTGAGCAGGTTGGGCACGGTGCCCGGAATCTGCTCCAGCCGCTGCCGCCCGCCGGCGCGGGCATGGCCGGCAATGTCCACCCGCGGAATGGAGCGGATCAGCCCCTGTGTGTAGGGGTGGCGGGGGTTGCCGAACAACTCCTCGACGGAAGCTTCCTCCACCACCTTGCCGGCATACATCACCACCACGCGCTGGGCGTTCTCCGCCACCACCCCCATCGCGTGGGTGATCAGCATGATGGCCATGCCGAACTTGTCCTTCATCTCGGACATCAGCTCGAGAATCTGCGCCTGGATCGTCACGTCCAGCGCGGTGGTCGGTTCGTCGGCGATCAGCAGCTTCGGCTTGCAAGCCAGCGCCATGGCGATCATCACGCGCTGGCGCATGCCGCCGGAGAACTGGTGCGGATAGTCGTTCACCCGGCTGCGCGGATTGGGGATGTTGACCAACCCCAGCATCTCCACCGCCCGATCGATCGCCGCCTTTTCACCCAGCTTCTCGTGCGTCTGCAGCGCCTCGGCGATCTGGTGCCCCACGGTATAGACCGGGTTCAGCGAGGTCATCGGCTCCTGGAACACCATCGCGATCTCGCGGGTGCGGATCTGGTCCATCTCCTCCATGGCCAGCGGGATCAGGTCCCGCCCGCGCCACAGGATGGTGCCGGATTCGAAGCGGCCGGGCGGCATGTCGATCAGTTTCAGAACCGACCGGGCGGTGACGGACTTGCCGCAGCCGGATTCGCCCACCACGGCCAGCGTCTCGCCGGCAGCGATCGACATGGACACGCCATCCACGGCACGGACCATGCCGTCATCGGTCTTGAACCAGGTGCGAAGGTCGCGGATCTCGAGAAGGGGATCAGACATGCTCTGCCTAGACAACGCGGCGCGGATCAAGGGCGTCGCGCAGCCCGTCGCCGATGAAGTTGATCGACAGCACGGTGAGGAAGATCATCATGCCGGGGAAGATCGCCCAGTGCGGGGCGATGTCGAGGTAGTCCTTGGCGTCGAACAGCACGCGCCCCCAGGTGGGGATGTCGGGCGGAAAGCCGAGGCCGAGGAAGGAGAGTGTGCTCTCCGCAATGATCGCCGCCGCCACGTCGATGGTGCCGGCCACGATCACCGGGCCCATGGCGTTGGGCAGGATATGCATCACCACCAGCCGCACGCGTGAAGCACCCAGGGCCTTGGCCGCCTCCACGAATTCCTTCTCACGCAGCGACAGGAACTGGGCGCGCACCAGGCGTGCCACGGGCATCCAGCGCAGGCCGCCGATCACCAGCACGATCAGGATGAACACCCCGCCTTCGGGGCCGAAGGCGCTCTTCAGCGCATCGCGGAACAGGTAGATCACCAGCAGCAGCAACGGCAGCTGCGGCAGGGAGAGGAACAGGTCGGTGATCCACATCAGCACCGCATCCACACGCCCGCTGGACATGCCGGCCAGCGCCCCGATGACCACGCCGACCGTCACCGCCACCACCATGGCCGCGAGGCCCACGGCGAGCGAAATCCGCCCGCCATAGATGATGCGCGCCAGCACGTCCTGGCCCAGGTCGTCGGTACCGAATGGGTGCTCGCCCGAGGGCGGCTTCAGCTTGGCGCTGAAGTCGATCTCGTTGATCGGCACGGCCCACAGCCAGGGGCCGGCCAGCACCAGGAACACCAGCGCGCCCAGGATGAACAGGCTGGCGACCGCGAGCTTGTGCTTGCGGAACCGTCGCCACGCCTCCGCCGCCGGGGTGACCGGCTTGGTGGCGCGGGCCGAGGCGGATGCCTCAGCGGAAAGAGATGCGGGGGTCAAGCCAGCCATAGAGGATGTCTGCAATCAGGTTGAAGAGGACGACAAGGCAGGCGAACACGAAGGTCACGCCCATCACCACCGGGGTGTCGTTGGCCAGGATGGAGGTAATCAGCAGGGAGCCGATGCCGGGCACGCGGAAGATCTGCTCGGTCACGATGGCGCCGCCGAACACGATCGGCATCTGCAGCGCCACCAGCGTCACCACGGGGATCAGCGCGTTGCGCACCACGTGGCGGATCAGCACGCGGCGCTGTCCGATGCCCTTGGAGCGGGCGGTGACGACGTAGTCCAGCTTGATCACATCGAGCACGGAGGAGCGCACGTAGCGCACCAGCGAGGCACCCTGGAACAGGCCGAGCACCATCACCGGCATGATCGACTGCTTGATCTGCACCCACCACCACTCCCAGCCGGTCTCGCGCAGGGAGGACTGGTAGACCATCGGCAGCCAATCGAGCTGGATGGAGAAGAACAGGATCAGCAGCAGGCCGGTGAAGAAGGTGGGCAGCGAGAAGCCGACGAAGGCCATGGTGTTGGCGATCTGGTCGAACAGCGAATAGGGGCGGGCCGCGGCCAGTACGCCGATCGGAACGGCGATCAGGATCGCCAGCAGCTGCGAGGTGCCGATGACCGCCACAGTGGTGGGCACACGCTGCAGGATCAGCTGGTCCACATCGATGCGGCTGACGAAGGAGAAACCCCAGTCGCCCCTCAGCATGGCGAACAGCCAATGGAAGTACCGCTGGTACACCGGGTCATCCAGGCCGAGCGACGCGCGCAGGGCGAGGCGCACCTCTGGCGGGATGTTGGGATTGAGGGTGAGTTCCTCGAACGGATCGCCGGGCGCCATGGCCAGCACGCAGAACAGCACGACGCTGATGCCGAGCAGGCTGGGGATGGCCAGGAGGAAACGGCGCAACAGATAGGCGCTGGACAAGCGAACGGCTCCGGTGGGGAAAAATCCGTCGGGACGCAGCGGGTCGCGCCGCATCCCGACGGGAAGCCAAGGCGGGGGGAGGCCCCGCCGGGGTCAGTCGATCAGGCGATGTACCAATCGGCCAGATCGTAGAGGTTGCTGTCCCAGCCGCTGAGGTTGATCTTCAGCCGCTTGCTGACGCCCGAGACGGTCGGGCGATAGACGATCGGGATGAGCACCACGTTCTCGATCACCATGTCGTTGCACTTGATCAGCAGGGCGACGCGCTTGACCGGATCGAGCTCGGCCTCGGCGGCGGCGTGCACCGCGTCCCACTCCTTGTTCACCCACCGGGTGGTGTTGCGGCCCTGCCACTTGTTCGCCTTGGAGGAGATCTCGCTGGAGAGGAACATCTGCAGCCACACGCCGGGGTCCGGACGGCCCGGGCCGGTGTTGTACATCTGCAGGTCGGAGTAGAACTTCGGGTAGGTGTCGGGGTTCGCCACGTCGGACGAGAAGAACACCGAGGCGACCACCGACTTGATCTCGATCTCGATGCCGGCGCGGGCGCAAGCCTGCTTCACGATCGCCTGGTTCTTCTGGCGCGGCTGGTTGATCGAGGTCTGGTAGACATACTTCAGCTTCGCGCCGCCCTTGGCGCGGATGCCGTCGGCACCCTTCACCCAGCCGGCCGCATCGAGCAGGGCATTGGCCTTGTCGACGTTGAACTCATACTTGGTGTTCGGCGACCGGAAGCGCGGCGGGTTGTTCACCCAGTTGGAGGTCGCGATGCCCGTGCGGCCATAGATGTGGTCCTGCACCGACTTGCGGTCGATGAGCAGGGCCATCGCCTTGCGCACCGCGGGATCCGTGAGGGAGGGGTGCGGCTTCTTGATGGAGGAGCGCTCGCCGTCCACCTCGGTCCAGGGGTCGGTGTTGTTGAGCTGGAGATGCTCGCAGCCTGCGCCCTCGGTGATCACCACCCCGCCCTTGCCGCCGCGCTCCAGGCGCTGAAGCACCTCGTCTTCCACCTGCAGGTTCCAGGCGAAATCATACTCGCCAGTCTGCAGCACGGCGCGCGCCGCGGAGACGGCATCGCCGCCGCCCTTCATCTCGATGCTGTCGAAATACGGCCGGTTGGCCACATGGTAGTCCATGTTGATCTCGCCCAGCACGGTGTCGCCGGGGCGGAAATCCTTGAACTTGTAGGGGCCGGTGCCGACGGGCTTGAGGTTGGTCGGCGCCTCCCGCGACTTCGCGCCGGTGAAGTCCTGGAACATGTGCTTGGGGATGATCTGGCCGGTGGCGCCCACGAAGGCATCGGCCCAGAAGGGGTTCGGCTTGTCGAACATCACCTTCACGGTCAGGTCGTTGACCTTCTCGACCTTGATGTCCTTGTAGCTGCCGCTGGTAACAGCCGAGGTCGCCGGATCGGCGGCGTACTGCCAGTTGAACACCACGTCATCGGCGGAGAAGGGCTTGCCGTCGTGCCACTTCACGCCGGGCTTCAGCTTCCAGGTGACCGACTTGCCGTCTGCCGCCACGCCGCCATTCTCGCGGGTGGGGATCTCGGCGGCCAGCACCGGCTTGAGGTTGCCGTCGGCATCCCACGCGGCGAGCGGCTCGTAGAAGATGCGGCTGCCGTCCTGGTCCTTGGTCCCTGTCGCGAAGTGCGGGTTCAGCAGGGTGGGGGCCTGCCACCACAGCACCTTCAGCACGCCGCCGCCGCCGCGCTTGGTGGCCTTGGAGGTGGACGGAACGGTGGAGGCGGACTGGGCCATCGCCACGCCGGAATGCATCAGCAGCTGCGTGGCCATCGGCGCGGTGATGCCGACGACGGCCAGGCGCTTCACGAATGCCCGGCGGGCCAAACGGCCGGCCCGGACCTCCTCGATCATTGTACGAAGGTCTTGCTCGTTCATATGAGCCCCCAATTTCCTTGTTTTGCCGCCACCATGACACACGGTTCCCGCGCATCTCCCAGAATGGTGACAGCCATGCGTGGGGCGCATATTGCCTGGGAACCCGGCCCCGTCAACCGGAAGAGTCACAGCGAATCGCTGCGGTGCACGAGATTTTTTCGCGCAAGTCCCGATCGGCGCCCCGGCTGACCGGGCGCGCCGATTAACAAGAGTTTAACAGTCAGGCGCTTGCGGCGCGAAACTGGATTCAGGGCGCGGGATGAAAGACCGGCAGTACCGGCCCCTCCTTGTCGCGCTCGAAACCGATCTCCACCGGCAACCCCAGGCGCATGGCCTCCGCCGGCAGCCCGCGCAGCTGGCCCTGGGCGCGCACACCCTCGGCGAGATCGACGGTGAGGAGCACGTAAGGCGACTGCGCCTTGAAGCCCATGTGGAACGGGTGGTGGCACACGGTCCAGGAATGCACCGTGCCGCTTCCGCTGGCGGCCACCCACTCATGCGCCATGGACCAGCAGCCGTCGCAGACCGGGCGGGGGTAGTGGCGCAGCTTGCCGCAATCCTTGCAGCGCTGGATCAGGTACTCGCCGCGGGCCAGCCCGTCCCAGAAGGGTTGGGTGTCTGGCGTGGGGTGCGGGACGGGCTTGGTGAAGCTGTCGGACATCTCTTACCCCCTCCGCATGATGGCGATGGAGCCGTCGCCCATGTCGCCATAGCCGGTGACGAGTCCGAGCGTCGCGCCCTCCACCTGGGCCGCCCCGCCCTGGCCGCGCAGCTGGCGCACCAGCTCCACGATGTGGTTCATCCCGGCTAGGTGCGCCTGGGAGAGCAGGCCGCCATGGGTGTTCACCGGCAGGCGGCCACCGATCCCGAGCGCGCCGCCCTCCACGAAGGCGCCGCCCTCGCCTGGCTTGCAGAAGCCGATCTCCTCCAGCTGGCGCAGCACCACGTAGGTGAAGCAATCGTAGATCTCGGCCACCTGGATGTCCGCCGGCTTCACCCCGGCCATGGCGAAGGCGCGCGGGGCGGCCTTGGCCAGGCCGATGCGCAGTATGTCCGGCCGCTGGGTGATCACGCTGGGGCTGTCCGGGTGGCCCTCGGCGGCGCCAATCACCAGCACGCGGGGCTGGCGCAGGTCGCGGGCAGCCTCGGCGCTGCTGACCACGACCGCGGCGCCGCCATCGGATTCCAGCGAGCAGTCGAACAGGCGGAACGGGTCGGCGATCATGCGGCTGGTCTGGTGGTCCTCGATGCTGAGCGGCTTGGTCATCGCCGCGTTGCCGTTGAGGATGGCGTGCCGGCGGGTGGTGACGGCGATCTCGGCCAGTTGGCGGCTCGTGGTCCCGTACAGCTCCATGTGGCGGCGGGCCATGGGGGCGTAGATCTGGGCGGGGGCCACGTTGCCCAGCGGCAGCTCGAACTCGCCGATGGTGCGGAACTGCGGCATCTCGTGCACCCGCGCGCCGATGCGGGTGCCGGAATAGCCGGTGCGGCCGATCGGCAGCAGAACATGACGGCAGATGCCGGTGGCGACCGCGGCGGCGGCGGCCTGGATCGCGGCCACGCAGCTGGCCCCGCCCATCGGCGTGGTGGCGGAGAACCTGAG
>CAMDAM010000078.1 GCA_945888575.1 Asaia bogorensis | reverse complement strand
GCCAGGTGCCCTGGCGGCACGAACTCATGCACCGATGCCGGCAACAGCCAATGCTGGTCCACGTCCCAGGGACGGAAGGTCTTCGTCATCCACGCAGCGAATCCCATCCGATCCCACGACGCAAGGGTTACTCGGACGGGCTCCTAGGGGGATTGATTCGCCTTAGCCGTTCCAAGGGTGGTGCGGTGATGCTGATCTCGCAGAAGCCTGACGATTTTGCTGGTGAGGACGACGATTTCCTCTCTGAAATGGGCTTGGTCGCCGCATTTGCCTCAAACGCCAACCCCAAGGCTGTAAGCCGAATCCTGGGAACCGGCGCCAATCTTGCAACGCTCAAGACGGGGGAAGTGTGGGCAAAGCTGCGAGGGGAATCATCGGCACGGCGGATCGTGGCGTGGCGGTAGGCAGGGCGGGCAGGCGGGAGACTCGTGCGATCTCGGGCATGAACATGGCACCCGCGGCCTCGTACGCATCGGGAGTCGGCTTGAGCCGCCCGGTGATCCTGGGCTTCAGCGCGGCGTCGACCAGCAGGAACTTGGCCTCAATCTGCCGCGGGGCGATCAGGGCGAGGACAGGCTGGGGGTATTGGTCCGGGCGCAGGCCGGTGTTGATCCAGAGCGTCTCGGCGGTCTTAAACAGGCGCCGGGAGAGGTCTTTCAGGTCGACGGCATCCGGTGCTGGTTGGGGTCGTTGTGTCTCTAGCACTGGTCTTCGTGTCCGCCAGGGGATCAGAATCGGTGGCGTTCGGGGGATGTGGAGGCGAGGCGGGAAAAAAGAGAGGGAGAGGGCCGTGCTGGCCCTCCCCCTCCTGTCGTCACCGGTCCAGCGGCGCCGTGGGCCGGTCCTGGCCTAGGTCCCAGGCGATGGCTGCGGTTGCAGCCGTGGCCACCAGCCGCTCCGGCGCGTGGTGTGCGTAGCGGGTCGTGGTGGCCAGCTGCGAATGCCCCAGCACCCGGCCGATCTCAAACAGCGGGATTCGCGAATTGGCCAGCGCCGAGGCGAAGGAGTGCCGCAGGCTGTGGATGACGATGTGGTCGGGCAGCCCCGCCGACCTCTTCACCCCCTCCCACACCTTCTTCACGTTCGTCACCGGCTTCATCGGGTCGACCGGGCTGGAGAACACCCAGGGGGAGTCGCCCGCCCGCACGGCCAGCTGCCTCCGCACGATCTCCGCCGCGAACGGGCTCAGCGGGATGGTCCTGGCCCTCCCCGACTTCGCCTTGGGCACGGTGATGGCCGAGCGGTCCAGGTCCACGTTCTCCCACCTCGCGTCCATCACCTCCTGCTTCCTGGCCCCGGTGACCACCAGCAGGGCCAGCGCCGCCGCCGCCGATCGCGACGGGCTGGCGTCCAGGGCCGCCAGCAGCGCCCGCGTCTCCACCGCCGACAGGTAGTGGTCCCGCTGCCGCTCGCGCAGCATCCCGGGCGACGCCGCCGGGTTCCGCCCCTCCACCACCTGCCACTTGAGGGCCATGTTGAAGCAGGCCCGGACGTAGGCGAGGTGGCGGTTGACCGAGGAGGCGGACAGCCTCTCCGCGATCATCCGCTGGCGCAGCGTGGCCACGTCGCCGGGCGCGATCTCGTCCATGCCCTTCGCCCCGAAGGCTGGCAGGATGCGCATGCGGAAGTAGCGCTCCACCTCGTGGGCGTGCGGCATGGACCTGGTGGCGTCGTGCAGGAACTGGTCGAGCACGATCAGCAGCTGCTCGAGGGTGATGCCCTCCTCCCTGCTCGCCGCGTCAGGGCACAGGGACGACGTCATGCACAAACACAACCTGCTCTTTCCGTTGCTGAGTGGGGGCCGCCTAGGGACGTTCTCAGCCCAGGCGGGACTTCCGTGCTATGTCGCTCCCGGCCACAGCTCTCTCAATCTCTGCAACTCCGTTGGGTCAATCCTGGTCTTGGCAAGATTGCTGATCGCGTCGTCGAAGCGGGCACGGTCCTGCCGCACCACTGCAAGGCGTGCTACTACGATCTGCACGGGTACATTCCCGCCGAAGCGCTCAGGGATATTGACGGCCGCAGCCTCATCCAAGAAGGCGAGGCGCTCCGACGACGTGCCAGCTTCACCAGCCGCAGCCAAGAGCGCGTCGATGAGCAAAGCTGAAGTGCCCTCATCGTCGGCCACGTGAGCATGAAGATACTCTGCCGCCCCCGCGGCATTGTGACCATGCATAAGCAGTTCTGCGTTTGCCATCACGACGAACGACTGCATGGACGCCGGCGCTTGCCTCTGAGAGCGTGTTTGAGAGTATCCGTCCGGCGAGTGACGCCTTGGCGTGGTGAATCTTGCTGCGGCACTTACGGGTGATCGTACGGACGTTCGTACGAGCGCTGGTAAGGGCGATTACCATGGAGATCATCACCGGAGTTGAGCGCCGGCGTCGGTGGCGCCCGGAGGACAAGCTGCGCATCGTGGCGGAGGCGGAGCAGCCTGGTGCTTGCTTTGCCGAGGTTGCGCGGCGGCATGACGTAAGCCGGGCCTTGCTGTGGTCATGGCGCCGGCAGATCCGTGAGATTGCGCATCAGGCGGGTGGCGGGGATGGATTTCTGCCGGTGCAGGTGGTGTCGGCGCCTTCGCGCGGCGCCGCGGTTGTCGCTACAGATCGTGCATTGGATCGACCTGCTCGGGCTGGCCGACGCGTTGGTGCCAGCGACGCTGGGGGTGTGATCGAGATTGTGCTGCCGGACGGTACGATGCTGCGGGTGGGCCGGGACGTTGGCGCCGTCGCACTGCGCCGCGTATTGGGAGTGCTGCGCGGGTGATCCCGATCCCGTCCAGCGTCCGGGTGTGGCTGGCCACCGGCACCACGGACATGCGGCGCGGTATGAACGGCTTGGCGCTGCAAGTGCAGCAGGTGCTGGGGCGCGATCCGCACGCTGGTGATCTCTACGTGTTCCGCGGCAAGCGCGGTGACCTGATCAAGGTCCTTTGGCACGACGGGCTGGGGATGTCGTTGTATGCCAAGCGGCTGGAGCGGGGGCGCTTTGTGTGGCCCTCGCCAGCGGACGGGGTAGTGCCGGTCACCGCGGCACAACTCGGGTACATGCTGGAGGGTATCGACTGGCGGCATCCGAAGCGGACCTGGCGGCCTGAGATGGCGGGCTGATCAGCGGCCGCGAGGAGTACACAACCGCGCCCCGATATGGTTGAATCGGGTCATGCCCCCCTGTGCCGTCCCACCCTCCGTTGAGCTCGACGTGTTGCGTGTCGCGCTGGCCACCGAGCAGGCGGCGCGGCGCGAGGCCGAAGCCCGTGCCTCCGGCGCCGAGGCGATGGTGGCGCATCTGAAGCTGCTGATCGCCAAGCTGCGGCATGAGCGCTTCGGCGCTTCCTCGGAGCGCAGCCGCAAGCTGCTCGACCAGATGGAGCTGCAGCTCGAGGAGCTGGAGGCGGCGGCCAGCGAGGATGAGGCGGCCGCCCCAACTCCTGCCACCACCGAACGGAGCGCCCGCCACCGCCCGGTGCGCGGGCCGCTGCCTGCGCACCTGCCGCGCGAGCGGGTGGTGCTGCCCAGCCCCTCGGCCTGTCCGTGCTGCGGCGGACGGCTGTCCAAGCTCGGCGAGGATATCACCGAGACGCTCGAGGTGGTGCCGCGGCAGTGGAAGGTGGTGCAGACGGTGCGCGAGAAGTTCGCCTGCCGCACCTGCGAGGCGATCACCCAGCCGCCGGCGCCGTTCCATCCGATTGCCCGCGGCCGGGCGGGCCCCCACCTGCTGGCCACCATCCTGGAAGCCAAGTTCGGCCAGCACCTGCCACTGAACCGCCAGAGCGAGAGCTTCGCCCGGGAGGGCATCGAGCTCGATGTCTCCACCCTGGCCGACTGGGTCGGTGCCTGCACCGCGACCCAGTCGCCCCTGGTGGCGCTGCTGCGCGCCCATGTGCTGGCGGGCGAACGGCTGCACGGTGACGACACCATGGTGCCGGTGCTGGCGACAGGCCGAACCAAGACCGGCCGATTGTGGGTCTATGTGCGCGACGACCGTCCCTTTGCCGGCCCGGCCCCGCCGGCGGCGTTGTTCCACTACTCGCCGGACCGCAAGGCCGAGCGCCCCAGGCGACATCTCCAAGGTTGGTGCGGCATCCTGCAGGCCGACGCCTATGCCGGGTTCAACGAGCTCTACGCCCCAGACCGACAACCGGGCCCGGTGATGGAGGCCGGGTGCTGGGCGCATGCGCGGCGGAAGTTCTTCGACCTGGCCGAACTCGGCCGCGCGCCGCTGGCGGTCGAAGCGGTGCGCCGGATCGACGTGCTGTTCGCCCTTGAGCGCGACCTCATCGGCCTGCCGGCCTCGGAGCGCCTGGCCCGGCGCCAACAGCGCAGCGCCCTCGTCGTGACCGAACTCGAAGCCTGGATGCGCGAGGCCCGCGCGAAGCTCTCGCGCCACGCCGACGTGGCCAAAGCAATGGACTACATGCTGACACGCTGGCAGAGCTTCGCCCGCTTCCTCACCGACGGCCGGGTCGACCTGTCCAACAACGCCGCCGAACGCGCCCTGCGCGGCATCGCCATCGGCAGAAAGGCCTGGCTGTTCGCCGGATCCGACCGCGGTGGCGAACGCGCCGCGGCGATCTACTCCCTGATCGCCACCGCCAAGCTTAACGATGTCGACCCGCGCGCCTGGCTCGCCGATGTCCTGGCCCGCATCAACGACCATCCCGCAGCGCGGCTCCACGAACTTCTGCCCTGGAACTGCCTGGAGCGGGCTGCCAAACTGGCAGTATGAGTCCGCGTAAGGCCCCTGCGAACGATACTTCTGCCCAGGACAGCTTCGACCAGATCTGCACGGTCCGGATCGAACTGCTGGACACCGACCCGCTAATCTGGCGCGAGGTGGAGGTGCCGACCTCCATCACGCTTAAGGTGCTGCACGACATCGTCCAGATCACCATGGGCTGGCTCGACCAGCACCTCTGGGAGTTCAGGATCGACGGCCGCGTCTACGGACTGCCGATGGACGACGACTGGGGCACCGCACCCCGCATCGAGGCGATCAAGGTCCGCCTGCGCGACGTGCTTAAGCCCCGCGGGACGACGATCGGCTATCTCTACGACTTCGGCGATAGCTGGGAACACAAGATCAGCGTCACCAAGATCAGGCCTGGCCTGCCCGGCATCTCCTATCCCCACTACGTCGGCGGCGAATGGGACTGCCCGCCCGAAGACTGCGGCGGCGTCCCCGGCTACTACAACATGCTTGACGCCCTCGCCGACCCCAAGCACCCCGACCATGCCGAAGTCTCGGAATACCTGGAGGACTGGGACCCAAAGGAGATCGACGAACTCCCCCTCAGGATAGCCCTCGGCCGCATCGCCAATCGCAGAAACGCGGCTCGCACAAGGATCGCCAAAAAGACCAACTGACCCCAGCGCTCCGCCGGCCTTTTGCCAGCCGCGGCCTTCGCCGGATGGATACGCCGAAACCGAACCCACGCGGCTGCTGTTGCAACTCGCAACGCCAGCATCTGCCAGGGATGAGAACGCATCAGGTGTCGGCGAACGGGAAACACCTTCGCCGGCCGTGATCCCAGATGCGCGCTTATCCGACCGGGAATCGCAGTCTGATGCCGGCGGCGTAAACTCGTTGAGTGCTCTTGAAGAGGTCCCGGTATCGTCAGTGCAGCCCACTAACGTTGAGGTGGTGCTCGGTGTGGAGCAAGGGGCATCTTTGGCGGCCACATGGCAGCCTGGCCGACAGAGCAACGGCTTCTTCCTAATCCTTGGCGTATCAGGGTCCGGAAAGACAGAAACCCTGAAGGTCCTCGGCAGTTCGATCGCGGAGGCGGGGATCCCTGTTCTCGTGTTCGACTTCCACGGCGATGTGGTTCTGCCCGGCGTGCGGTCGGTGCTCCTGTCGAGCGGCTCGGCAAGCACGCTCGGCCTGAACCCAATGGAGTTGGATGTGCACAGCGCAGAGGAGAGCGGGCTGTACGATCAGCGGGCGTCTCTGCGCGGCATGATCCAGCGCGCGGTTCCTGCCCTTGGACACCGGCAGGCCAGCATCCTGCGCGATGCGTTCGATGAGGCGTATCGGCGGGCAGGGATCTTGGACGCCGACCCCTCCACCTGGGACACGAAGGCCCCGACTTTCGGAACAATTCAGGAAATCCTTGAGGAGTGGTCGGACGCCGACGAGCGGAAGGCGCAGCGCACCGCGATTGAGGGCTGCCTCGCTGCTGTCCAAGAACTATTCGGACACCCCATTTTCGCTCGCAATGAGCATGTCTCGATCGAGCGGATGCTTTCTGAGCCAGTCCGCCTCGACCTCAGCAAGCTTCCCGACCATATCCGGTTCGTCGCAACAGAGACGCTGCTGAAGAAATTGTTCCGGACACTACGGCTGCGCGGGCCAATACCGGTGCAGACTGTCGACGACCGTCAACGCTTCAGGCTTTTCGTGGTGATCGACGAGGCGAAGATCCTCAGCCTCGGCGGCGGCGGCGACCGGGACCGCGCCGATAACATCCTGAACGAACTCATCACCGAAGCTCGCAAGTTTGGTCTCGGGATGATTATCGCGTCGCAGATGAGCGAGCACTTCAGCGAGGAGGTGCGTGCGAATGCCGCGACTTGGCTCGTGCTCAAGCCGATGGACATACGGGAAGCAAAAAAGAATGCGCCGAACGTTGGCGTTGATCCTGAAGACCTGACCCGGCTTCGTGGGCGAGGAGATGGCTACTTCCGCGATCGCGCCGGCGGGCGCGCCCGCCGGATCCAGGTCGCACCTAGGCCGCCGGAGTGACGCGCCCATCCGGTAGCGACAAAGTTGATCAGGCAGTTTGCTTCCAGGAGCTACCGGCCGGTCACGCGGGATACGAATTTCCGTTGCATCGGTGGGACGTGGATTGCAGATATTTCAATCATTTATGACTTGGGTCCAAAATCCCCATAGCCCCCGGTCGCGGAGAGAATCAGCCCTTCGGAGAGAGATTCAGGCGTTCGTTCCGCTCGCGGAGCCCCGAGTGCGCCGGGTAAACCCTCGGAAAACTTGAGGTTTTCCGGACTGTCTCACCAGCGGAGAGCGGTTCGCCCCTAGGGTGGTGGCGTAGGATAGGAAACCGGGAGCGAAAACTCTCTGGCGTTGTCATAGAATGCCCCAGCAAGGTGGTGTCGCAGCCCAACGCGCTGGTGGCGGGACGGCCACTCGGGGCCTCGACAGAGGCGGCCCAATCAGCATTGCCGACTATCTCATACGGCGCCTATCACGCTGTTGCCGAGCTTGAACGGCACTCGGCGATGTAACCTTCATGTGGCTACCACCGAATGGCTCCAGGACGAGGATGCCACACTGTACCAGATGCGAGTCTGCAGGGGGCAGCCAGCAAGGGGGGGGGCCGGGCGTGTCTGATGCAATCGCGTGCCCAAGGGCGATCTATAGTTCGGCAATGAATACGGGTCGGCCCGCCCTGGATGGACACGTGCCTGACACGCGGGACCTGCGCTGGTCGCGCATGATGGCTGCTGTACAAGCGGGCGATGCCGGTGCCTACGATGCTTTGCTGCGGGAATGCCTGCCGTTGCTGCGCGCCACCTGTCGCGCGCGGTTGGGGATGTCAGCTGATGTTGAAGATGCCGTGCAAGACACGCTGCTGACGATCCATAGAGTGCGCCACACGTACGATCCGAAACGTCCCCTGGGGCCGTGGCTGGTGGCCATCGCCGATCGCCGTGCGCTGGATCGCAGGCGTCGCCTCGGCCGCGCGGCACGTGGCCAAGTGGAACTTGACGTAGCAAGTGAGGTTGCCGCGGTGGTGCCCGATGCCGATACCGAAATCGATGCCCGGCGCGCATCAGCCATTTTGGCGCGTGCTGTCGAGGAGCTGCCGCTCGCGCAGCGTACCGCATTGAGCTTCACCAAGATCCAAGAACTGTCGCTTGTCGAGGCAAGCAATCGCTCGGGGATGTCGGTGGGCGCTCTGAAGGTTGCCACGCATCGCGCGCTCGGTTCCCTGAGGCGTCGCTTCGGGGTAAAGGATTGACCAGGCCATGAAGACCGAAGACCTGATTGCGTCCCTGGCTGAAGATCTTCGACCGGTGACGCGTGTGCGCTCCCCTTTCCTCACAACCGTGCTCTGGTTCACTGTCGCAACGGCGACCGTTTGCCTCGCCATCGTCTACTTTGGTCCGAGGGAGGATATCGCTGAGCGCTTCGCTTCGGGCGTGGACCTGCCGCAACTGCTGGCGGCCGCTGCAACGGGCATCCTCGCTGCGTTTGCAGCGTTCCAGTGCGCGCTGCCCGATCGCGACTGGCGATGGAGCCTGCTACCGATGCCCGCGATTGCCGTCTGGTTTGCGACTCTGGGCTGGGGTTGCGTGCAGGACGTGATGGTGTCCGGGCCAGAAGCACTGCGATTGACGACCAGCTTCCAATGCATTGCCTTTATCTCGGCTCTGGGTCTGCCACTCACCATTGGTATTTTGTGGCTGTCGCGGCATGCGGCGCCTCTGCGGCCAGTACCTGTTGCTGCATTATGCGGGCTTGCGGCCTCGGCACTGGCAAGCGCCGGTCTGAGCTGCATCCATTACCTCAACGCCGCCGCCATGATCCTGGTGTGGCATGGCTTGGCCGTAGCACTCGTGACTGCTACGGCAGCGCTGATTGGGCCGCGTTTCATGCAGACCCGGTTGATGTCGCGTTGACCTGGGCCGCGTAGTTACAACGCGGCCCATGCTGTCTGCGCAGGGTGCGACAGCCACGGCTGCAGCGGCGCGAATGCTTTTTTCCGTTTGGCGCCCGCTGGCATCGACACGTGCTTCGAGGCGATCACGACGGCGGCTCTCCCGGACTCCGAGGTCGACCTGATCGGTCGGTTCTCCGCGGGAAGCCAGCTTGTGCCGGATCGGCCCTCCCTGCAGGGCAAGGCGCCGAAGCAGGCCAACGGCAGATCGCGACGTAACCCCGCCCGGCATCTGAGCGAACCTTACACCGACGGGCCGTTGCGCCCGGCAACAGGGAGACTCATCATGATCGATCGACGGACCATCTCCGCCACGCTGGCGGTCTCGCTCGGGGCGGCCCTCGTGCTGGCCGCCGGCCACGCGCAAGCGCAGGGCCGCCAGGCGCAGGAAAAATGCTTCGGAGTGTCGCTGAAGGGGCAGAACGACTGCGCCGCCGGCCCTGGCACGACCTGCGCCGGGACGTCCACCGTGGATTACCAGGGCAATGCCTGGAAGCTGGTGCCGGCTGGGACCTGCACCACCATCCAGACGCCGAAGGGCCCAGGGTCGCTGACCCAGAAGGTGTAAGCCCGGGACCGCTCCCCGCCGGGCGACTACGACCGGCGGGGCGATGCCCGCATGCGAAGGAACCGCCATGGACCGCTCCGCCTGTCCGGTCGGCGTCGGCTACAAGCCGGCCCACTTCACTGCCCTCGCCGCCATGCACCAGGGCGTGGACTTCCTCGAGATCCATGCCGAGAACCATATGGGCCCGGGTGGCGTGCCAGAACTTCAGCTTGATGCGCTGGCCGGCACCTACGCGTTGTCAGTGCACGGCGTGGGATTATCGCTCGGCGGCGAGGATGCGCCCGACCGCGTCCATCTCTCCAGGCTTCGTCTGTTGTGCGAGCGACACCGCCCGTTTCTGGTATCGGAGCACTTGGCCTGGTCGTCCCATGGCGGGATGTTCCTCAACGACCTGCTGCCGCTACCTTATACTGAGGCGGTGCTGGCGCGGGTGGCTGGGCACGTGGACGAGGTGCAGGCGGTACTGGGCCGACCGATCCTGGTGGAGAATCCGGCGCGCTATCTCGAGTTCGCCGACACCACCCTCACAGAGGCGGAGTTCCTCGCCGCGCTGTGCCGCCGCACCGGCTGCGGCGTGCTGCTCGACGTGACCAATGTGCTGGTTTCCGCCACCAACCTGCGTCGCCCCGCGATCGGGTTGCTGGATGAGTTGCTGGAACTGATTCCGGCAGGGGCGGTGGGCGAGATCCACATTTCCGGGCCGGAAGCGGTGCCGGAGCCGGATGGGAAGGCGATGCTGCTCGACACACATGGCGCGAAGGCACCCGACGAGGTCTGGGCGCTCTACCGCCGCGTGCTGACAGCCATCGGCAAGGTGCCGACGCTGGTGGAATGGGACACCGACGTGCCGGAATGGCCGGCATTGCTGGCCGAAGCCGAGGCGGCCCGCCGCCACGCCGCTGCCGCTCTGGCCGGCTGACCATGCCCACTCCCACCTTCCGTCAGACGTCCTTCGCCGCGTCGCTGCTCGGGCCGGATTTCGGCTTACCGCCAGGGCTCGCCGCCGGCACGCCGCCGCATCGCTTCGAGGTGTACCGCCGCAACGTGCAGGCCGGGTTGGTGCGGGCCTTGGCCGCGCGGTTCCCTGTGGTGCAGTCGCTGGTGGGCGAGGCGTTTTTCATGGCCATGGCGCGCGACTTCGCCCTGCGCCTTCCGCCCGCAAGCCCGGTGCTGCTGGAGTATGGGCGGGACCTGCCCAGCTTCATCCGCGGCTTCGCCCCGGCGGAGGCCGTGCCGTATCTGGCCGATGTTGCCGCCCTCGAGACAGCACGCAGCGAGGCTTGGCACGCGCCTTCCTGTCCGGCGGCCGAGCCTGACGCGCTACAGGCCGACGACCTCGCCGAGGCACGGCTGCGGCTGCAGCCCTCGATGCGCCTGGTCCTCTCGCCGCATCCCGTGCTGGCGATCTGGAAGCATCACCAAGACTCTGCCGGGACAATCGACTGGCAGCCGCAGTCGGTCGTCGTCCATCGTCAGGGAATGAGCGTGGTGCAGGAGGAGGTGCCGCAGGGCCATGCGGCCTTCTTCGCACGCCTCCTCGCCGGCGAGACGATCGGCGCTGCGTTTCATGCCGCCGCATCCACTGACAGGAATTTCGACGCCTCGACCGCTTTCGCATGGCTGCTCGCGCGCGGCCTCATCGTGGCGATGGTGCCCGACAACAAAAACAGAGGGGAGCAGAACAATGGCACATTCGCAGAGCATGGTGCCGCGGCGCGCGAGCTTGGCCTGCATGCTTGACGCGTTGGTACGCCTGGCCGGGCGCATCCCCGACAGCCTGGTCCTGGCCGCCGCGCGCCTGTTCCCCGCGGCGGTGTTCTGGCAGTCGGGGCGAACGAAGATGGACGGCTTCGCCATGCGGGACGCGACGTTCTTCCTGTTCGAAAGCGAATACGCGCTGCCACTGATCCCGCCGGAGCTCGCGGCCTACATGGCGACCGCGGCCGAGCATCTCTTTCCAGTGCTGCTGGTGCTGGGCCTTGGTACGCGTTTCGCCGCAGCCGCGCTGCTGGGCATGACCCTGGTGATCCAGGTTTTCGTCTATCCCGGTGCCTGGGTGACGCACGGGCTCTGGGCGACCTGCTTCCTGCTCCTCATCGCCCGAGGTGCCGGCGTGATCTCGGTTGATCACCTCATCGCCCGGACCGCCCGGTGAGCAGGGCCGGGGTTGGCGGCCGGCCGGGATGTGGCCGGCGGCACCGCCGTGCTGCAGCCATCCTGTCGGGCTGTTGAACTCCACTCCCGCACAGTCCAACGCGCCGCCGCAGAGGCGGGAGCGCATCTTCTTCCACGCACCCAAGGAGAACACGATGGCCCGACCCACTGCCACGTCCCACCCGCTTCGTTCCCTTCGCCGCGGCATGTTTCTCGCCGTCATGCTGCTGCCAATTCTGGGAGGAGTGGCCGCAGCGCAGACCGGCGGCTTGGTGACGCAGCCCTCCGTCCACTCCGCCCCCGACACCATGAAGCGCCTGCGCGAGGCAGTGGTCGCGATCGGCTGGGTTGTGTTTGGCGAAGTGGATCATGCCGCCGCCGCGCGCACGGCGGGGCTCGAACTGCGAACCCGCACCGTCGTGCTGTTCGGCAACCCGAAGGCTGGGACACCTCCGATGCGTAGCCATCCCACACTCGCGCTCGACCTGCCGATGCGCATCCTCGTCTGGGAGGATGATCAGGGCCGCGTGATGCTCACCCGCAGCACCGGAGACGACGTGGCCGAGCGCGTCTTCGCCCGCCACGGCATCGCCATCGATGCCCAGGGCCGCGCTGGCACCGAGAAGGTTCTGGACGGGCTCGCGCGCAAGGCCACCGAGTAGCACAGTGGCTGCATCCGTCGCCGCCCCGCGCCGCATCCAATGGCGTGGCCTCCTGCTGGCGGCGGGTCTGGCCGCGGCTGTGCTGATCACCACAGGCGCACCGGGCGACCCTCGCACGCTCGCCCTTTTCACGATCGGAGCGGCACTCGGCGCAACGTTCGTCTGGTTCAGCTACGGCTTCACCGGGTCGTTTGCGGAACTTGTGTCGCGCGGCGACGGACGCGCGCTTGGGGCGGCCTTCGTCGCGCCGGCCGTGGCGGCGCTGGTCGTGATTCCAATGGGCGTGGCGGTGGAGGGATATGCGCGCTTCGTGACGCCCATTGGTCCCGTTCTGCTGGCAGGCGCGGCATTGTTCGGCATCGGGATGCAACTGGCCGGCGGCTGCGGGTCCGGCACGCTGGTGGCCGCCGGGCAGGGCTCGCGACGGATGCTGGTTGCCCTGCCGTTCTTCTGCCTGGGCGGCGTGCTCGGCACGATGCTGCTGCCGGCCCTGGCGACGGTGCCGGACTGGGGGGCAGTCGACTTGGCCGACCGCCTGGGGCCGGTCTGGGGGCTGGTGGCAAACCAGGCCGTGCTGCTTCTGGCGGCCCTTGCGGTGTTGCGTGGCGGCCGTGCAGCGGCTCACCGTCTGAAGGCCGGTGTCGCTGTGGGCGTGCTTGCCGCCATGCTGTTCCTCGTATCTGGCACGCCGTGGGGGATCACGTTCGGGCTTGCGCTTTGGGGCGCCAAGGGTCTCACCGCCACGGGTTTCGATGTGGCGGCACTGCCATTCTGGTCCGAGCCTGGCGCTGCGGCACTTCTCGCCGGTCCACTGTTCGCCCTGGACAGCTCGCTGACCGATGCCGCGATACTCATCGGTGCCATAGCCCTGGCATCCTGGCGCGGGGCCTTCCGGCTCGGTCAGTCGCTCGCATGGACCTCCGTCGCTCAGGCTGTGGCGGGCGGCCTTCTCATGGGCGTGGGCGCGCGCCTCTCCGGCGGTTGCAACATCGGTGCATTCCTCGGCGGAGCCTCGTCCGGCAGCCTGCACGGCGTCGTCTGGCTGCTCGCCGCTATCCCCGGAAGCTGGCTGGGCCTGCGCCTGCGCAGCGCGCTGGACCGGCGGGCCTGACCCGCCGGCTCAGCCTGGCACCCATGGCGTCGGCACCAGGAACCGGCTGCCGACCGTGCGGAACCCTTCATGCGGATGGTCTGGCGCCGCGGCACGAAGGGCAACAAGGAGTCGCCCCACCATGCTGTGGCGATAGAACCAGGTGTTCCACTGGTCCGGCGGCGGCACCGGGCCTTCGGCCATTGCGGCCTCCGCCATGAATGCGCGCAGGTCGTCGGCCAGGAAGCGCAGGGCCAGCGCCGGCGATCCCAGTGCGGGCGGCGGGTGCGGCGGATCGTCGCCCAGGAAGACCGCAGCAAAGCTGGCCCAGGCGTCCGGCGGCTGGAACGAGACACCCACGGCGCTGCGCCCCCAGCGCGCCCTGGCGCGTTCCCATGCCGGCTGCGCCTGCGCGATCTCGGCCGCCACGGCCGCTTGCCACTCGGCGACGGAGGCCGGTGCGCCCGGCACCGGCACGAAGCCCGGTTGCCAGCCAGGCACGGGCTGCTGGCCAGGGGCATCGTCGGGGAAATCCTCCAGCACCACCGGCCCGTCGGCCCGTTCCAGCAGGCTGAGCGCGGCGCGCAGCACGCGGTGTTGGAACGCCGCGTCGCCCGGCTCGCCCAGCGGCCGGCCAAGCGGAAACGGCACGAACAGCCCGCGTGGATTGCCGCTGCGTTCCATGTGCGGCCGCACCAGGCCGATCACAGTGGTGGGCAGTCCCCGCTCTTCCAACATCGCCGCCAGCGCGCACACGGCGCGCGTGCAGAAGGGTCAGACCGGGCAGAGCAGGACTGCGTCTACACCCTCGGCGTGCATTGCCTTGGCCATGGCGTCCGCTGTGGCGACCATGGCACGAGGGTCGGTGGACCCCATGACGCTGTAATGTGTATCGGCAACTGCGCCGATCACCCCTTCGGCAGCGAGTTCGCGCAGCCGGTCGATCGGATAGACAACGTTCGCGTCGCGTGACCAGCCGGTACGATCGAAGTTGATCGAGACGTGGCTCATCACGAGGTCACGCGTCGGCAGAGCGGCAGGAAGCACACGGAATTCGGCGCTGCCGGCCGAAAACGGTGCGTCGCCTCGGCGATGCAAAGCAGCCGACGTCACAATGGCGACGCGCCTCTCTGACAGCGGCGATCCGTCGACGAAAGGCTGGCTCTCGGCGGCCGGGACATCGAGCGCGAGAATGGCTGATCGAGTTGGTTCGGGAATATCGTCGACGCGGGCCATATGGGTCATTCTCCTAGGCGAGTGAGTATGTCACGCGGTGGGTCACAGCGTTACCGGATCCAGAGTTCTTGTGAAGAGTGTCGTCGGCGCCCCGTCGTCTTTTGCCTCGATCGCCTCGTTGATTCCGCTGCCCGAGCGCAAAGTCATTCCTATGCGACGATGCTATTGGCTCTCCGCAACATATCGTCGACGTCATGAGGTCGGAGATCGAGACCTTTCCCCAACAAGACGAGAAACGCGCGGTCACGGCTCCACTCGGACGCTCCAGCCCATGCTCGACCGCCAGCTGCCGATACGGCTGCCTCAACGGCGTCCAGCAACCCCACTTCTCGCAGTGTGGCCTTACCCTTCCAATCGGGGATGTTTTGCGGCACGGGCGGCCGGGATGCCGGAGGTGGTGTGACGTCTCACCCACGAGACGGCGTCGCCGGCACGACCAGGGATGTCTGGAAAGCTGCCTCGGGCTCGCGGCCACACAGTTCCATCACTGGGCAGCCATTCAACGTCAACGTCACAGGCGTTGAATGGCTGCCGCCGCTGCGCGAGAGTCGGCGAAACTGGAGGACGTCAATATGGCAGGCATCATGTTCTGCGGCTGCGCATTCACCCGCGCAGCCGAGGGCCATCGGCAGGGGCAGAGCCATTCGGGTCGTCGAGAGGTGATGATCGGTGGCCGCCGAGTACGGACCATCGATATCCATGCCCATTGCGAAGTACCGGAGGCCCATGCGGTGGTCGGCCAGCGAATGGACGCCCGAGACCTGCTGATGTCCGATACCGCCGGCCGTCTCGCCGCCATGGATTCGCAGGGCATCGACATGGAGGCGCTATCCATCAACCCATGGTGGTACGCCTCCGAACGGGATGCTGCGGCGGAGATCATCCAGATCCAGAACGAGGCGCTGGCTGGCATCCGCGACGCCAACCCCGAGCGGTTCACCGCCTTTGCCACCGCCGCCCTGCAGCACCCGGAGCTTGCCGCCGAGCAGGTGGAGCACGCGGTGAAGCAGCTGGGCTTCCGCGGTGTGGGCGTGGGTGGCAGCGTCGAAGGGCTGGAACTCGCTGACCCGAAGTTCAACCCGTTCTGGGCCAAGTGCGAGGAGCTAGGCGCGCTGGTCTTTCTGCACCCCCAGGGGACGCGGGAGCTGGAGGCATCAGGCCGTCTGAAGGGCAATGGGCTGCTGTCGAACACGATCGGCAACCCGCTGGAGACGACGATCGCGCTATCTCACCTGATCTTCGAGGGCACGCTCGACCGCTACCCCGGCCTGCGCATCTGTGCCGCACATGGCGGGGGCTACCTCCCCTCCTATGCCAATCGCTCCGACGCGGTCATCCGCACCTTCCCCCATCGGGTTGGCCCGCTGCCGAGGAAGGCGCCGACGGCCTATCTCAGAGACGGCCAGTTGTTCTTCGACACGATCGTGTTCACGCCGGAGGCGCTTCGGCACCTGATTGCCGAGGTAGGTGCCGAGCACGTGGTGATGGGCACAGACTATCCGTTCCCCTGGACCAGCACCGAGGTGGATTTGGTGATGAACACACCGGACCTGACGAATGAGCAGCGGGCTGCGATCTTGGGCGGCACGGCCGAGCGTCTGCTAGGGTCAGGACTCATTTGTTGAGCCAGAAGATGACGGTAGCGGCAAGTGTGACGGCACCCATGAAGATGTCGGCACACCTGTCGTATCGGGTTGCGATGCGTCTCCAGTCTTTGAGCTTGGCGAAGAGGTTCTCGATTGGGTGGCGC
>CAMDAM010000077.1 GCA_945888575.1 Asaia bogorensis | reverse complement strand
GGGCCCGCAGCTCAACGTGCTGTGCAACCTCACGAACGCCCTGGTCTCCATGGGCCTGCAGCAGGAAGGCGTGGCCCGCGCGCAGGAGGCGATCGCCTTCGCGCCGCAGGCCCATCTCGCCTGGCGCTCGCTCGGCAATGCCATGGCCTACCACCCCGCCGTCACCGGCGAGACCCTGCTGCAAGCCTACCAGGGCGTCGGCCGCACCCTGCCGCGCACCGCCCCGCAACCCTTCGCCAACACGCCGGACCCGGAACGCCGCCTGCGGCTGGGCCTGCTCTCGCCCACGCTCAAGACCCACCCCGTCGGCTGGCTGACCATCGCCGGCTTCGAAACCCTGGACCCCGACGCGTTCGAGATCGTCTGCCTGGGCCAGCCCGAGGCCAACGACCCGATCGAGCGCCGCTTCCGCGCCCTGGCGAGCGGCTGGCACGTGGTGGACACGGAGCCGCCGGAGGCGCTGGCCGCCCGCATCCGCGAGCTGGGCATCGACATCCTGGTGGAGCTGTCCGGCTTCGGCGACCGCGGCCTGATCGCCGCCTGCGCGCATCGCCCGGCGCCCGTGCAGGTGAAGTGGGTGGGCATGCAGAACCACTCCACCGGCCTTGCCGAGATGGACTGGATGATCACCGACCGCTGGGAAACGCCGGAGGGGTTCGAGCGCTTCTACCAGGAGAAGCTGCTGCGCATGCCGGATGGCTACGTGTGCTACTCGCCGCCGACCTATGCGCCGGACGTGGTGACGCTGCCGGCCCTGTCGCGCGGGCAGGTCACCTTCGGCTGCTTCAACAACACCGCCAAGATCACCCCGGTGGTCATCGCCACCTGGGCCCGCGTGCTGCAGGCCGTTCCCGGCTCCCGCCTGGTGCTGAAGGCGCACCAGTTCGGCGAGGCGGCCACCTGCGCCCGGTTCCAGGCCGCCTTCGCCGCCCGGGGCATCACCCCCGAGCGCATCGAACTGCGCGCCGGCTCCCCGCACCGCCAGCTTCTGTCCCAGTACAACGAGATCGACGTGGTGCTGGACCCGTTCCCCTATAGCGGCGGGCTGACCACCTGCGAGGCGCTGTGGATGGGCGTGCCGACCGTGTCCGTGCCCGGGGAGACCTTCGCCTCCCGCCATTCCGCCAGCCACATGTCCAATGCCGGGCTGCATGATTGGGTGGTGCCGGACCTCGACGCCTACGTCGCCCGCGCGGTGGCGGCGACGTCGGACCTGCCGGGGCTGGCCCGGCTGCGGGCGGGGCTGCGCGAACAGGTGCGCACCAGCCCGCTCTGCGATGCGCCGCGCTTCGGCCGCAACCTCGGCACGGCGCTGCGCCACACTTGGCGCGCCTGGTGCGCGGAGCAGGCGGGGTAGGGTCCCGCCGCCGGCGCGCTGGCCAGCCTTGTTTGGCGCGCATGCAAGGAAGCATGGCATCGGGAAGATAACGCTGCTTATCATCCCCCCCGTGCCCGATCAGCCAGACCTCCTCCTACTCCTGCACGACATCGCCCGCCTGCTGCGCGTGGCCGGTGACCGTCGTGCCCGCGCCCACGGCATGACCCGTGCGCAATGGGTGATCCTGTGGCGCGTGCAGCAGCAGCCCGGCCTCTCCCAGAAGGAACTGGCCGAGATCATGGAGGTGGAGCCGATCACGGTCGCCCGCCTTGTGGATCGGCTGGCCGCCCGCAACATGGTGGAACGGCGCGACGACCCCGATGACCGCCGCATCTGGCGCCTGCATCTTCTGCCGCCGGCCATTCCCGTGCTGGATGAGATGCGCGGCGAGCGCGACGATGTGTCCCGCCTGCTCACCGCCGGCCTGGAAGCCGGTGCGCTGGAAACGGTGCGCCATAGCCTGATCGCCATGAAGGCCAATGTGCTGGGCGACCTGCGCAGCCGCCCCGTGGAGGCCGCGCCGACCATTGCCTCCACCGCGGCGCCACCCGCCCCTGTTTCCCGCCCCTCGCCCCGCCGCCGCGCTTCCGCGGCCACGGCCGAGGCTCTTTCCATTCTCCATCAGGACCGCGTCTGATCATGTCCCAATCGGCCATGTCCCAATCTGGTGCCGCCCCGAGGCTTGTCGCCCCGGAGGAAACGCCCGTGCGCGCCAGGCAGCGCTCCCGCATCCTGCGGCCGCTGCTGATGCTGGGCGGCATCGCGGTGGTTGCAGTGGGCTCCTTCTTCTACTGGCTGAATGGCGGGCGCTACGTTTCCATCGACAACGCCTATGTGCGCGCGGCCAAGGTGGCGGCGAGCACGGACGTGTCGGGCACCGTCACCGAGGTGAACGTGCGCGAGGGCCAGCGGGTGAAGGCCGGGGACGTGCTGTTCCGCCTCAATGCCTACAAGTTCCAGATCGCGCTGGATGGCGCCAAGGCGAACCTCGCCCAGGTGGAACTCTCGCTGCGCGCCATGAAGGTGGATTACCAGCGCATGCTGCGCGACATCGAGGCGCAGCAGGCCAAGGTGCAGTCCGACCAGGCCTCCATGGAGCGCTTCGCCAACCTCGTGCGCGGCGGCGGCGTCACCCGGGCCGATTTCGACGACTCGCGCTTCCGCCTCGCGGCCAACACCGCGATGCTCGCCAGCCTGAAGGAACACGCCCAGGTGCAGCTCGCCCGCCTCGGCGGCAACCCGGATGTGGACGTGACCACGATGCCGCAATACCTGCTGGCCAAGTCGGCGGTGGATGAGGCGGAGCGCCAGCTCAACAAAGCCGTCTTCACCGCCCCGTTCGACGGCATTGCCACCCAGGTGGAGAGCCTGCAGCCCGGCATGTACCTCACCGCCGGCATGTCCGCCTTCGGCCTGGTGTCGCACGACCGCGTGTGGGTGGAAGCCAGCCCGAAGGAAACCGACCTCACCTTCGTGAAGATCGGCGACCCCGTAACCGTGACGGTGGATACCTATCCCGGCCGTGTTTGGCGCGGCATCGTGGAGAGCATCTCGCCGGCCACCGGCGCCGAATTCTCCGTGCTGCCGGCGCAGAACGCCTCCGGCAACTGGGTGAAGGTGGTGCAGCGCATCCCGCTGCGCGTGAAGGTGGAACGCGCCGCAAGCGACCCCGAGCTGCGCGCGGGCATGAGCGTGGTGGTCACGATCGACACCGGCCACGTGCGCCACGTCTCGGACCTGCTTCCGCGCTGAACGCCTGATGTCCGGCGCGGCTACCCCCGTCAGCACGGCCACGGTCCCGCTGGGCCTGGCGCAGCGGCGCCTGCTGACCGGCTGCGCGATGACCGCGGTACTGATGCAGATCCTGGATTCCACGATCTCCATCACCGCGCTGCCCTACATGCAGGGTTCGCTCTCGGCCACCATGGACCAGATCACCTGGGTGCTGAGCAGCTACATCATCGTTTCCGCCATCATGACGGCGCCGGTGGGCTGGCTGGCCAACCGTTTCGGGCGGAAGAACCTGTTCATCTATTCGATGATCGGCTTCACCGCGACCTCCGTGCTGTGCGGCATGGCGCAGACGCTGGAGCAGATGGTGGCCTTCCGCATCCTGCAGGGCACGTTTGGAGCGGCGCTTGCGCCGCTCGCACAGGCGACAATGTTGGACATCTACCCGTTCGAGCAGCGCGCCCAGGCCATGGCGATCTTCGGCCTGGGCATCATGTGCGGCCCGATCATGGGCCCGACGCTGGGCGGCTACCTCACCGACTGGTTCCACTGGCGCTGGGTGTTCTACGTCAACGTGCCCTTCGGCATCCTGGCCACCATCGGGCTGATCTTCTTCATGCCCCGCGCCATGCCGCGGCCGGAGCTGCGGTTCGATTTCGTCGGCTTCGCCGTGCTGGCGCTGGCGATCGGCAGCTTCCAGCTGATGCTGGACCGCGGCCAGAGCGAAGACTGGTTCACCTCGGGCGAGATCATCGCCTGCGCGGTGCTGGCCGGGCTCGGCTTCTACCTGTTCATGGTGCACATGTTCACCGCCGAGAAACCGCTGATCCCGCGCGGCGTGTTCAAGGACCGCAACTACGTCGCCTCCATGGCGATGATGTTCTGCACCGGCGCGATCCTGATGGCGAGTTCCGCCCTGCTGGCGCCGTTCCTGCAGAAGCTCTCCGGCTATCCGCCGTCGGAGGCGGGCATGATGCTGGCGCCGCGCGGCATGGGCACGATGGTGGCGATGGTGATCGCCTCGCGCCTCGGCGGGCGCTACGTGGACCAGCGCAAGCTGATGGCCTTCGGGCTGCTCGGGCTGGGCCTGACCCTGCACAGCATGACGACCTGGACACCGGACATGCCCTCCTCCCTCATCACCACCACGCTGGTGATCCAGGGCTTCTGCATGGGGTTCATCTTCAACCCGATGACGGTGGTGGCCTTCGCCACCCTCTCCCCGCAGTACCGCGCCGATGCCGCGGCGCTGCAGAACCTGTCGCGCAACACCGGGGCGGCGATCGGCATCGCGGTCACGTCCTTCATGCTCACCCGCAACACGCAAACGGCGCATGCCGACATGGCGGCCAACATCACGCCCTTCCCGCGCTACACCCCGATGGGGGAGGCGGCGCACCGGCTGCTGGATCCAAGCACGGCCAAGGGGGCGGGGCTGCTGGATTCGATCATCACGCGTGAGGCGCAGATCGTCGCCTTCGCCAACGACTACCAGATGCTCAGCCTGATGGTGGTGCCGCCGCTGCTGCTGCTGTTCATCATGCGCCGCCCGCCGCGCGTGGCCCCGGCCATGGCCACCAAGCCGGCCGCCACTGCCGCGCCGCCTGTCCCCGCAGCCGCCCCGGCCGCTTCCCCCGGCCGGGCCATCAGCGCGGCCGAGTGACATGAGCACGACCGTAAGGCACCGCGGCCTGATCAGCATGTTCTGCATGATGGGCGTGCTGATGGTGGTGCTGGACAGCACCATCTCCATCGTCGCGCTGCCCTACATGCAGGGCTCGCTCTCGGCCACGATGGACCAGATCACCTGGGTGATCTCCTCCTACATCATCGTCTCCGCGATCATGACCGCCCCGGTGGGCTGGCTGGCCAACCGGTTCGGCCGCAAGAACCTGTACCTCACCTGCATCGTCGGCTTCACCTGCACCACCATCCTGGCCGGGGCGGCGCAGAGCCTGGAACAGATGATCGCCTGCCGCATCCTGCAGGGCACCTTCGGCGCCGCCCTGGTGCCGCTCAGCCAGGCGACCATGCTGGACATCTTCCCGGCCGAGCAGCGCGCCCGCGCCATGGCCTATTTCGGCATGGGGGTGATGATCGGCCCGATCATGGGCCCCACCCTGGGCGGCTACCTCACGGAATGGTTCCACTGGCGCTGGGTGTTCTACGTCAACGTGCCGCTGGGCATCGCCGCCACCGTCGGGCTCGCGCTGCTGATGCCCGCCAGCATGCCCCAGCGCGCGCTCCGCTTCGACTGGACCGGCTTCGCGGTGCTGGCGCTCGGCGTCGGCTCCATGCAAATCATGCTCGACCGCGGCTCACTGAAGGACTGGTTCACCTCCAGCGAGATCATCATCGCCGCCGTGCTGGGCGGGCTCGGGCTCTATCTGTTCGTGGTCCACATGCTCACCGCGGAAAAGCCGTTCATCCCGCGCGAGCTGTTCAGGGACCGCAACTTCACCACCGCCATGCTGGTGATGTTCGCCAGCAACACGGTGATGATGTCCTCGTCCACCCTGCTGGCGCCCTACCTGCAGAAGATGTCGGGCTATCCCGTGGCCGATGCCGGCATGCTGCTGGCTCCGCGTGGCTTCGGCACCATGGCGGCGATGTTGATCTGCTCCCGCCTCGGCACCTTCACCGACCAGCGCAAGCTGATCGCCATCGGCCTCAGCCTGCTCAGCCTCACCCTCTACGACATGAGCACCTGGACCCCGGATGTCAGCCAGCGCTGGCTGGTGGCGATGATGCTGGTGCAGGGCGTGGCGATGGGGCTGATCTGGAACCCGCTGACGGTCGTGTCCTTCTCCACCCTTGGCGCCCAACTGCGCGGCGATGCGGCGGCGGTGCAGAGCCTCGGCCGCAACATCGGGGCGGCGGTCGGCATCTCCATCACCACGTTTTCCCTCTCGCACTGGATCCAGGCGAGCCATGCTGGCCTGGCCGCCAGCATCACCCCCTTCACCCGCGCGATCCCCGGCGAGGACGGCGCGACACGCTTCCTCGATGCCACCACCCGCCACGGTGCGGTGATGATGGACCGCATCATCAACCGCGAGGCGATGATCATCGCCTACAGCAACGACTTCCTGATGATGAGCCTGGTCGCCATCCCGTGCATGGCGCTGGTGCTGATGATGAAGAAGGTCACCGCCCCCGGCCCGCCCGCCGCCCCGCGCGCGCCGCAGCCCCCGCCGCAGGGGCGCCCCGCTGTCCCTGCCGACGTGCCGGCCGTGGGTGGCGCGGAGCGGCCGTCGCGCGCCGCCGCCGCCCCCTCGCGCTGACGGCGCATGAGCGGCTCCTCGCCCGCCGCCCCGGTCGTTCGCCACCGCGCCCTGATCGCCGGCTGCGCCATGATGGCCACGATGATGACGGTGCTGGACAGCACCATCTCCATCGTGGCGCTGCCCTACATGCAGGGCAGCCTGAACACCACGCTGGACCAGACCACCTGGGTGCTGACCAGCTACATCATCGCCTCCGCCATCATGACGGCGCCGGCCGGCTGGCTCGCCCAGCGCTTCGGGCGCAAGAACCTTTTCATCGGCTGCATCACCGGCTTCACCGCCTTCTCGATGATGAGCGGGGCGGCGCAGTCGCTGGAACAGATGGTGCTGTTCCGCGTGCTCCAGGGCATGACCGGCGCCGCCCTGGTCCCGCTCTCCCAGGCCACCATGCTTGACATCTTCCCCTTCGAGCAGCGGGCCAAGGCCATGTCGATCTTCGGCATCGGCGTGATGGTCGGCCCGATCATGGGCCCCACCCTGGGCGGCCTGCTCACCGACACGCTGTCCTGGCGCTTCGTCTTCTACGTCAACCTGCCCTTCGGCATCATCGCGGTCACGGGCCTCGCCCTGTTCATGCCGAAAACCCCCACCAAGCCCGACCTGCGCTTCGACTGGACGGGCTTCGCCGCCCTGGCCCTGGCCATCGGCATGCTGCAGCTGATGCTGGATCGCGGCCAGTCGGAGGACTGGTTCGATTCCAGCGAGATCATCGCCAAGGCGGTGCTGGCCGGGCTCGGCTTCTACCTGTTCCTGGTGCACATGTTCACCGCGCAGAAGCCGTTCATCCCGCCGGCGATCTTCAGGGACCGCAACTTCACCGGCGGGCTGGTGATGATGCTGTTCACCATGTCGATCCTGCTCTCCAGCTCCGCGCTGCTGGCGCCGTACCTGCAGAAGCTGTCGGGCTATCCCGTGGGCGATACCGGGCTGCTGCTGGCCCCGCGCGGCATGGGCACGGTGTGCGCCATGCTGATCGCGGGCCGGCTCGGCACACGGGTGGACCAGCGCTACATGGTCGGCTTCGGCCTGCTGCTGCTTGGCTGGGCCCTGCGCGACATGAGCACATGGACGCCCGAGGTGCCGATCCCGACGCTGGTCGCCGGCATGGCGATCCAGGGCTTCTGCATGGGCTGCATCTTCAACCCGCTGACGGTGCTGGCCTTCACCACCCTGCCGGCCCAGTTCCGCGGCGATGCGGCCGCCCTGCAGGCGCTGGCCCGCAACATCGGCGGTGCGGCCGGCATCTCCGTCACGTCCTTCATGCTGGTCAGCGGCATGCAGGCCTCCCAGGCCGGGCTCTCGGCCACCGTCACGCCCTATGGCCGGCCCATGCACGCCTCCCCGCGCACCGCGGAGCTCTACGATCCCAACACGCAGCACGGGATGGCGCGGCTGAACGCCATGGTCAGCCGGGAGGCGGCGATCATCGCCTACAGCAATGATTTCCGCCTGCTGAGCTACCTCACCTTCCCCTCGCTCGCCATGCTGCTGCTTATCCGCCGCGCCACCCCGCCGGCGGCCCCGACCGCCCCCGCCGCCCCGGCGCCCGCGCGCTGATGCCGCGCATGCGCCGCAAGGCGGACCTGCCCAGCAAGCCCTGCGCCGCCTGCCACCGCCCTTTCGCCTGGCGCAAGAAATGGGCGAAGGACTGGGACGCGGTGAAATTCTGCTCCGACGCCTGCCGCCGTCTTGCGCGCAAACCCGGAACAGACGCACTTTCCGCGAACGACGCCGGGAGGAAGAACTGATGGCCGTGAACCGCAAGAAGATCCTGCTGCCCACCGAAATGGCGCGCGCCGGCTGGGCCGTGCTGGAGGGGCGTGAGGACCTGGAGCCGGTGCCCTTCGGCCCCGAGCTCTCCACCGAAACCTTCCACGAAATGCTCGCCACCGCGGCTGGCGTCGCCCTCTGGGGCCGCCCCTTCCCCGCCGCCTCCGTCGCCGCCGCCCCGCACTTGGAAGTCGTCAGCCGCATTGGCGTGGGCTACGACGCGGTGGACGTCCCGGCCCTCTCGGCCCGCGGCATCCCGCTCTTCATCGCCGGCACCGCCAATTCCGTCAGCGTGGCGGAGCAGGCGCTGTTCTTCATGTTCCACCTGGCCCGCAACGGCACCGCGCAGGACCGCATCGTCCGCGAGGGCAACTGGTCCGGCAAATACGCCCACAAGCTGTTCGACCTCTACGGCAAAACCCTGGTCATCGTCGGCTTCGGCCGCATTGGCACGCGCCTGGCCGCCCGCTGCCGCGCGCTGGAGATGGATGTCCACATCCACGACCCCTTCGTGGCTGAAGACATGATCCGCGCCCGCGGCTGCACCCCCGCACCCGATCTCGATGCCGCCCTGGCAAAGGCCGATTTCGTCTCCATCCACTGCCCCAAGAAGCCGGACACGATCGGCCTGTTCAACGCCGCCCGCCTGGCGAAGATGAAGCCCGGCGCCTTCCTGGTGAACACCGCCCGCGGCGGCATCATCGACGAGCCGGCCCTCCATGCGGCGCTGACCACCGGGAAGCTGGCCGGCGCCGGCCTCGATGTGTTCGAAACCGAGCCCGCCCCCAAGAACCCGCTCTTCGACCTGCCCAACGTCATCCTCGCCCCCCACATGGCCGGCGTCACGCAGGAGGCGCTGGACCGCATGGCCGTGGCCTGCGTCCGCAACATTCTCTCCGCCATCGACGGCAAGCCGGAAGCGGAAAACGTGGTCAACAAGGACGTCCTGCAGTGACCGACGGCACCCTCTTTATCGGCACGAAGCGCTATTCCTCCTGGTCGCTCCGCGGCTGGCTGCCGGTGAAGCTGGCCGGGCTCGATGTCGCCGAGACCGTCATCCCGCTGGCCGGCGGCACCACCCCCGGCCTCAAGGCCATCTCCCCCGGCGGGACCGTTCCCTACCTGGAGCACCAGGGCGCCAAACTCTGGGAAAGCCTGGCGATCGCCGAGTACTGCGCCGAAGTCTCGCCCGCCCTCTGGCCCGCCGACCGCATCGCCCGCGCCCATGCCCGCGCCATCGCCAGCGAGATGCACGCCGGCTTCCGCGAGCTGCGCATGGCCATGCCGATGACCCTGTTCCGCCAGGGTGCCGCCGGCAAATGCCTCACCGAGGGCGCCGCGGCCGACATCGCCCGCATCGCCGCCCTCTGGGCCGATACGCGCGCCCGCTTCGGCGCCGGCGGTCCCTACCTGTTCGGCGCCGCCTTCACCAATGCCGACGTGATGTACGCCCCGGTGGTCTGCCGCCTCCTCACCTACCAGCCGCCCCTGCCGGCCGCCGCGCAGGAGTATTGCGCCGCCGTGCGGGCGCACCCGCTGATGGAGCAATGGTACGCCGAAGCAGCACGGGAGCCGGCCGAATGGCACCTGGAGAAATACGAAGCCGCACCATGACCGGCCTCGCCACCGGCCTCGACCATGTCGGCGTCGCCGTGCCGGAGCTCGGCGCGGCGGCCGCCGAATGGGAGGCGCTCGGCTTCTCTGTCCAGCCCCTGCTGCCGCACATGTCCGACGGCACCCCCACGGGCACCGGCAACCGCAACATCATGCTGGGCGAGGGCTATATCGAGCTGCTCGCCACCATCGACCCCGCCAGGCCCAGCGGCACCATCACCCGCTTCCTGGCCCACCACACCGGCATCCACGTCCTCACCCTGGCCACCGACGACGAGAACGCCGCCCTCGCCCGCCTCCACCGCGCCGGCTTCAGCGCCGCCATCTCCCGCTCCAGCCGCCCCGCCCCCCCGGCCGAGGGCGAGGCCGCCTTCGCCCGTATCCCGCTCGCCGAGGCCGACCCCCGCCTCCAACTGCTGCGCCACCTCACGCCAGACCTCGTCTGGCAGGCGCCCTTCCTCGCCCACCCCAACCAGGCCGTCGCCCTGCAGGAGGTGATCGTGGCCGCCGATCCCCCCGCCGCCTTCGCCGCCCGCCTCTCCCGCGCCGCCGGCCGCCCCGTGGTGCCAGACCCCATGGGCGGCGTCGCTCTGCGCCTGCCGCAAGGCACCGTGCGGGTGCTGCCGCCCGACGCCGCGACGCACGTGCTGCCAGGCGCCACCCTGCCAGCCCTGCCCGCTATCCTCGGCATCGCCGTCCGCACCGATGACGGCAATGCCGCCATCGCCCGCCTGCTGGGCCAGGCGCCCCAAACCGTGCTCACGGCGCAGGCGAGTGGCGTGATCGTGCGTTTTCTGGGCTGACACGCGCTGGCGCGGTGGCGTTCCGCTACCTATTGTGTGGGCACGTTTCCGGAGTTGCCCGCATGCGCCTGCCCGCCTTCCTCCGGCCCGCCCTGCCGCGGACATTCGCGGCCCTCTGCGCCGCGGCCCTGCTGGCACCGCTGGCCGCCGCCGCCGTCGAGATCACCGGGCACCGCGCGCTCTACACCCTCACGCTCGAATCCGCGCGCGGCGACATCGTGGGCGCCAGCGGCACCATGGGCTTCGAAGTGATCGACGCCTGTGACGCCTGGGCCATCCGCCAGCGCCTGTCCATCACCGTCACCAGCCGCGACGGCACCGATATCGACCTCACCTCCGACTACACCACCTGGGAAAGCAAGGACGGCCTGCGCATGCGCTTCCGCCTGCGCCAAACCACGGAAGACGCGGTGGTGAACGACCTCGCCGGCGCCGCCACGCTGGAACGCACCAGCGGTCCGGGCCGCGCCACCTACACCCAACCCGCCGACACCACCCAAGACCTGCCCGCCGGCACCATGTTCCCCACAGCCCATACCGAGGCCATCCTGAAAGCCGCCAAGGAAGGCAAGCGCTTCATCGCCATCCCGCTGTTCGACGGCACCAGCGCCGAAGGCGCGCAAGACAGCACCGCCGCCATCACCGCCGTGGCCGCCCCCGCCGAAACCCGCTGGCCCGCCCTCACCCCGCTGTCCAGCGTGCGCGTGCGCATCGCCTTCTTCGAACGCAGCGGCGGCAACCAGCAGCCGGAATACGAAGTCGGCATGCGCTACTGGCAAAACGGCATCGCCGACCAGCTGAGCATGGATTTCGGCGACTACGTGCTGGCCGGCAAACTGACCGAACTCAGCGTACCCAAGCCGGGCTGCTAAGCAAGAGTCTTCTTTTTCTGAAGAAAAAGAAGCAAAAAGACTTCATGTCCTGGCACGCGTCTTTCCCCGGAAAAACGCGTGCCAGCTCATAGAAGTTTTTTGGTTCTTTTTTTCAAAAAAGAACCGCTTCCTTATGCCAAAACCCTACCCGCCACCGCATCCAGCTTCGCCAGCAGCGCCGGATCTCGCTTCCCCGGCGCGGTAATCAACGCATGGTCCAGCGCCCGGTCGCACCCGGCGGGGCAGGGGGGCCGCGCGGAGCCGATCGCCGGCACCAGGGCCCGTACC
The DNA here is from genome assembly GCA_945888575.1 of Asaia bogorensis. Classification (GTDB taxonomy): domain Bacteria; phylum Pseudomonadota; class Alphaproteobacteria; order Acetobacterales; family Acetobacteraceae; genus CAMDGX01. The sequence continues at coordinate 4,638 of CAMDAM010000077.1, read as the reverse complement.
AGGTCGCGCGCCTTTTCGGCATTGCCCAGCAGCACCTTCACCACCGCGTCCACCGTCACGTGGTCGTGGTCCGGGTGCCAGCAATCGTAGTCGGTCACCATGGCGATGGTCGCGTAGCAAAGCTCCGCCTCGCGGGCCAGCTTGGCTTCGGGCATGTTGGTCATGCCGATCACCGAGCAGCCCCAGCTGCGATACAGCTCGCTTTCCGCCTTGGTGGAAAATTGCGGCCCTTCCATCACCAGGTAGGTCCCGCCGCGCGTCACCGGCAGCCCGATCTGCCGTGCCGCCGCCTCCGCCGCATCGCCCAGCCGCGGGCAAACCGGGTGGGCGACCGACACATGCGCCACGCAGCCGGCGCCGAAGAAACTCTTCTCGCGCGCGAAGCTGCGGTCGATGAACTGGTCCACGATCACGAAGTGCCCCGGCGGCAGCTCCGCCTTAAGGCTGCCCACGGCGGAGAGGGAGAGCACATCGGTGCAGCCCATGCGCTTCAGCGCGTCGATATTGGCGCGGTAGTTGAGGTCGGTGGGCGAAAGCGGATGGCCGCGGCCATGGCGGGGCAGGAATACGCAGCGCACATCGCCGAGCCAGCCTTCCAGCAGATCATCGGAAGGATCACCCCAGGGGGTGGAGACCTTGTGCCAGCGCGTGCGCTCCAGCCCATCGATGTCGTACAGGCCGGAGCCGCCGATGATGCCGATCACGGGTTGGATGCTGCTCATGCCGCGCCTCCGGAATGTGGGTCTCTCTCAAAAGAAAACCGCCGCACCCGGGTGGGGTGCGGCGGCGTTCATTTCGGCCGAAGCGGCCGGGTCTCAGTGCACGTCGGCCCAGACCTTGCGCTTGGTGGCGTAGGTGAGGCCGGTGAGGAACAGCAGGAACAGCACCACCTTCACGCCCAGGCGCTTGCGCGTCTCCATCTCCGGCTCGGCGATGTAGGACAGGAACGTGGTCACGTCGCGGGACATCTGCTCCACCGAGGCGCGGGTGCCATCGGCATAGGTCACACGCCCATCGGCCAGCGGAGGGGCCATGGCGATCTGATGGCCGGCGAAGTACTTGTTGTAGTACATCCCCTCGCCCACCGTCATGCCCGCCGGCGCGTCGGAGTAGCCGACCAGCAGCGAATAGAGCTGGTCCGCCCCACCGGGCCGGGCCTTGATCATCACCGAAAGGTCGGGCGGATAGGCGCCGTTGAAGGCAGCGCGGGCCGCACGCTCATTGGCGTAGGGCGAGCGGAAACGGTCCGAAGGAATGCCCGCGCGTTCGGCCGGGGCACCGTCATCGCCGATCGTGGGCACCATCACCGCGGCCGCAACGGCCTCGATCTCCTTGTCGTTCAGCCCGATGCCCTTCAGGTCACGGTAGTAGGCCTGTTTCATCGCATGGCAGGCCGCGCAGACCTCGGAATAGACCTGGAAGCCGCGCTGCGCGGAAGCCCGGTCGAAGGTGCCGAACGGACCGCTGAAGCTCCAGATCTGCGGCGGGAACTTGATCTCTTCACCGGCGGCCAGGGCGGCCGCCGGCGTGCCGAGCGCCAGCAGCGCGGCGACGGCGATGTTGCGCAGGAGTTTCATCACGCCTTCTCCATCGGCTTCGCGGCGGCGCCACCGGGCAGGGGCCCGCCACCTGTCGGCAACACGGCGCGGCTGATGCTCTCGGGCAGCGGCAGCGTCCGCTCGAACTTGCCCAGGACCGGCAGGATCACCAGGAAGTGCAGGAAGTAATAGGCCGTGGCGATGCGCGACAGCACCACCCAGATGCCCTCGGCCGGCTTGCCGCCGCACACGCCCAGCACCACGCAGGTCACCACCAGCACCCAGAACAGGATGCGGTACACCGGGCGGAAGCGGGCGCTGCGCACCGGCGAGGTATCCAGCCACGGCAGCACCGCCAGCACGCCGATGGAGGCGAACATCAGCAGCACGCCGCCCAGCTTGTCCGGCACCGAGCGCAGGATGGCGTAGAACGGCAGGAAGTACCATTCCGGCACGATATGCGCCGGCGTCACCAGCGGGTTGGCAGGGATGTAGTTGTCGGCATGGCCCAGGTAGTTCGGCGCGAAGAACACGAACAGCGCGAACACGATGAAGTAGATGCAGATGCCAACGCTGTCCTTGATCGTGTAGTACGGATGGAACGGCAGCGTGTCTTGCGGGCCCTTCACGTCGATGCCCAGCGGGTTGTTGGAACCGGTGATGTGCAGGGCGGCGATGTGCAGGAACACCACGCCCACCAGCACGAACGGCAGCAGGTAATGTAGGCTGAAGAAGCGGTTCAGCGTGGGGTTGTCCACCGAGAAGCCGCCCCACAGCCAGGTCACGATGTGCTCGCCCACCAGCGGGAAGGCCGAGAACAGGTTGGTGATAACGGTGGCACCCCAGTACGACATCTGGCCCCAGGGCAGCACGTAGCCCATGAATGCGGTCGCCATCATCAGCAGCATGATGATCACGCCCAGGATCCACAGCAGCTCGCGCGGCGTCTTGTAGGAGCCGTAGTAGAGGCCGCGGAACATGTGGATGTACACCACGATGAAGAACATGGAGGCGCCGTTGGCGTGCACGTAGCGCAGCAGCCAGCCCCAGTTCACGTCGCGCATGATGCGCTCCACCGAGTCGAACGCCATCGTGGCGTGCGCGGTGTAGTTCATCGCCAGGAAGATGCCGGTGGCGATCATGATCACGAGGTTGATCATCGCCAGGGCGCCGAAGTTCCAGAGGTAGTTGAAGTTGCGCGGGGTGGGAAACACCCCGTACTCCTTCTGGATCATCGTGAAGATGGGAAGGCGCGAGTCAACCCAGCGGATCACCGGGTTCTCGAACTCGCTCTTGTGCAGGCCGGCCATGGGCATGTGCTCCGAAGGCTGCGATCGCGGATGGGTGCGATCAGCCGATCTTGATCTTGGTGTCGCCCTCGAAGGCGTAAGGGGGTACGGCGAGATTTGCCGGGGCGGGTCCTTGGCGGATGCGGCCGGAGGTGTCGTAGTGGCTGCCGTGGCAGGGGCAGAACCAGCCGCCATACTCGCCGCGCACCTCGGTGCTGCGGTTACCCAGCGGCACGCAGCCCAGATGGGTGCAGATGCCGACCACGATCAGCCACTGCTCCTTGCCGGCCTTCACGCGCGCCGCATCGGCCGCGGGGTCTGGCAGGCGGCCCTTGTCGTCGGCTTTTGCCTTCGCGATTTCCTCGGGCGTGCGGTGGCGCACGAACACCGGTTTGCCGCGCCACATCACGGTGATCGCCTGCCCGGCGGTCACCGGGGCGAGATCCACCGTGGTGGAGGACAGCGCCAGCACATCGGCCGACGGGTTCATGCTGTCCACAAGCGGCCACACAATGGCGCCCACCCCCACGGCGGCACCAGCGGCGGTCACCAGTTTGAGGAAGTCGCGCTTCGTGACCTCGGCCCCGCCCGCGTGCGGGGCTGCGTGGGGGGCGGCGGCGCTATCAGCCATACGTGACCTCGGTTGCCTGCCCCGCGAGGGGCGTTCTTGTCCCTGACCCGCGAAGGGCGGCTGGCCGTCGCCCGGCACGGATCGTCGTCAGCCATCCCCCCGGTATGCCGCGGTTCCCGGCGCCATGTCTCGGCGCATGAACCCGCTGCAACGGGGCGGTGCTAGCCGATTAATCCCACATGCGCGTGCGGGCAAGGCCTCGCGGGCGCGCACAGGGGACAAATCGTGCCCAACCCCACCTTAGGCCTCGGGTACGCCCTCCGCAACTCGCCCGCCCTGTGTCTATTCTGCCGATCATGACCGACACCCCGCCCCCCCACGCCGCCCTCAAGCCCGAAGCCCGCGCCTGGTTCGAGGCGCTGCGCGACCAACTCTGCGCCGCCTTCGAGGCGATCGAGGACGAAGCCGCCGGCCTGGCCCAGTACGGCCCCGGCACCCCCGGCCGCTTCGAACGCAAGGCCTGGAGCCGCCCCACCACCGAAGGCGCCGATGGCGGCGGCGGCGTGATGAGCCTGATGCGCGGGCGGGTGTTCGAGAAGGTGGGCGTGAACGTCTCCACCGTGATGGGGGAGTTCAGCCCGGATTTCCGCGCCCAGATCCCCGGTGCCGCCGAAGACCCGCGCTTCTGGGCCAGCGGCGTCAGCCTCGTCGCCCACATGGCCAGCCCGCGCGTGCCTGCCGCCCACTTCAACACCCGCATGATCGTCACCACCAAGGGCTGGTTCGGCGGCGGCGGCGACCTCACCCCCATGCGCCTCGACAGCCCGGAATCCATGCAGGACGCCGCCGGCTTCCACGCCGCCTTCGAAACCGCCTGCGACCGCCACGACCCCGCCTACTACCCAAAATTCAAGGAATGGTGCGACCGCTACTTCTACCTGCCCCACCGCGACGAACCCCGCGGCGCAGGCGGCATCTTCTACGACCAGCACTTCACCGGCGATGTGCAGGCCGACCTCGCCTTCACCAAGGACGTGGGCCTGGCCTTCCTGGAAGCCTACCCCGCCATCATCCGCCGCCGCATCGCCGAGCCCTGGACCCCAGAGGAACGCCAGCACCAACTGATCCGCCGCGGCCGCTACGTGGAATTCAACCTCATCCACGACCGCGGCACCCTGTTCGGCCTGAAAACCGGCGGCAACGTGGAAGCCATCCTGATGAGCCTGCCGCCCGCGGTGGC
>CAMDAM010000076.1 GCA_945888575.1 Asaia bogorensis | reverse complement strand
ATGGCGCCGAACGACGCCGAGACCAGCCTCTGGGCCGCCCCGACCCTGGCCTATACCGGCCGGGCAGAGGAGGCGGTGCGCGGCGCCGAGCGCGCCATCCGCCTTTCGCCCGAAGACCCCCTGCTGTTCCGCTACCAGCATTTCCTGGGCATCGCGCACTACGCACGGGGCTCCTGGGATGAGGCGGCCGAGTGGGGCATGCGGTCGATGCGGAGCAACGGCGTGTACACGTCGAACCTGGCGTTGACAGCCGCCGCACTGGCGGCGGTGGGCCGTACGGAGGAGGCGCGGCTGGTCGTGTCGCGCCTGGTGGCGTTGGTGCCAAGCCACCGCGTCGGCGTCACCGTAACGCGCGTGGCCTTCCGCGATGAGGAAGTGCGGGCCCAGTACGGGCGCCACCTGATCGCGGCCGGTTCCCCCCCGTGATGCCCCGGCGTAAACTACGGCAAGGCCGCGTTTCGCGCGGGCCCGAGGGGAGACTGTTCCGCCCGGGCGCCCGCAACCCAGCCACCGCCTCGGGAGGGCAACATGAACACGCGCTACTGGACCCTCGCCAAACGGCCCCCGCCGCCCTGGCCCGATGACGGCACCTTCGCGCTGAAGGAAGCCCCGCTCCCGTCCCCCGGTCCCGGCCAGGCGCTGACCCGCACGATCTACGTCTCCCTCGACCCCTACCAGTGGGGCTACAAGCGCCGCGGCGTGGAGCCGGAGGGCGTGCCCTGCCATGCCCGCACCGTGGCGCAGGTGGTGGAAAGCCGGATCGACGGCATCGTGCCGGGCGATTTCGTGTTCTGCACCAATGGCTGGGCCGAATACGGCCTGATGGGCGAAGGCGTCGCCCGTCCGTCCTACATGATCCCGCGCAAGCTCGACCCGGCCCAGGGCCGGATCAGCCACGCCGTGGGCGTGCTCGGCATGCTCGGCCTCACCGCCTATGCCGGCCTGGTGCTCCAGTGCGAGCCGAAACCAGGTGACACCGCCGTCGTCTCCGCGGCCTCCGGCGGCGTCGGCCAGATCGCCGGCCAGATCGCGCGGCTGAAGGGCTGCCGCGTGGTGGGCATCGCGGGGCACGAGGAAAAGTGCCGCTACGTCGTGGAACAACTCGGCTTCGACGCCTGCATCTCCCGCACCTCCCCCACCTTCGCCCAGGACCTCGCGGCCGCCTGCCCGAACGGCATCGACGTCTATTTCGAGAATGTCGGCGGCCCCGTGTTCGACACGGTGCTGCCCCTGTTCAACCCGGGCGCACGCATGACGATCTGCGGCCTGATCGCCCATTACGGCGACGACCCCGCCGAGGATGCCCGCGCCGTGGTGCGCAGCCGCGCCGAAGCCCGCGGCGTAACCGTGCGCAACCTCTCCGTCGGCGAATACGTGGCCGAGTGGCACGACGCCTTCCTGGCCGAGATGGCCCCCTGGGTCGCCTCCGGCGAGGTCCGCTACCGCGAATACATCCGCGAGGGCTTCGAGAACATTCCCGCCGCCTTCAGCGAGATGCTCACCGGCGAGAATTTCGGCAAGACCCTGGTCCGCGTGGCCCCGGACCCAACGCTACCGGCCTGACGCGCTATACGGGCCGCCTTCCGCGCGCGAGCCGGCGGAAGGCGGCCGGCAGGCGCGCATCCAGCACCACCTTGCCGGTGGCGGCCAGGACCAGGGCACACAGCACCGCCTTCGAGACCGTGCCCATGGTGCCGTCGATCAGCCACGCATGAACCACGGTGGCCACGGCGATCACCACGCCCAGCCCGATATGTCCCAGCCGCCACAAAAGCTGCGACCGGCGCAGTACCGCCAGCAGCGCCGTGGCAAACACCGCCCACATCGCCACCACGCCCCACACTGAAAACGCCGTCGGCGACCGGAACAGCAGGGCATCCACAACGTCGGGCGGGCTGGTCAGCCACAGCGCCGCGACATGCCCCATGACCGCGGCCACCAGCGCGCCCCCGACCCAGGCATGCACCTGCCGCCCGCGCCGCAGCCCCGCCAGATATCCGCCGGCCAGCAAGGGTTGGATAAGAAGAAGCGCCAGCGCGGCAACCCCGGCAAGGCACCCAGCGATGTAGATCGCATCGCGCCAGGCGAGCAGCGGGCTCGTCGCCGCCTCCAGGCCGGCCGCGGCAATGGCCGCGCCAACGGCCACCCAGATCAGGGCAGGGCGCACCAACCCCGCGCCGGTCACGCCTTCTGCAGCACGAAATCCGCGCTCAGGCTCGTGTCCCGCGCGCTGCGCAGCAACGGCCGGAGGAACACCGTCTCGAAGCCGTTGCCATCATGCGCGGGATCATAGGCCAGGTGGGCGTGCGCCTGCCCGAAGGCCGGCACGATCTGCGGCATCTCCATGCGGAACACGCCGTTTGCGTCCGTCAGCGTGGCGCCGTGGCTATGGGGATCGCGCTCCTGCCCTTCCGTCGTATGCGCCCACATCTGGATGCGGATGCCCGACAGCGGCGCCCCATCCCCGGCGCGCCGCACCGTGCCGGTCAGCCAGAACCCGCCACCGCCAATGCGCGGCACAATGGCCGCACCCGGCAGGTAGTTGTTGGCACCACCCCGCATCGTCGGCGTCGCGGCGAGGCCCTGTGCGTGCAGCGGCGCGAACAGGCCAAGGCCGCTTGTCCCCACCGCGGCACCGGCCATGGCGGCACATCCGGTGAGGAGGGCGCGGCGAGCTGGGATCATCATGGTCTCTCCTCCGGATCGTGGCATGCACCCACGCCCTGCGGCGATGTGCCCGGGCGTCACGGCGAGCCACACTGGCCCCTACACCGCACCATTGATGTAGGGCGGGCAAGCCCGCGGTAAACCGTCACCCTGCCACTTCGGCACGGCGCCGCGCATTCAAGCAGCCTTGTTCATCCACCGATAACCCTTTCCTGCCCCCATCGCAGCATGGGCCGCGCCTCCGGAAGCGCCCGTTCACGGTGGTGGAGACGAACATTGGCCCTCTTTCCGGCACCGCATCCGGGGATCACCATCATCCTGGGCATGGCGGGCAGCGGCACGTTGCTGTGTTCGCAGCTGCTCGGTCGCCTGGGCACAGACATGACGGACGCGCCCGATCCGTGCCACGCCACGCCAGCCGGCGCCGCGGAGCGTGCGCCGATCGTGGCACTGCACGACCGCGCCTTCCGGCAACTCGGCTGCGATCCGCTCAACCCCCACCCCCTCCCGTTGCCACCGGGCTGGTGGACCCGTCCGGAGCTGCGCGCGATCCGCGACGAGATCGCCCACTGGGTCTGGAACCGCCTGGCCGCGCCGCACCCGTTCGGCATCAACGATCCCAGGGTTGGCCCGCTCCTGCCGCTCTGGCGCGAAGCCCTGGCCCCGCTCGGCCTGCCACCCCGCTTCATCCTCTGCCTGCGCGACCCCGCGGCGCTCGTGCCGTCATGGGTCCGAAACACCGGGCTCCCCCCCACCGAGGCGGCCCTGCGCTGGCTTGCCTGCCACAGCACCCTCGTCGACGCGCTCGGAACAGACGACGTGACCCTGCTGCCCCATGAGGCGTGGCACACCGATCCCGCCGCGAACCTGGCGCGCCTGCCGCACGCCGCCGGGGCGACCGATCCCGCCGACGCCAGGGTGCGGGACCTGCTGGGCGGCGCCACGGCCCCATCGCCCCCCACCGGCGCGCCCGAGAGCCCCCTCCCGCCGCTGGTCCACGAATTCCATGCGATGCTGATGCGCTGCCTGCCCCATGGCGGGTTCGATGCCATCACCCGCCACACCGCCCGCACCTTCACCGCCGCCGCGGCGCTGTTCCAGCCCCTCCTCGCGGAACCGGCCACCCCGGCCGCCGACCTTGAAGCCGCGCAGGCCGAGGCCCACCAGGCCAAGGCCGACCTGCTCGCCCTGCAGGAGACAGAGCGGCGCGGACGATGGGCCGCCGCCGCCGCCCTGGCCAGCGCGCTGGCGGAGAGAGACCGCGCGCGCGCGGCGCTGGCCGCCCCGTCATCGGCCGCCCCGCCGCCAGCTGCCCGGCCCACGCCCGGCCGCGTCGCGTTCTCCTGCGTGCTCGATGAGGCTCCGGCCCTCTCGGTCGAATGCGAACTCTGGCTGAACTGCCTGCTGCGGCTGCACGGCGTGCCGCCCGCGCATGTGTTCATCCACGCACCGGTCGGCTGCACGGCGGATCTCCTGCCCAAGGCCGCAGCGCTGGGCGTCAACATCGTGCCCATCGTGCCGCCCGATCCGCGCAGCCCCCACTGCAACAAGATCTGCCAGCTCGAAACCTTCACGGGCGGCGGGTTCGACCATGTCGTGCTGATGGATTGCGACACCGCCTGGGTCGGCCCGATGGAACTGCCCCGCGCCGCTGCCGATCGCACGGCCCCGGCCATGGCCAAGCTCGTCGATCGTCCCAACCCGCCCGAACCCGCCCTCGCCGCGCTCTTCCACGCCGCCGGGTTGGGTGAACCGGACTGGGTCGCGGTCGGCTACCCACCCGATGGCGGGCGCCGGACCGACCGCAACAACTGCAACGGCGGCCTGTATGTCCTGGATCGCGTCATCCTTCCGGGCCTCGCGCCCCTGTGGCGCAAATGGGCCCTGTGGTGCCTGGACCAGGGGGAATGCCTGGGCCGCCACGTGCGAAACGCCGACCAGCTGGGCTTTGCCCTGGCGCTGCGGGAAATGCGCCTTGCGGTCACGCCGCTGCCGATCGAATGGAACTACCCCACGCACCTGCCCGCGGCCGAATTGCCGGATGTGCCGCCGCGCATCCTGCACTACCACAAGGCCGTGTCCCCGGAGCACCGCCTGCTGGAAACCGGCATCGCCCGGCCGGATGCGGCAATCCGGGCGCTCAACGGCCAGATGTCTGAATTCGATCGCCTCGCACCACCGGTCCGGGTGAGCGCCGGCCAGTAGCCGCGCGGGCCGCGCCAGCCGCCAGCCACCAGCCGCCAGCCACCAGCCGTCAGCCGTCAGCCGGCGCGCCGCCGGCTCCGCATCGCCACGGCGGTGTCGTACAGCTTCATGTCCGCCACGTGAAACGCCTCGATGTCCCGCCGCAATCCGCGGTCCAGCGCCGCCGGCCGTTCCCGCTGCGGCGCGGCATTCAGCCGCCGGGGCGCCGCGTGGCCGCCAAGGTGATCCGCAACGAAGGCCGCATGATCCTCGTCGTAGTGCTCCACAATGCCGATGAACGAGAAATACTCCAGCGGGAACGCCCACAGGAACTTGGCATAGATATCGCGAAGCTCCTCGCTCAGGCAGAACCGCTCCAGCGTCCATGCCTCCGTCACCACGGTCCGGTGCAGTGGCCCCGCGGTATCCGGGTTGTAGCGGCGCATCCAGAACTCATAGTGGGACACCAGCCTGTCCACGGGGTCCCGCATCCAGGTCACGAACTGAAGCGGCGTCCTGTCACGCAGCAGCAGGTATTTCATGGGCAGGAAATGGCCATGAATGCACGCCACATCGTCGAACCGGCCCAGGAAATTGGCGACCGCGCCTTCCAGGCTGGCCAGGTTCCGCTCCGCGCCCCGCTTGTGCAGCGGCATGTCGTCGTAGTCGCTGCGCAGCCGGGTGCCGAAATGCTCCGCCAGCGTCGCGCGGAAACTGGTCCCCGCCGTCTTCGGCAGATGCACCGATACCATCAGCGGCGCCGGCGCCTGCACATCCTCCCGCACACGCGCCGCCGGGCGGGGCGGGGCGATCCGGTCGTTGGCCGCAACGATCTCCACATCGAAGAACGCCAGCGGCTGGTTGAGGCAACTGCCCACCAGCAAATGCCCGGACGGATGGATGTCCAGCCCCTTCAGCCCGCCCACGAGCCCCCGCAACGCCTCCGGCACCGAAAGCTTCGTCTTCCAGAACGGCTCGTCGCCAATGCCCGGCAGGCAGAAGGCACTGCGGTCCATGGTCCTGTCCCAGTCGCCATCATCGCGCACGAACACATGGACCAGTTGCTCCCCGGCATCGCTGGCATAAATCCTGCGTCCGGTGGGATCGAAGCACAGCCCATGCGGCGAGTGCAGCCGCGGGTCCGTCAGCACCGCGGCCTCCGCGCCCGTGGCGGCATGGCACACCACAACCCGGTTGTTCCCGGCATCCGCCAGCGCAATCCAACGCCCGTCACCGCTGACGGCAAGCCCGTCCAGGATGTTCAGGCCGCCCTGCGCCAGCAGCCTGGCCTCGCCGGTGGTGATCACGCCGTCGCGCAGCGTGAAGGCATGCCGCGTGAGCGTGTTGGAGTGGTTGGCGCAGATGAACAGGTGGTCGCCGTGCCGCCGGATGGAACCGGGCCCGCAGCGCACCTTCCGCCCGGTCTCGATCACCCGGGTCCCGCCCCGCGGCCCGAACCAGGCGCATTCCAGCTCATGGATGGCCTCGATATTCGTCAGCGCCTGCCAGGTGTCGGCGGCCGGAAGGCGGAAGAACGTCACCCACGCCTCGCGGTTGGCCACCACGATGACGTCCTCGGCGAGGAATTCCACCCCGTGCGGGAAGGCGAGGTCCGGCGAGCGAAACTCCGTCTGCCGTATCACGCGCACGGGCGTTTCGTCGGGCGCGATTTCCATCAGGTGGATGGCGTTCTGCACCGCCACCGCCAGCAGCCGGCCGGATGGCGAGAAACGCACATCCTCGCTGCGCAGATAGGCGTCGGGGGGAACTCTGAAGCCGGTGTGGGGGCGAGGGCTGAGCATGCGTCCCATGTGCCCAACCATGCGTTAAGCGCCGGTTGCCGCGGCGCATTCCCGGCCTCGTCGTTCCCCGAGGCAGAGCGCCGATCCGGACCCTCCCCCAGCATCGCGACCACCACGCCTGCCCCGCCATCCTCTCGCGATATCGGAAAATAAATCTAACTATCTCTTGCGTCGCCGGTCTCTATGGGATAACTTACCCATCCCATGCACACCTCCCCCCAACAGGCCCCGTACGATCAGCCGCCCCACCCCCTCAGCCATCTCGCACTCGTACTGGGTCTCGCCCTCTGGTCCCTCCTCCAGCGCATCGCCCCGCACGAACCCCGCCTCGCCCAATACCTCCCGCTCGCCATCCGCCGCCTCATGCGCGCCCGCGCCCGTCTGGTCGCCATCCTGACCGCCCTGGCCTCGGGCACCTGGCGCGCCCCCCGCCGCCGCACCCACGCCCCCCGCGCGCGCAAAGCCGTCCCCGTTCCCTACCTTCCCCGCCGCCGCGGCTGGCTCGGCGCCGTCACCGACCACCACGTCCGCGCCCACGCAGCCCAGCTCGAAGCCGCCCTGAACGACCCTGCCACCCAACCCCTCCTCGCCGCCGCCCCGCCCAGCGCCCGTGCCGCCCTCATCCGCACCCTGCGCGGCCCCGCCCGCCTCCTGGCCCTCGATCTCCCCACCGCCCTCCAACTCCCCGGTCCCCCGCGCCCGCCCCGAATCCGCAAGCCGCGCCCCAGGCCGCCCACCACCCGCCCGCAGGGCGTCCTGCCAACAGACCGCCCCATCCCCCGCAACGTCCTCGCCTTCTCCCGCTACAACCGCCGAAGATTCGGAAAAGGCGCATGACCCCCTGCGCCAACCCGCGATTCAAGCATTCCGTTATCAAAATAAAAATCCAGTCGCCGTACCCGGCCCACCGGCCGGCCGGCAACGGCCTTGCACGCGGCTGGTAACATCTCGGCGACCATCGCATGACATTGAAAGCCACCCCTCGCCGCTTCGGTCTTGCCGGAGCGCGGCGCGGGAGCCTTGGCGGCGTGAGGTGTGTCGTCGCCACGGCCGTGACTTGGAGCGGTGGCCCACCTCACATGAGGTCGGCCACCGCTCCAGGGAGCCCGGGCGCAGCGCCGGGCAGCCGCACTCAGGCTGCGGCGGGGATCAGCTTCTGCGTCTCGGAAACCATCTCGGCCAAGGCCTTCTCGGGTGTCGCCTCGCCGCGCATCACCAGGGTGATGAGGTCGCGCTGCAGGCGCCAGATCTTCACGCCATTGGTGCCGAGATAACCGTACCAAGGGCCGGAACGGTCGTACTGGTCCACCGGCGTGCGGTAGTTCGGCTTCTCCCGGTAGAACGGGCCCAGATAGGCCTCGCCGATCGCCTTGATGTTGGTGGGCAGGTAGCCGGTGGCGAGCACCGCCATTTTCTGGCCCTCGGCGCCGGAGACGAACTTCAGGAACGCCCAGGCGGCCTTCTGGCGTGCGGCATCGGCGGTGAGGATCATCGCCGCGTTGCCGCCGGTGGGCAGCCAGCCGCGCTCGGTGTTCTGGATCGGGAACTTCGCCGTGCGCAACTCGAACGCGCGGCCCACGCCCTCGGTGATGCCGGTCAGGTTGGCGGGCGAGTTGACGTAGAGCCCGGTCTTGCCGGCGGTGAAGCTCTGGCGGGACTGGTCGAAGCCCTGGATCGCCATGCCGCCCTCGGTCACGAAACGGCGGGCGAGGGTAAGCGCAGACAGGCCCGGCGCGCCGCCGAAGGCCACCTTGGTCTCGTCGTTCGGATCGGTCAGCGTGTGGCCCTGCTGGAAGATCAGGGTCTGCCACAGCCAGTCGTCCGGCCAGGCATGCACGTCATAGGCCAGGCCGTTGATGTCGCCGCCGCCCTGCGCCTTGATCTTCGCGGCGAGCGCGATCATGCCGTCCCAGGTGGTGGGCATGGCATCGGGATTGCCGCCGGCCTTCCGCACCAGGTCGGCGTTCATGTAGACGATCGGCGAGGAGGCGTTGAACGGCATGCCCACCTGGCGGCCATCGACGGCGCCGAGGGAGAGCATGCGCGGGGCGTAGTTCTCCGCCTTCCAGGCAGCACCCTCGGCATCGAGCATCGGGGTGAGGTCGACCAGCTGGCGGCGGCGGGCCAGGGCGCGGGCGAGCTGCGGCATCAGGTGGTAGCCGGAATAGAACACGTCCGGCAGCTGGTTGGTAACGGCCTCGCGCAGGATCTGCTGATGGCCGTCGTCATAGGTGGGCGGGGCGGTGCGGAAGGTGATCTTGATGCCGGGGTTGGCGGCCATGAACGCCTCGGCGATCGGCGCGTGGAACCGGGCATGGGCGGGCCAGCAATGCATGACGGTGAGGGTGATCGGCGCCTGGGCCAGGGCCGGCCGCAGGGCGGCGGCCGCGCCGGCGGCGGCGGTGCCGGTGAGCAGGGTTCGGCGAAGCATCTTGGTTCTCCTTGGGTCGGCGGATTGGGGGCAGGGCCGGGCTCATTTCAAACCCGTCATGGTGATGCCCTGGATGAACTGGCGCTGGGCGAGCAGGAAGGCGGCCACCAACGGGGCGGTGACGATCGCGGCCCCGGCCATCAGCGCGCCGTAGTTGGAGCCGGTCTCGGCATCGCGGAACTGCAGCATGCCCAGCGGCGGGGTGGCGTGGTCGGGGCTGGTGGTAACGATCAGCGGCCAGTAGAGGTCGTTCCAATGCGCGGTGACGGAGAACACCGCGAAGGCGGCGATCGCCGGGCGCAGCGCGGGCACCAGCAGCCGCAGCACGATCTCGATCTCGCTGAACCCATCCAGGCGCGCGGCCTGCAGGATCTCTTCCGGGAAGCCGCGCAGGAACTGGCGGAACAGGAAGATCGCAAACACCGACAGCGTGAAGGGAAAGACCAGGGCGAAAAAGGTGTTCAGCAGCCCGAGCGAGGAGAAGGCGATGTAGATCGGGATCGCCGGCACCTGGATGGGGATGGTCAGCCCCAGCAGAACCATGCCGAACAGCAGCGGGCGGGCACGGAAGGAGAGCTTGGCCAGGGCATAGGCGGCCGGGATCGCCACCACCAGCTGCACCGCCAGGATCAGCGCGCACACGATGGCGCCGTTCAGCATGTAGCGCAGCAGCGGCGCCTCGCGCAGCGCATAGCCGTAGTTCTCGGCGGCGTGGAAGGTGCGGGGCAGCAGGCTCATGCCGGCGCTGAACACCTCGTCGGGTGCGCGGATGGAGGTGAGCAGCATCCAGATCAACGGCAGCAGGGTAATGCCGGCGCCCAGCAACAGCAGGGCATGGGCGAGGATGCGGCCCGGCAGGTGCGCGCGGCGGATCATCCGTAATGCACCTTGCGGTCGATCAGGAAGGCCTGGATCGCGGCGGCGGCCACGACCAGCAGCAGGAACACCAGCGTGAGCGCGGAGGCGTAGCCGATGCGGAAATACTGGAACCCTTCCAGATACATCGCGTACAGCAGCACCTCGCTGCGCCCCAGCGGGCCGCCCCGGGTGAGCACCACCACCGTGTCGAACACCTTGAAGGCGGTGATGCAGGTGGTGATGACGACAAACATCGTGGTGGGGCCGAGCAGCGGCCATGTCACGCGCAGGAAGCGGTCCACCGGATGGTCCGCGCCCTCCACCTCGGCGGCGTCGTACAGATCCTTCGGGATCGCGGTCAGGCCCGCGAGGAACAGGATCATGTTGAAGCCGACAAGCTGCCACGCGCCGATGGCGGCCAGGCCGAACAGGACAAGGTCCGGGTTCGAGAAGACATCGATGCGCGCGAGGCCGAGCGCGCTGAGCGCCGCGTTGAACGGGCCGAGCTGGGGGTGCAGCACGAAGTGCCAGACAGTGGCCATGGCAACGAGCGTGGTGGTGACCGGCAGGTAGAACACCACCTGATAGAAGCTGCCGAAGCGTCCCCGCCGCTGCACCAGCAACGCCGCGAGCAGGCCAAGGCCAACCGCGGCGGGCACCACCAGCGCGGCATAGGTGAAGGTGTTGCGCAGGGCGCGCCAGAACACGGGATCAGACAACAGGGCGCGGAAATGCGCGCCGCCCACCCAGGTGAACTCGGGGGCACCGAGTTCGTAGTCGGTCATGCTCAGCAGGGCGACCGTTGCGATGGGCAAAAGGTAGATCGCGACCATCAGCAATGTGGCGGGCGCGCAGAAGGCATAGGCCCAACCCGCTTCCGTGCGGGCCTGGCGGCGGCCGGCCCGCATGCCGGCGGCGGAGAGCGTGTGCGCACTCATCCGGCGGCCTGGGCCACGGGCATGCGCGCGAGGGTGGGGCGCAACCGCCGCCCGGCCTGGTCGAACAGCAGAACCGCGTCCATCGAAGGGACGAGCCCGAGCATGCCGTCCACCCCTTCCCGGCGCAGGGCCTGGAACGCCTCCACGGTCAGGCGCGCCACCACGCGGATGGCCGGGCCGCACTCCAGGTGCAGCAGGAATTCGGCACCCAGGTTCTCCGCATGCCGCAAGCGCGCGGCGATGCGCCCTTCGGCGGCGCGCGGCGTCACCGCGAGCGCCTCCGGCCGCACGCCGACCTGCACCGGGCCGGGTGGTGCGACCAGCGGCAGGCGCAGCCCGAGCACCGCGATGCCGGTGCCGTCGGACTCGCCGGGGAAGACGTTGATCCCGGGCGCCCCGATGAAGCGGGCCACGCGCAGGTCGCCGGGGTCGTGATACAGCG
The DNA here is from genome assembly GCA_945888575.1 of Asaia bogorensis. Taxonomy (GTDB): domain Bacteria; phylum Pseudomonadota; class Alphaproteobacteria; order Acetobacterales; family Acetobacteraceae; genus CAMDGX01. The sequence continues at coordinate 5,067 of CAMDAM010000076.1, read as the reverse complement.
CATCGGGCGTGCCGAGCTGGACGATGCGGCCCTCGTCCATCATCGCCACGCGGCTGGACATCGTCATCGCCTCGGTCTGGTCGTGGGTGACATAGACAAAGGTCGCACCCAGCCGCCGATGCAGCTCCGCCAGTTCCGCGCGCATGTGCACGCGCAGCCGCGCATCGAGGTTCGACAACGGCTCGTCCATCAGGAAGATCGCGGGGCTGCGCACCATCGCCCGCCCCAGCGCCACGCGCTGGCGCTGCCCGCCGGAGAGCTGCCCGGGCTTGCGTGCCAGCAGGGCGCCAATCTCCAGCTGCCGTGCCACGGCGGCCACTTCGGCATCGATCTGGCGCATGGTGGCGCGCCGCCGCGGCGAAAGCGCGCCGAGCAGCGGCAGCCGTTCCATCAGCCGCAGCCGGTCCATCACCAGGGGCATGGCGATGTTGTCGGCCACGGTCATGTGCGGATAGAGCGCGTAGGATTGGAACACCATCGCCACGTTGCGCTGCTTCGGCCGCACATCGTCCACGGTGCGCCCGCCGATCGCCACGGTTCCGGCATCCTGGGCCTCCAGCCCCGCGATGATTCGCAGCAGCGTGGACTTGCCGCAGCCGGAGGCGCCGACCAGGGTGAGGAACTCGCCTGGCGCCACCGCCAGATCCACGCCCTCCAGCACGCGCGTGTGGCCGTAGGACTTGCCGATGCCGCGCAGGTCGAGGGCAGGGGGGGCTTGCGTCATGCCCTTGCCTGCGGGCGCGGGCAGAGCGTTTCGCGATGCGGTTCGATCGTGTGGTCAATCAGCCCGGGCGCGGTCTCCCGCAGCCAGGTCGCGATGGCGCCGATGTTCGGCTTGAGCATCCGGTGCCGCGCCGAGCCATGCGTGTCGGACAGCTGGATCAGGCGCATCGGGCAGACCTTGCAGGCTGTTGGAGGCCCGCGGCTTAGCGCCCGATCGAAGACGTGGCTGTGGCTGACCGATGAAACTTCAAAGATACCTCCCTGCTGCGTATGCAGCCGCCCGGCGCCGGCAGCACTGCGCCGGCGCATCACGGTGGGTCAGGATTCTTGCCGCTCCGATCGAGCAACGGTCCGTTTTACGGACTTGGATCTCGGCGTCCATTGTCCACGCGCGGCCATCACCGAAGCCGGGCTGGAGCTGGTGCAGGTGATCATCAACCGGCTGACCAAGACGTCGGTCGGCCAGAAGCAGTGATGGCGGGCGGCGCCCTCCGCTTCAGCATCCGCTGGGGCATCGGCGCCGGATCCTCCGTGGTGCTGCCCTGGGCCGGGCTTTCGCCGCCGCCGCCGGTGCCGCGCACCCGCGCCGCGCTGCGGGCCGTGCGGGCGCTGCTGGAGGGCAGGTCCCCGCATGGTGTGCCCGGCGCTGGCGAAGGCTGGCACCCAGCCGCGAAGCTGAAGGATGGCCTGGCCGCGCCGACACCGATCTATCTCGGCGCCATGGGCCCAAAGATCCTGCAGCTCGCCGGGTGCGAGGCCGATGGCGTGATCGCGCGGTGCCTCCCGCCGACGCATTTCCACCGGGTGACGGAGCGGGTGGAGAAGGGCCCGGGCAGGCGCGATTTCGATCTCGCGGTCGGCCTGTGGGTGTCGCTCGGGGAGGACCGCGCGCCGGCATCTCCCGCGCGCGCGGCGGGCCGGAGATGCCGCTCGCGCAGCAAACGAAGATGGTGGAGCTGGTGGCCACCGTGGATGGCGCCTGCGCCTGGAACGTGGCGGTGCTGGCCGCGACCGGGTTCTACGCCTGTCGCCTGGGTGAGGAAGCCTTCGCCGAACTCTACCCGCATCTCGACCTGCCCACCGCCGGATCGTTCAACCCGCGCGGCCGCGCCGATGTGGTGGAAGGCGGCTACCGCGTGACAGGCACGAGGAAGTTCGGCAGCGGCATTCATTCCGCCCAATAAGTGCTGGGCGGGGCCGAGGTGTTCGAGGGCGGCGAGCCGGTGCGCAAGGCCGATGGCAGCCGCCTCGTTCTCGGCTTCTGGTTCCGCGTGCCGGAGGTGGAGATCCTTATTGACTGGCATGTGGTCGGCCTCGCCGCCGGCCTGTCGCAGCACGCGATCGACATCGCCAGCGACACGCTGCGTGCGCGCCCGCAGGTGAGCGAGCGGCAGTACGGCCTGCTGGGCGAGGCGCAGAGCCTGCTGCGGGCGGTGCGGGCCGTGGTCTATGCCGGGGTGCAGCGCATGGACGAGGTGCTGTTCTCCGTCCGCACCCGGGATGTGATGGCGCCGTTCATCGCCTCCATCATCGGCCTGTCGCTGGCGGGATCGGGCTACATGGCAGAGATCGTGCACGGTGGCCTGCTCTCCGTCAGCCGGGGGCAGCGGGAGGCGGCCACGGCGCTGGGCTGCACGCCGCTGATGACGCTGCGTTGGATCGTGCTGCCACAGGCGCTGAAGGTGTTGATCCCGCCCATGGGCAACGAGATGGTGAGCATGCTGAAGGCCATCGCCATCGTCTCCGTCATCGCCGGCGGCGATCTGCTGACGGCGGCCGTGGGCATCTCCGGCGTGAACTACCGCACCATCGAATTGCTGATCGTGGCGACGATCTGGTACCTGCTCGTCATCACCGTGCTGTCCGTCGGCCAGGTCTTCATCGAGCGGCGATCGGCGGTGCGATGAGCGCGCCGCAAGCTGCCGCTCGATGAGCCAACCAGCGCGCTCGATCCGGAACTGGTGGGCGACGTGCTGGAAGTGATGCGCGACGTGGCCCGCACACCGGGGATGACGCTGATGGTGGTGACGCACGAGATGGGCTTGGCCCGCGAGGTGGCGGACCGCGTGGTGTTCATGGCCGGTGGCAGGATCGTGGAAGTGGGCGGCGCGCGTGAGGTGCTGGACAACGCGCGGCATGAACGAACGCGGGAGTTTTTGGCGGCGGCGCTGCGATGAACGAGTTGACCGGGCGCGTTGCCTTCGTCACCGGGGCCTCCGGGCTGGTGGCGCTGCCGGCCATCGCGCTGGCCACCAGCACCATCCGTTGCGGTGCCGGCGTGATCGAGCCGGTGTCGATCCATCCCGGGCAGATCGCGATGTTCGCCTCCGCCCTGCAGGAGATGTCGGGCGGCTGTTTCATCCTCGGCCTCGGCGCCGGCTCCGATGCCTTCTTCCACCTGGCCGGGCTTGCCGCCCCCGCGCCGGTGCCGCGCACCCGCAACGCCATCCTGGTGATCCGCGCGCTGCCGCTGTGCCTGCCGCCGCGCCACGTGCTGCGGGTTCGCGACCAGATCGCTGTCGGTGCCGCCGCCAGGCGGTCGGTGGAGGATCTCGATATCGTTGCCTCCCTCTGGACCGCCGTGGATGATGACAGGGAGGTGGCACGCGGCCTGCTGGCGCGCCAGATCGCGCGCTATGCCGGCTCGCTGTCGATGGAAGCCCTCGCCGCCTACGGGTTCGACCCTGATGTATTCGCCCGCACCCAGCGCATCCTGGACAGTGAGGGCGAGGCAGCGGCCACCGCCTCGGTTTGCCCGCACATGCTGGACCTCGGCATCGCCGGCAGCGCCGCAGACGTGATCACCGGGGCCGCGGAGTTGCTGGCCATGACGGAATCCTGCTCGGTGGAGGCGGCGCTGGCCCGGGCCTATGCGCCGCCTGCCGGTAGCGATGTTCTGGTGTGCCGCTTGCCCGCATGACTTCACCGTTCCCGGCTGCGCACTTCCGGGACCCGCCAGCTTCATGCGAGGGTGGCGGCAGGAGAAATGCAACGTGACACGACGAGACGCCGCGGCACTGCCGCTGGGCCTGCTGGCGGTGGGTGGCGCCGGGATGTTCATGTCCAGCTCCATCGGCACCGGCCGAGCCCCCTTCCTGCTGCAGATGGCGGGCGACCTCGATGTGGACATCGTGGTGCTCTCGCACATGCTCGCCGGCTCCTCGGTGGCGGTGGGGGTGTCGTCCTTCTTCACCGGGCCGTTGGCCGGGCGACTGGGGCGGCGGGGCCTGTTGGTGGGGGCGCTGGCCGTGATGGCGGCGATGATGGCGGGTTCGGCCGCGGCATGGGCCTATTGGCAGGTGCTGCTGGCCGCCGTGCTGGGCGGGCTCGCCAGCGGCATCTACATGGGCAGCATCTATGGCGAGGTGGGCGACCGCGTGGCCGACAGCCAGCGCGGCCGGGCGATGGGCTGGCTGATCGGCGGGCAATCGCTGGCGCTGCTGGTGGGCGTGCCGGTGGCAAGCTGGATCGGCGCCTATATCGGCTGGCGCGGGGTGAGCCTGGGGATCGGCGGCTGCACGGCGCTGGTGGGTGCTGCAACCGCGATGCTGGTGCAGGGCGGCGGCAGGGCGGCAGCCTCCGGCGCCGCGCGGGGCGGCATGCGCGCCGCGCTGGGCCCGCACACCCTCGCACTGCTCGGCGCGAGCATCACCGAGCGCATCTGTTTCGGCACGCTGGCGACCTACTTCGCCACCTACCTGCAGATCGCGCATCACCTGACCCTGGTGCAGCTGCCCGTGCCGTTGATGCTGGTGGCCGGGTTCAACTTCCTGGGCAATCTGCTGGGCGGGCGCGTGACCGACCGGGTGGCCAACCGGCCGTTGCTCTACGCGCTGGCGGCCTTGGCCACCGGGGCCGCCGCGGTGGCGCTGTTCGTGCCAGCCTGGAGCCTCGCCGGCGCCGTGGCCGTGGCCTGTGTCTTCATGCTGGTGAACGGGGCCAGCCGGCCGCCGCTGTTCGCCCTGCTGGGCGGTGTGCCGCCGCAGGTGCGGGCGACCGTGCTCGGGATCAACATCTCCTGCGCTTCCGTGGGGTGGATGGCGTCCGCCCTGCTGGGTGGCCTTCTGGTGGCCGCGGAGGCCTGGGCCGCCATGGGGTGGCTTGCGGCTGGCTTGAGCCTGACCGGCGCTGCCCTTGTTTGGCTTGGCCGCATCCGCAAGCCGGGCTGAGTTGTACCAACTGCCTGAATGACTGACTCGTCGCGCGGGGATTCCCGCGACGCGGTTAGGTATGATTCGCTGCTCCCTGAAGGCTTCGGCTGATATGGGAGTATCGCTGTGGTTGCCCCTGTTGAACTGACACGCCGTGATGTTCCGGCGTCTGATCTTCGTCGGATTGCACGCC
>CAMDAM010000075.1 GCA_945888575.1 Asaia bogorensis | reverse complement strand
TTCCTGCGCAGCGCCCGCCGGCCGGAAGCGCTGGTCGTCTCCCTCCTGCCGCCCGCACCCGGCCAGTCACCCGACTCGCGCCGGGTGGAATTCAACATCGCGCTGGCCACCGGCTGAGGCGGAAGGCGGTCGCCGACCTGCAGCATGGTCAGCCCCCCAGAGCCCGTTTGAGAACTCGCTCTGGCGAGTCAGAGGCGGCCGCTTGGCCGCCGCCCGGCGGTGATTTTTGAGCACCGGAGCGGAGCGGCCTGGAGGCCGTGAGCACCGGAGCGCAGAAAATCGCCGTCGGATGACCGCCAGAGTAGAGTTATCGAATGGGCTCTTATTGGCTCGCCCAAACGATGCGGTGCATCCACACCACCTCGGAAAGATCGAACGAATAATCGGGATAGGCCGCGTTGAGGCTCTTCAGCTCGATCTTGCGCGCCGAACGCCGTGCCAGCTCCTTGGCCATCACCTCGCCGGAATGGGTGCGCGCCACCACCCGATCGCCCCGGCGCAGCGGGGCCGCCGGTGAGACGATCACCAGGTCCCCGTCGCGATACACCGGCTCCATCGAATCGCCGCTGATCTCCAGCGCATAGGCATTCGGGTCCGCCACCTCCGGCAGCCCCACCTCGTCCCAGCTGCCGCCCACCGGAAAGCCGCCATCGTCGAAGAAGCCCTCGCCGCCGGCCTGGGCCAGCCCGATCAGCGGAATCCGCCGCGAGGTCACGGACCGCGCCGGCATCGCCCGCGCCCCGCCCACCAGGGCTGCGAAGCTGTCGAACCCCGCCCCCACCGCATCCAGCGCCTTGGCCACGCTCTCCGTGCTCGGCCAGCGCGCCCGCCCATCGGGCATGATCCGCTTGGATGGGTTGAAGGTCGTGGCATCCAGCCCGGAACGCTTCGCCAACCCGGAGGCAGAGAGCCCGTGCTCCGCCGCCAAGGTGTCCAGTGCCCGCCAAACATCGGCATGTTTCATCGCAATTCCCCTGCCCGCTGCGGCCTGCCGGGCCGAATCGATGAGCGAATTCAATCTATAGGAATGGGTCCCAGATTCGCTAGGAAAAAAACACCGAAAACGGGTTGCAACGAACGCCGGTCGCTGCTTTTATGTTCACGATATGTTCCAATTCCTAGGAAGGACGCCATGAACATGCACACAACCCCCGGTTTCCGCGCCCTGCAGGCCTCCCGCCCGGTCCCCGCCGCCGCCTTCCGGCAGCCCCAGCCGCCGCGCCCCATGCCGGCGGCCGCCCCGCGCCACGCCGATGCCTGCCTCCCCCTGCGCCCGCCCACCGCCCCCCGCCGCGCCGTGCCGGCCATCCCCGGCACCGTGCCGTTCGACGATGCGGCCCAGGCCTGGTTCTGGACCGTGGCCTCCCTCGCCGCCCGCCACGGCGCCGGCCTCGGCCGCGGCACCCAGGGCGGCCATGGCGGCGTGCGCATCGCCCGTCCCTGCGACCCCGACGACGTGATCCGCGCGCTCGACCTGCTCTACCGCCGCGGCGGCATCGGCCCCACCCACGCCCGCGTCCTGCGCCGCTGGGGCGAACGCTTCACCGCCCCCGCCCCCGGCGGCACCAGCGCCGAGGACGCCCTGCTGTGGTCCGAGGCCATGGCCCAGCTGGAGGGCGTGCTGCGCCCCAAGGGCATTGTCCTCTGACAATTTGCGGAGAAAAAGAAAATAATCCTTGACTCCCTCGCCACCCCCGCCTAGCCTTCCCCCATCGGCGACCGAGCTTCGCCGAACCGTCCCCCCTCTCCACGGGCCGCGTTCCTCCAAGGGATCGCGGCCCTTTGCATTTCCGGAGCACACCATGGACTTCACGCTGCGCAACCTCTCCGTCCTCGCCTACGCCCAGGGCTTCACCCTCTGGCACTACCGCGCCGCCGCCGCCCCCGTGGCCCGCGCCACCGCCCAGGGCTTCTTCGACCCCGCTTCCGACATGATCGCCGCCGGCGACATGGTGCTGGTCTCCGCCGCCGATGGCGGCCGCTTCCTCTTCGTCTCCAGCGCCAGCGAGGCCGGCGGGATCGCAACCACCAGCCTCACGGGCTGAACGCTTTCCAACCGGCCGCAATCCCGGCACATACGGCGGATGCACACCGCCCTCACCTCCGCCCTGATGCCGCTGCTGCGCCAGCTGGACCCGGAGACCGCCCACAACCTCGCGCTGCGCGCCCTGGAACTGAACCTGGCCGGCCGCAGCGCGATCCCACCCTCCCCGCGCCTGGCCGTCCGCGCCCTGGGCCTCGATTTCGCCAACCCGATCGGGCTGGCGGCAGGGTTCGACAAGAACGCCCGCGCCCTGCCGGCCCTGGCCCGGCTCGGCTTCGGCTTCGTCGAAGCCGGCACCGTCACCCCCCGCCCGCAAGAGGGCAATCCACGCCCGCGCCTGTTCCGGCTGGAGGAAGACCGCGCGGTCATCAACCGCATGGGCTTCAACAACGAAGGCATCAAGGCCTACATGCCGCGCCTCGCCGCCGCCCACCCCGTGGCCCGCGCCATGGGCGTGCCCGTCGGCGCCAATGTCGGCATCAACAAGGAAGGCGCGGACCCGGAGCGCGACTACCCCGCCCTCGTCGCCGCCGTCGCCCCCCACAGCGACTACGTCGTGATCAACGTCTCCTCCCCCAACACCCCAGGCCTGCGAGACCTGCAAGGCGAAGCCCGCCTGCGCGCCATCCTGCGCGCCATCTGCACGGAAGTGTCCTCTAGGCCGAAGCTCCTGGTGAAGGTCGCCCCGGATCTCTCCGAAGACGGCCTGCGCAGCGTCGCCGACACCGCCATGGAGGAAGGTGTGGCCGGCCTCATCGTCAGCAACACCACCATCCGCCGGCCAGAAACGCTGAAATCCCCCCAGGCCACCCAGGCCGGCGGCCTCTCCGGCCAACCCCTGAAGCCCTTCGCCGAACAGGCCCTGCGCACCGTCGCCCGCCATGCCGGCCCCCGCCTGGTCCTCATCGGCGTCGGCGGCATCGCCACCGGCGAGGACATCCTCGCCCGCATCCGCGCCGGCGCGCACCTGGTCCAGCTCTACAGCGAATTCGCCTATGCCGGCCCCGCCCTCATCCCGCGCCTCGCGCAGGAACTGCTGGCCGCCATGGACCGCCAGGGCATCACCTCAATCGCCGACGCCGTCGGCGCCGATCTCTAGGTCAGAACCACCATGGAACACCTGCGCGGCTTCGAATCCCTGGCCCGCCGCCACAGCGGCTTCATCCTGGATCTCTGGGGCGTCATCCACGACGGCGTCACCCCCTATCCCGGCGCCGCCGACTGCCTCGCGCAGATCCGCGCCCTCGGCAAACCCGCCGTCCTCCTCTCCAACGCCCCCCGCCGCGCCCACGCCGCCCAGGCCGCCCTACGGGCCATGGGCATCGCCGACGACCTCTACACCGGCATCCTCACCTCCGGCGAAGCCACCCACATCGCCCTGCGCGACCGGACCGATCGCTGGTTTGCCCTCCTCGGCCGCCGCATGTACCACCTCGGCCCAGACCGCGACCGCAACGTCTTCGACACGCTGGACCTCGACATCGTCGACCACCCGGCCCAGGCCGATTTCGTCCTCAACACCGGCCCGGACGACCTCGCCGGCCCCACCGAGGTCGCGGACTGGGACTCCCTGCTGCGCTCGTTCCGCGCCCATAACCTGCCGATGGTCTGCGCCAACCCGGACCTCGAAGTCATCCGCGGCGGCACCCGCGTCATCTGCGCCGGCGCCCTGGCCCAGCACTACGAAACCCTCGGCGGCGACGTCCGCTGGATCGGCAAGCCCGACCCCGCCATCTACACCCCAGTCCTGGCCATGCTCGGCACCACGCCAGGCGAAACCCTCGCCGTCGGCGACTCCCTGCGCACCGACATCGCCGGCGCCAAAAGCCGCAACATCCCCTCCTGCTGGGTCCTCGGCGGCATCCACGAAGCCGAACTCGGCGGCGACCCCAAGCGCATCGAAGCCGCCGCCGCGGCAGCCGGGCTGGCGCCGGCAGCGGTGCTGCCAAGGTTTGTCTGGTAGGGAAGCAAGCGGTTCTTTTTTGAAAAAAAGAACCAAAAAACTTTCGTAACTATGCGGATGCAACCACCGTGGCCAACCTGGCCACGGCGGTGCCGCTTCAAACGAATAAAGTCTTTTTGCTTCTTTTTCTTCAGAAAAAGAAGAATCCTTACTTACTGAAAACCCTGGCCAACCAAGCACAAGCCTCCCGCATCGCCTCGGTTGCCGCGTCCACATGGTTCACCCAGAACAGGAACCCGTGGTTCATCCCGTCCCAGCGCGACAGCTCCGTCGGCACATGCGCGGCAAGCAGTCGCTCGGCATAGCGCACCCCCTCGTCCCGCAACGGGTCGTACTCCGCCACCTGCACCAACGCCGGCGGCAGGCGGGAGAGATCGGGCGCGACCAGCGGCGCCGCGTGCGGATCGGTGGCGACCGAGGGATCGGCATAGTGCCCCCAGAACCATTCCATCGTGGCGCGCGTCAGCCCGTAGCCCACGGCATTCTCGGCGTAGGATGGCATGTCGGCAGTGCAGTGCGCCGTCGCGGGATAGAGCAGCAACTGCCCGGCCAGCGCCGGCCCACCCTCGTCACGAATCCGCAGCGCGGTCACGGCGGCAAGGTTCCCCCCGGCGCTATCCCCCGCCACCACGATCCGCGCGGGATCGCCACCCAGTTCGGCCGCATGCGCAGCGGCCCAGCGCGTGGCCATCAGGCAATCCTCGGGTGCCGCGGGAAACCGGTGCTCCGGGGCCAGGCGATAATCCACCGAGATCACCAGCGCCCCCGCCCCGCCGCACAGGTTGCGGCACATGCCGTCATGCGTATCCAGGCTGCACAGCACGAACCCGCTGCCATGGAAGAACACCACCACCGGAAAGGGCCCGGTCCCCTCCGGCGTGTAGAGCCGCAACGTGAGCGGCCCGCCGGGCCCGTCGATCACACGCTCCTCCACGCGGGCCACGGGCGCGGCCGGCGGCAGCACCTTCACCAGCGCATCGTAGCGCGCGCGGGCCTCGGCCACGCTCAGCGTATGGGTGCCGGGAAGATGCGCGGCACGGTCCAGCATCGTCTGGATCTGCGGGTCCACGGGCATGGTTCGTTCCTCTACCAAATCGTATAGCCGCCATCGATCAGCAGCGCGCTGCCGGTCATGTAGCGCGCCGCATCGCTGGCCAGATACACCGCCAGCGGCCCCAAATCCTCCGGCTGCCCGGCCTCGCCGATCGGCACGGAATCGCGAATGTTGTCGATCATCGCAGGGTTCTCCCGCGCCCAACGCTTGTTCGGCTCGGTCATGAAGAACCCGGGCAGGATGGCATTCACCGTCACCCGATGCGGCGCCCAGTCAGCCGCCACCGCCTTGGTGAAGTGGATGACGGCCGCCTTCGCCGCCTCATAGTGCCGCCCGCCAATGCCGCGATTGGCGATCAGCCCGCTCATGGAGGCGATGTTGATGATCCGCCCCGCCGCCGCCTCGCCCGCCTTCGTCCGCGCCACCATCTGCCCGCCAACCAGCTTGGTGCACAGGAACGTGCTGGTCAGGTTCAGGTCGATCATCGTCTGCCAGTCCGCCAGAGACTGCGCCTCCACCGGCACGTTGATGCGCCGCCCGCCGATATTGTTGATCAAGATGTCGATCGGCCCCAGCGCCAGCGCCTCCGCGCACGCCTGCTCGCAGCCCTCCGGCGTGCCGGCATCGCCGGTCAGGGTCCAGCACTGCCGCCCGCGCGCACGGATATCGGCGGCGGTGGCCGCCAGGCTGTCGGCATCGCGGCCCACCATCACCACGTCGGCCCCGGCCTCGGCGATGGCCAGCGACATCTCGCGGCCCAGGCCACGGCTGCCCCCGGTGATGAACAGGCGCTTGCCATCAAGGCGGAAGCGATCGAGCACAGTCATGGCAATTTCTCCCTGCCGCGACAGAAACACCCCCGCCCTCGGCTGGCAATCACAGATACGGCAGCAGCAACCGGCACGCGGCATCGCGCAGCCGCACCGGGATGCGTCGCGCCAGCAACTCGCGCAGCGTGGCCGGCCGCGTCGGCGTCTCGTCGATCAGGGCATCGATGCGGGTGGCCAACGCGGGGTCGAGCATCTCCACGTTCAGCTCGAAGTTCAGGCGCAGGCTGCGCATGTCCCAGTTGGCGCTGCCCATCAGGCACCAGGCGCCGTCCACCGTCATCAGCTTGGCATGGTTGAACGGCGGCGCGCTCCACAGCACCTGGCAGCCGGCCCGCACCATGGCGAGCAGCCCGTCGCGCATCGCCCAGTCCAGAAAGCGGTGGTCGCTGCGCTCGGCCACGATGATCTCCACCCGCACGCCACGCAGGGCGGCCAGCGCAAGCGTGCTGGCCAGCGCGTCATCCGGCAGGAAGTAAGGCGTCACGATGCGCACGCGGTGCTGCGCCGCCGTCACCGCAGACATCTTGAGCATCTTGATCCGCTCAATGTCGTGATCGGGCCCAGACGTCGCCACGCGCGCAAAAGCCTCGCCGGCGGCGCCGGTCGCGGGGAACCAGGCGGGGCCGCGCAGGGGCTCGCCGGTGGCGAACTCCCAGTCCTCCGCGAAGGCGGCCATCATCTGCGCCACCACCGGGCCCTGGCAGCGGAACTGCATGTCGCGAATGCCGCGCCGCCGCGGGCCCACCAGCAGGCGGCGCCGCAACGAAGGCCCGGGCACCTCCAGGTTCTCGTCGCCGATGTTCAGCCCGCCGACAAAGCCCACCACGCCATCCACCACCAGCAGCTTGCGATGCGAGCGCAGGTTGAGCAGCGGCATGCGCCAGGGCAGGTGGGAGTGCAGGAAGCGCGCCGCCGGCACCCCCAGCCGGCGCAGCCGGTGATAGGCGCCGGAGTTGAACCACCCGCCGCCGATGCCGTCGATCAGCACGCACACCGCCACCCCGCGCGCCTGCGCCCGCGCCAGGGCGGCGATGAAGGTGCGGCCGGTGCGGTCGTTGCGGAAGATGTAGCTGCTCAGCGCAATCCCGGTCCGCGCCGCCTCGATCGCCTCCAGCATGGCGGGGTAGGCGGCATCGCCATGTGCCAGCGGTTCCACCTTGTTGCCCGCCAGCAGCGGCCGCCGCGTGATGCGCGTGGCCGCACGCTCCAGCGGCATCAGGTGCGGGGGGCTCAGGGCGCAGCAGGCGAAATGGTCCGGCGCCGCAAGCTGGCGCCGCCGCAACCGCATCCCGCGCCGCTCGATCCGGTTCACGCCCAGCAGCACATACAGCGCCGCGCCAAAGCCCGGCGCGAGCCACGCCAGCCCGATCCAGGCCGAGGCCGAAACCGGCGCGGGCCGGCGCAGCAGCACATGCGCCGTCACCGCCGCGGAGCCCACCACCTGCAGCACGGCCAGCGCCGCCCAGGCGATCTCCCAATCCAGGTTCATCCACGCCACTGGCGCGAAAGGCTCAGCCCTTGCGCAGGTTCCAGAACAGCGGCCGCGCCGCACGCAGAATGCCGGTCACATTGCTGCGCCGCGCGATCGGCGAGCGCCACATGCCGGTCGGCACGAAGGGCACCTCCTCCAGCGCCAACACCTGCATCTCCCGCCCCAGCCGCTGCTGCGTCGGCAGATCGGCCGCGTCGTACCAGGCATCGCGCAGCGCCTCCATGCCCGGAGAGTTGTACCACCCGAACCAGGCCTTCTCCCCTGTGCCCCACAGCGCCGTGTAAACAGCCGGATTGGACGAGGTGAACCCACCGCCGGAGGTGCAGAAGATGCTCCAGCCCCCCTTCTCCACCGGCTCCCGGCTGGCCCGCCGCTGGATCAACGACCCCCAGTCGGTCGCCACGAACTCCACGTTCAGCCCCAGCTGGTCGCACAGCGCGCGCGTCACCTGCGCAATCGCGTTCAGCGTGGGGAAATCCGTGGGCGCCATCAGCACCAGCTTCTCGCCCTTGTAGCCGCTCTCGGCCACAAGCTTCTTTGCCGCCGCCAGGTCCCGCTTGCCGGTGATCTTCTCCATCCCCGCATCGCTCGCCAACGGCGTGCCCGGCGTCCAGATCCCCACCGGCTGCGTCGTGAACGGGCTGTCCGGCCCCATCACGGCGGCGAGGCAATCCTTCTGGTCCGCCACCATCAGCAGCGCCTGGCGCAGCTTCACATTGTTGAACGGCGGATGCAGGTGGTTCGGCCGCACGATGCCCATCTCGCCCAGCAGGTCGGTATTCTCCACCGCCACATCCCGGTTGCGCGACAGCACCGGGATCAAATCGGCCAGTGGCCGCTCCACCCAGTCGATCTCGCCGGTCTGCAGCGCCGCCGCCGCCGTGGCCGGATCCGGCATGATGACCCACTCAACGCGATCGAGATTCACCACCTTCCCGCCGGCCATGTTGCTCGGCGCCTCGGAGCGCGGAATGTATTTGTCGTTGCGGACATAAACGGCGCGCGAGCCGCTCACCCATTCGTCCTTCAAGAATCGAAACGGCCCGCTGCCGACATACTCGGTGATCTGCTGGAAAGCGTCCGTCCTGGCGATGCGCTCCGGCATCATGTGGCAGTTATTGGCCAGCGCCATCGGCAGCAGCGGGAACGGCTTCTTCAGCACGATCTCGAAGCTGCGATCGTTCACCACGCGCATCTCGTTCAGCTGGCCCGCAATGCGCTGCCCCATCCCGTCGCGCTTCATCCACCGCGAGAGCGAGGCGATGCAATCCACCGCCCGCACCGGCTCCCCGTCATGAAACGCCAGCCCATCGCGCAGCGCCAACCGCCAGGTCAGCCGGTCATCGCTGGTGGTCGCCCCCGCCAACATCTGCAATCGCGGCAGCATCTGCTCGTCGAAGGTCCAGAGCTGGTCCCACACCATGTGCGCGTGGTTCGCCGCCACCGTCGCCGTGGTCCACACCGGGTCGGCATTGGCGAGGTTGGCCTGCGGCACGAATTTCAGCACCCGCCCAGCGCCCTGGGCGATCGCCGGGCGCGCCAGCCGGGCGGTGGCGCCCAACGCCGCGGCGCCGGCAAGGAGGCTCCTGCGCTTCATCGTCTGCTCTCCTGGAAGCACCCGTCATCCGGGGCGCCCGGCAGCCTATCGCAGGCTGGGCGCCGAAGGGAACGACGACGTGCGCGTTGTCCCTGGCCGTCGCAGCATGAACGCTCCTACCCATGGTCGGTAACGTCAGGAGAATGCCTCGAGGATCACGGGATCGGCGATGCGGCTCGCGGCCGCGGGGCTCACGGCCATCGGCCTGTCGGCGGCCTCGCCGCAACCCGCGCACGCCCAGGCCCCGGCCAACGTCCTGCGCGTGGTCCCCCACGCCGACCTCACCCTGCTCGATCCCGTCTGGGCCCCCATCGTCATCACCCGCCAAAAAGGGCTGATGGTGTTCGAACAGCTCTTCGCCTGGGACTCCAAGCTCGAAGCCAAGCCGCAGATGGTAGAAAGCTGGACCACCGCGCCCGACGGCCTCGCCTGGCGCTTCGTCCTGCGCGACGGCCTGAAGTTCCATGACGGCTCCCCCGTCACCTCCGCCGATGCGGGAGCCTCGCTCAAGCGCTGGATGGGCCGCGACCTCGTCGGCACCAAGCTCGCCTCCTACGCCACCGGCGTGGAAGCGATCGACGGCAAAACCTTCGAGATCCGCCTGAACAAGCTCTTCCCCGGCATGCTCTTCGCCCTCGGCTCCGGCGTGGCCATGATCCCGGTGATCATGCGCGCGAAGGATATCGAGGCCGATCCCACCAAGCCGATCATCTCCGCCATCGGCAGCGGCCCGTTCCGCTTCAACCACGCCGCCCGTGTCTCCGGTGCCCTCACCGTGTTCGACCGCAACACCGACTACGTGCCCCGCAAGGAAGCGCCCGACGGCCTCACCGGCGCCCGCCTCGCCAAGGTCGATCGCGTCGAATGGAAAGTGATCCCCGACGCCTCCACCGCCGCCGCCGCCCTCCAGGCCGGCGAGGTGGACATGTGGGAACAGCCGGCGCTGGACCTGCTGCCGGTGCTGGAGCGCAACCGCAACATCAAGCTGCAGAAGCTCACGGAGATGTCCAACACCGCGATGCTGCGGCCGAACGCGCTGCATCCACCCTTCAACAACTCCAAGGCCCGCCAGGCCCTGGCCTACATCGTCGACCAGCGCGATGTGATGGCCGCCGGCTTCGGCGACGAGAAATACTGGAAGACCTGCAACGCCTACTACGTCTGCGGCGGCCCCTACGGCACCATCGCCGGCGCGGAAGGCCTCGGCCAGAACTTCGAGAAGGCCCGCCAGCTCCTGAAGGAAGCCGGCTACAACGGCGAAAAGCTCACCTACATCGCCACCACCGAAATCGCCTGGATCGGCCGCCAGGCCGAGGTGATGGCCGATGCCATGCGCAAGGCCGGCATGAACATCGACCTGGTGATCGCCGACTGGGGCACCACCGCCGGCCGCCAGTCCAACAAGGGCACCCCGGCGCAAGGCGGCTGGCACCTGCTCAACACCGGCGCCTCCGGCCCCACCATGCACCACCCGCTCACCAATATCGGCACCAACATGGCCTGCGACGGCCGCAACTTCGCCGGCTGGCCCTGCGATGAGGAAGCCGAAAAGCTGCGCCAGGCCTTCCTGGACGCAAGCGACGCCAAACACCCCGCCGCGCTGGACCGCCTGCACCGCCGCCTGGCCGAAACGCAGCCCTACCGCGTGCTCGGCCAATACGACCAGCCCGTGGCCATGCGCACCAACGTCAACGGCATGCTGAGCGCCGCCGTGATGGTCTACTGGAACATCTCGAAGTAACGGCACGCGGCGCGGCTCGACAGACCGCGCCGCTTTGCTACCGTCGCCGCACTTCAAGCAGGAGCGGCGACAATGGCACCTATCTGGCAGTGGTCCGCGGTGGAAACCGCCGAGGCAATCCGCACCGGCCAGATCAGCGCCGTAGAGGTCGTGGCCGCCCACCAAGCCCGCCTGCGCGCCGCCAACCCGGCCGTCAACGCCGTCGTCGTCGATCTCTCCGACGCCGCGCTGAAGCAGGCCGAACAGGCCGACGCCGCCCGTGCCCGCGGCGATGCAATCGGCCCGCTCCACGGCGTGCCCGTCACCATCAAGATCAACATCGATGTCGAGGGCCAAGCCAACTCCAACGGCATCCCCGCCTTCAAGAACAACATCGCCCCCGGCGACTCTCCCGTCACTGCTAACCTGAAGAAGGCCGGCGCCATCATCCTCGGCCTGACCAACACGCCCGAATTCTCCATGCGCGGCTTCACCGACAACCCGCTGCACGGCCAAACCCTGAACCCGTGGAACCCCGCCATCACCTGCGGCGGCTCCTCCGGCGGCGCCGGCGCCTCGGTCGCCCTCGGCATCGGCGCCA
Source organism: Asaia bogorensis (assembly GCA_945888575.1). Classification (GTDB taxonomy): domain Bacteria; phylum Pseudomonadota; class Alphaproteobacteria; order Acetobacterales; family Acetobacteraceae; genus CAMDGX01. The sequence goes on along the minus strand of CAMDAM010000075.1, from coordinate 5,213 downwards.
TCGCCCACGGCAACGACATCGGCGGCTCCCTGCGCTGGCCCGCCTTCTGCAACGGCGTCGCCACCATCAAGCCCACCCAGGGCCGCATCCCCGCCTTCAACCCCTCCGCCACCGCCGAGCGCCCGCTCATGGCGCAGTTCATGTCTGCCCAGGGCCCGCTCGCCCGCACCGTGGCCGATGTGCGCCTCGGCCTGGAGGTGATGAGCCAGCCCGACATGCGCGACCCCTGGTGGGTCCCCGCGCCGCTGGAAGGCCCCAGGCCGCCCACCCCCATCCGCGTGGCCCTGGCCAGGCTCCCCGCCGACATGCGGCCCGATCCCGCCATGATGGCCCTCATCCGCCAGGCCGCCGACCACCTCGCCGATGCCGGCTACGCGGTGGAGGAGGTGGAAGTGCCCGACCTCGACGGCACCTGGAAGCTCTGGGCCGACCTGATCCTCACCGAGCTCGTCGTGCTCCAGAAGGCCCAGATGTGGGATGTCGGCAGCGACCGCTTCAAGGCGGCGCTGGAAGGCTTCATCGGCCTCGGCACCATCCTGGATCAGGAAGGCTACATGAAGGGCATCGCCCAGCGCTCCCGCGTGATCCGCAACTGGCTCGCCTTCCTGGAAACCTACCCCGTCCTGCTCACCCCGCTCAGCATCGCCCCGGTCCCCGGCAAGGACGCGGATCTGGGCGGCGCCGCCGCGGTCAAGCAGCTCTTCCACCACGATTTGCGCTTCATGGGCGCGATGAACGTCCTGGGCCTGCCGTCCGCCACCGTGCCGGTCGGCATGGTCGGCGGCGCCCCGGCCGGGGTGCAGCTGGTGTCCTCCCGCTACCGCGAGGACCTCTGCCTCGATGCCGCCGCCGCCATCGAAGCCCGCGCCGGCACGCTGGTCGGCCAGCTCTGGGCGCGGGAATAGGGGCCAGAGCGCGATCGTCGGAGGCGGAATCGCCGGAGACGTGAATCGCGCGATCAAGCAAAGACCTTGCGCATGATGCGCGCCTCTTTGGGCGCGTATCTTGCGCAAGGAAGCCGCGTTGCGCCACGGCTGCTTGACTCACCCCCGCCCCCTCGCCATAAGCCCGCCTTCCATTCGCTGCCCGTTTGCCGGGCGGCGCCCTACACCTTGAGGATCTCACGATGTCCCGCCGCTGCGAAATCACGGGCAAGGGCGTGCTCTCTGGCAACAACGTCAGCCACGCCAACAACAAGACGCGCCGTCGCTTCCTGCCCAACCTGCAGGAAACCTCGATGCTGTCCGACACGCTGGGCTCCAACGTGAAGATGCGCCTCTCCACCCGCGGCATCCGCACCGTGGAGAAGAACGGCGGCATCGATGCCTTCCTGCTCAGCACGCCGAACTCCCGCCTGCCGGAACCGGCGCTGGTGGTGAAGCGCCAGATCATGAAGGCCGCGGCGAAGAAGGCCGGCACTGCCTGAGGAAACCGCGGGGCCCCACGCTCCGCTGTTGATCATGCCCCGCTGTTAACCAGGGGTAAGCGACTGCTGCGCCATATTCGGCGCCATGGTCCTAGATCTCGCCCCCTATGCCGGCCTGCTGATTGCCCTGATCGCCTGCGTGGCGCTGGCTGCCCGGATCGGGCGGCTGCGTCACGATCTGGCGCGCGCCAGCGCCATGCGCGAAACCGCCCAGGGCTCCGAGCAAACCGCCACTCGCCTGCTCCGCCTCGCCGCCCATGAACTGCGCGGTATCGGCATGACCCTGCACGGCCACGCCGACCGTCTGGCCGCGCCGGAAGGCCAGGCCCAGATCGGAGTCCACGCCATGGGCCTCGCCGCCGCCTCCGCCCAGGTGCTGGGCCTGGCGGATGAGCTGCAAGACCACACCATGCCGGATATCGGCACCCAATCCCTGCGCGAGGAACTCATCGACCCCGGCGAAGCCATGAACGCCGCCGTCGAAGCCGCCGCCCTCGCCCTGGAACCCGGCCGCCGCCACTGGCGCGTCTCCGCCACCCACGGCCACTACCTCTGGGGCGACCGCCGCGCCGTCCGCCACATCCTCGGCCGCGTCCTGGGCGACGCCGCCCGCAACACCCGCCAGGACGACGTCATCGAGCTGCGCGTGCTCCCCCACGCCGAAGGCCTCTGCCTGCAAGTGGAAGACGAAGGAACCGGCCTCGCCCGCCCCGAACCCGCCGCCGGCGCCCAACGCGACAGCCGCGGCATCGGCCTGCGCCTCGCCCTCGCCCGCTCCCTCATGCTCGCCCATGGCGGCCGTCTGGAAGTCGAAGCCGCCGCCCAAATCGGCACCCGCGTCCGCCTCGTCTTCCCCGCCACCCGCCTGCGCGACGCCAACGGCCTCCCCGTGGCGGCTCCCGCTCCGGCAATGGCAGGATAAGCAAGGCCAGGGCTCTGCCCTGGACCCGCTGGGGCCTTAGGCCCCAGACCCTTTGACCTGAAGTTAGCCGAAATCCCAAATCTGAGTACGTACGGGATAAAAAACCTTTTCCATCGGTGTTGCGTTTGCCATACTCGCCGGTGATGCCACATCCCGTCGCCGCTCCGAACGAAGCCGACGCCCTTCGCCGCTTGGCGGAGGCGGCGAAGCGCGTCCATTTTCCGGCGCCCCTCCTGCACCTCCTCCTCGCCCTGCTGGCGTTCCTCACGGGGAACAAGGCGATCATGGCCCAACTCACCCTGGCCACCACCTCCGCCCGCACCTGGCGCACCCCGCAGCGGGATTGGCACTTCTCCCCCACCGGCGAAACCATCGACGACCTCGCGCCCGTACTCCACCCGCGCGCCCTCCGCCGCCTCCGCCGCCAGCGCGCCTGGATCGGATGGATCCTCCGCGGCCGCCCCGGCCGCGGCATGCGCCGTTCCAGCAAACGCGCGCCCAACCCTTCCCCCGCCTGCATCGCCCGCGCGCCGCCCCAGGCGGCCGCGCGTCCCACATCATCATGAATCCGTCTTTCGGCCCCCGCATTTCGCGGCGATGACTCATGTCTTGAGTAATGTGGGTCCAGGGACCTCAGGTCCCTGGCGGGTCCAGGGCAGAGCCCTGGCCTTCACCCTTTACCCCACCAAACGCCGCAACTCCGCCACCGTCGCTGCGCTGGCCCAGTCGATCGCCCCTTCCACCCGCCCGCGCTCGCGCCCTTGGCGGTCGATCACGATGGTGGTGGGCAACCCTCGGGCCCCCCAGGCCCGCCCGGCTTCGCCGCGGGGGTCGAGCAGCACCGGCAGCCCGTCGATCCGATTGGCGGCGTAGAAGCGCCGCACCACCTCCGCTCCGCCGCGGTCGCTGGACAGTGGCAGCACCAGGATCCCTTCGCCGACGACCTTGCGGGCGAGGTCCTGCAGTTCCGGCATTTCGGCCACACAGGGCACGCACCAGGTGGCCCACAGGTTCACCACCAGCCCCTTGCCGGCGTAGTCGCCCAGGGAGCGCAAGGTGCCGTCGGCCTCCTGGAAGGTGGCGGCGGCCGGGATCGCGGGCGGGTCGGTGCGCTTCAGGTCGGCGATGGTGCCCACCTTGATCGGCGGCGTGCCGGGCACGGCGGACGGCAACAGCGTGTGAACGGGCGGCCCTTCGGGTTTGCGCAGGAAGGCCACGGCGGCTAGGGTCCCGGCCGCCACCAGCCCGCCACCGGCCAGCAACGCACGGCGGGTTGTGACATTCATGCCAAACGCCCCTTCAAGATGAGTCTGACCCGGTGACCGATACGCCCGACCTGCGCAATGCCCAGTCCAACGTCCAGTGGGGTGGCCGCTTCGCCGCCGGCCCCAGCGTGGTGATGCAGGAGATAAATGCCTCGATCGGCTTCGATCGCAAGATGTGGCGGCAAGACATCCAGGGCTCGCTCGCCCATGCCGCCATGCTGGTCAAGATCGGCATCCTGACCCCGAAGGACGAGAGCGACATCCAGGGCGGCCTCACCCAGATCGCCGCCGAGATCGAGGCCGGCGCCTTCCCGTTCAGCGAGGCCCTCGAAGACATCCACATGAACATCGAGGCCCGTCTCACCGAGCGCATCGGCGATGCCGGCCGCCGCCTGCACACCGGGCGCAGCCGCAATGACCAGGTCGCCACCGATTTCCGCCTTTGGGTGCGCGATGCGATCGACGGGATCGATGCCCAGCTCGCCGACCTCATGCAGGCCCTGGCCACCCGCGCCGCCGCCCATGCGGCGGATCCAATGCCCGGCTTCACCCACCTGCAAACCGCCCAGCCCGTCACCTTCGGCCACCACATGCTTGCCTATGTGGAGATGCTGGCGCGCGACCGCGGCCGCCTCGCCGATTGCCGCAAGCGCCTCAACGAATGCCCCCTCGGCTCCGCCGCCCTGGCCGGCACCTCCTTCCCGCTCGACCGCGAGATGACGGCAAAGGCCCTCGGCTTCGACCGCCCCACCGCCAATTCGCTGGATGGCGTCTCGGACCGCGACTTCGCCCTGGAATTCCTCTCGGCCGCCGCGATCTCCGCCATGCACCTCTCCCGCTTCGCCGAGGAGATCGTGATCTGGTGCAGCGCCCCCTACCGCTTCATCCGCCTCTCGGACGCCTTCACCACCGGCAGCTCGATCATGCCGCAGAAGCGCAACCCCGACGCCGCCGAGCTGGTCCGCGCGAAAACCGGCCGCATCAACGGCGCCCTGGTCGGCCTGCTCACGGTGATGAAGGGCCTGGCGCTCGCTTATGCCAAGGACATGCAGGAAGACAAGGAACAGGTCTTCGACGCCGCCGAAGCCTGGGCCCTCTGCCTCGCCGCCACCGCCGGCCAGGTGCGGGACATGACGCCGAACACCGAACGCATGCGCGAATTCGCCGGCTCCGGCTTCGCCACCGCCACCGACCTCGCCGACTGGCTCGTCCGCGTGCTGAAGCTCCCCTTCCGCACCGCCCACCACGTCACCGGCCGCCTCGTCGCCACCGCCGAAGCCCGCAGCATCGACCTCAGCCAACTCACCCTGGCGGACATGCAAGCCGAAGAACCCGGCATCACCGCCGATATCTTCAACGTCATCACCGTAGACGCCTCCGTCGCCTCGCGCTCCGTCTACGGCGGCACCGCCCCCGCCAACGTGGCCGCCCAGGCAAAGAGGTGGCTGGAGCGGTTGGCGTGAGAGCCTCGCTTCACGATCCCGCAGGGGCTCTGCCCCTGCACCCCGCCAGGAGCCAGCGGCCCCTGGACCCGCATATGTTTGTTCCGCCTTCGGCGGGGGGGAACCTGACGGCGCCGCCGTCAGGGTCCCCCCCGCCG
>CAMDAM010000074.1 GCA_945888575.1 Asaia bogorensis | reverse complement strand
TTGAGGCCTTCCCAGGTCTCTGGCTTGCGCAGGCGGTTCAGGGTGGCGACGGTGGCGGCCATGGTGATGGCCTGGCCGTTATAGGTGCCGCCGTGCATGACGCCCTTGGCGAGTTCATCGAGCAGGTCGGCGCGGCCGGCGATGGCGGCAACGGGGAAGCCGTTGGCGATCGCCTTGGCGAAGGTGGCGAGATCGGGCGTGACGCCGAATTTCTGCTGGGCGCCGCCCGGGCCGACGCGGAAGCCGGTGATCACCTCATCGAACACCAGCACGGTGCCGTATTTGGTGCAGGCTTCGCGGGCGGCTTCGAGGTAGCCGGCCTTGGGGAAGATGCTGCCCTGGTTGCACATGGCGGCTTCCATGATGACCATGGCGACGTCGCCCTGGGCGAGGCGGGCTTCCAGCGCCGCCGCGTCGTTCCAGGGCAGGACGGCGATGTCCACCGCCGCATCCATGATCTGGCCGCGGCTGCCGGCGACCGGGCCGGTGGCGCCGGGGGGCGGGGTGGTGGACCAGAGCACGTTGTCGAACCAGCCATGGTAGTGGCCCTCGAACTTCACCACCACGCGGCGGCCCGTGGCGGCGCGGGCGATGCGCAACGCGGCCTGCACGGCTTCGGAGCCCGAGGAACAGAAGCGCATCCGTTCGGCGCAGGGGACCATTTCGCACACCAGGCGCGCGGCTTCGGCTTCCAGGCCGGACTGGCCGCCGTAGAGGATGCCGCGGTCGAGCTGGGCCTTCACGGCGGCGATCACGTCGGCCGGGTTGTGGCCCAGGATCATCGGGCCCATCGAGAGGTAGTAGTCGATCAGGCGGTTGCCGTCGGCGTCGATCAGGCAGGCGCCTTCGCCGCGTTCCAGCACCAGGGGGGTGGGGGAGATGCCGAGGCGGAAGTTCGAGGAGACGCCGCCGGCGAGGTATTTGGAGGCCTCGGCGATGCGGCGGCGGGATTCGTCGAAGGTCAGCTCGTGGTCCGGGAGCGCGTTGCGGCGGTCGGTGGTGGCGGACATCGGCGTTTCTCCCGGCAGTTCTCGGCGCGGGAGGCTCCTGCCGGGGGGCGGCGGTGTCAAGGCATCGGGGGGTTGAAAGCCGTGCCGGCGTGGCCACACTAGGGCATAATGAGACCCAAGCGGAACGATATAGCCGCTCGGGAATAGCGCCGCAAAGGGGGCCGGGATGATCAAGCTGAACGTGAACGGGCGTGTTCATGATGTGGACGCGCCGGCAGATACACCGCTGCTGTGGGTGTTGCGCGAATGGCTGGGCATGACCGGCAGCAAGTATGGCTGCGGCGCCGGCGTGTGCGGGGCGTGCAGCGTGCATATCGATGGGGATGTGCTGCGGTCCTGCTCCGTGGCGCTGGGCGATGTGGGCGCGGGCAAGGTGGTGACGATCGAGGGGCTGTCGCCGGATGGGCTTTCGCACCCGGTGCAGAAGGCGTGGCTGGCGCATGAGGTGCCGCAGTGCGGCTATTGCCAGAGCGGCCAGATCATGGCCGCCGCCGCGCTGCTGAAGGCGGTGCCGAAGCCGACCGACGACGACATCACGTCGGCGATGCAGAACATCTGCCGCTGCGGCACCTATCAGCGCATCAAGGCGGCGATCCACGACGCCGCGCGCGACGGCGCGGCCTGAGGGGGAGCGGGACAATGAACGAGATCAAAGGGTTGGGTCGCCGCTTCTTCCTTGGAACGGCGGCGGCGGTGGCGGGCGGGTTCTCGCTGGGCTGGAAGATCCCGGCGGCGCAAGCGCAGGTGGCGAATTCCGCGGCCACGGCGGCGGGCGGCGTGGAAGTGGGCATCTGGGCGGTGGTGATGCCGGATGACCGCGTGATCGTGCGCATCGCGCGCTCCGAGATGGGGCAGGGCACGCTGACCGGGCTGGCGCAGCTGGTGGCGGACGAGATGGATGCTGACTGGGCGAAGGTTCAGGCCGAGTACATCGCGCCCGAGGTGAACCAGGCGAACAAGCGCGCCTGGGGCGACATGTCCACCGGCGGCAGCCGCGGCATTCGCGCTTCGGTGGAGTATGTGCGCAAGGGCGGCGCGGCGGCAAAGGCCATGCTGATCCAGGCCGCGGCGACGCAGTGGGGCGTGCCCGTGGGTGAGTGCAGCGCCAGCGAGAGCGTGGTGACGCACAAGCCCAGTGGGCGGACGCTGCGCTATGGCCAGGTGGCGGCCGCGGCGGCCAAGCTGCCAGTGCCTGGCAACGTGGCGGTGAAGCAGCCCAGCGAATGGAAGATCGTCGGCAAGGGCGTGAAGCGGCTGGATACGGTCGAGAAGCTCTCGGGCAAGCTGGTTTATGCGATCGACCTTGTGCTGCCGGAGATGCTGTGCGCCTCCATCGCGCAGTGCCCGGTGTTCGGCGGCAAGATCGGCAGCTTCGATGCGGCGAAGGTGATGGGCATGCCGGGCGTGCGCCACGTGCTGCGGGTGGATGACAGCACCATCGCCGTGGTGGCGGACAAGTGGTGGCAGGCGCAGACGGCGCTGAAGGCGCTGCCGATCACCTGGAATGAGGGGCCGAATGCGAATGTGAACTCGGCCAGCATCGCCAAGCACCTGGAAAGCGGGCTCGATGCCAAGGAGGCCTTTGTCGGCCTCAAGCAGGGTGACGCCGAGGCCGGGCTGAAGGGTGCGGCGAAGGTGGTGCAGGCGACCTACGGCACGCCGTTCCTCAACCACGCCACGCTGGAGCCGATGACCTGCACAGCGAAGTGGGACGGGACCAACATCGAGGTGTGGGTCTCCTCGCAGAACGGCGATGCCTCCCTTGCTGCGGCGGCAGAGGCGGCGGGCGTGCCGCTGGCCAATGTGAAGGTGAACAAGCATCACCTGGGCGGCGGGTTCGGCCGGCGCGGGCAGCAGGACTACGTGACCCAGGCGGTGCGGATCGCCAAGCAGGTGCCGGGGCGGCCGGTGAAGATGATCTGGTCGCGCGAGGAGGACATGCAGCACGGCTTCTTCCGCCCGATCACCATGGCGAAGATGTCGGCGGGGCTCGATGCGCAGGGCAATTTGGTGGCGCTGCACGGCCGGATTTCCGGCCAGTCCATCCTGGCGCACCTGGCGCCGGCGCGGCTGGCGGGCGGGGCGGACCCGGTGCAGTTCCAGGGCTGGAACAAGGAGGAGTTCGGCTACCAGGCGATCCCGAACATCATGATCGACCATGCGATGCGCAACACGCATGTGCCGGTGGGGTTCTGGCGCGGGGTGAACCACAACCAGAACGCCATCTACATGGAGTGCTTCATCGACGAGGTGGCGCATGCGGCCGGCAAGGACCCGGTGGAATTCCGGCGCACCCTCCTGGGCCAGATGCCGAAGCTGCGCGCGGTGATGGAAGCGGCGGTGGAGAAGGCCGGCTACTTCAAGCCGGCGGCCCCGGGCATCTTCCGCGGCGTGTGCGTCAACTACGGCTTCGGCAGCTACACCGCGGCGGTGGCGGAGGTTTCGGTTTCCAAGGCGGGCGAGCTGAAGATCCATCGCATTGTGGCGGCGACGGACCCCGGCTACGCGGTGAACCCGGACCAGATCACGGCGCAGGTGGAAGGCAGCTTCGTCTATGGGCTGTCGGCGTTGTTCACCAGCGAGAACACGGTGGAGAAGGGCCGCATCGTGGAGGGCAACTTCGACACCTACGAGGTGATGAAGCTGGAGCAGATGCCGAAGGTGGAGACGGTGATCGTGCCGTCTGGCGGGTTCTGGGGCGGGGTGGGCGAGCCGACCATCGCCGTGGCCGCGCCGGCGGTGCTGAACGCGATCTTCGCGGCGACGGGCAAGCGCATCCGTTCGCTGCCGCTGAAGCATCACGACTTGTCGCACGCTTGAGGGCTGCGCTGATCGCGGCGGTGGTGGCGTTTCCCGCCGCCGCCGCCGGGTTCGAGGTGGTGGGCGATGCCATTCCGGCCCCGCTCACCGATGTGCCGGGTGACGTGGCACGGGGGCGGGCGGTGGTGGCCAGCCGGCAGGTTGGAACCTGCGTGCTGTGCCATGCCGGGCCATTCCCGGAGGAGCGGTTGCCGGCGAGCATTGCGCCCGACCTGCGCGGGGTAGGAGAGCGGCTGACGGAAGGGCAGATCCGGCTGCGGCTGGTGGACCCTTCCGTGGTGAACGAGGAGACGGTGATGCCGGCCTATTACCGGGTGGAAGGGTTGGTGCGGGTGGGGCGCGCATTCCAGGACCGCAGCGTGCTGACGGCGCAGCAGATCGAGGATGCGGTGGCGTTCCTGATGACGTTGAAGGAGCAGTGATGCTGTCGCGGCGGGTCTTCGTGGTGGCGGCCTCGGCCGGCGCGCTGGTTCCCTCGGGTGCGGGGGCGAAGCCCGACGAGGTGGCCGGGCTGGTGCAGGCGATCACCGGTGGCGTGTCGCCGAAGCGCGGGCGGGTGAAGCTGGATGTGCCGGAGCTGGTGGAGAACGGCAACGCGGTGGGGATGACCGTGTCGCTGGGCGATGACGTGCCGGCGGGCGCGGTGCTGACCGATTTCCATGTGTTCGCCGATGGCAATCCGCGGCCCGGCGTGGCGCATTTCCGGTTCGGGCCCCTGGCTGGCGTGCCGAAGGTGGCAACAAGGATAAGGCTGGCGACGAGCCAGACCGTCACGGCGGTGGCGGTGTTCGCGGACGGGTCGTGCTGGCAGGATACGGTGAGCGTGCTGGTCACGCTTTCTGCCTGCCTGGACGATTAGGAGGGCGGGATGGCAGTGAAGCCGTTGCTGAATGTGCCGCGCGAGGTGAAGGCGGGCGTGCCGTTCGAGGTGCGCATCCTGATCCAGCACGTGATGGAAACAGGGTTCCGGCGCGATGCCGTGGGCAATGTGGTGCCGCGCGACATCATCCACAGTTTCTTCTGCACGGTGGATGGGGAGGAGGTGTTCTCCGCCACGTTGCAGCCGGCGATCTCGGCCAATCCGTATCTGGCATTTTCGGCGAAGCTGGTGCGCAGCGGAACGATGGAACTGCGCTGGGTGGACGACCAGGGGGTGGAGGCGCGCGAGCGTGTGGATATCCGCGTGGCTTAGCCTTCTGTTGCTCGTGGGGGCGGCGGCGGCTCAGGAGAGGCGTTCGGGCTACGACGATGCGGGGCCGCAGGTGCGGGCCATGCAGGATGACGACATGGCCAACCCCGCCTTCCTGTGGGTGCAGCAGGGCGAGGCGCTGTGGGGCCGGCGCGTGGGCGAGGCGGGCAAGAGTTGCGCGGATTGCCACGGCGCCGCGGCGGAAATGCGCGGGGTGGCGGCGCGCTTCCCCGAGTTCGATGCGGCGCGCGGGCGGGTGGTGACGCTGGAGCAGCGGGTGAATCTGTGCCGCACGGATTTCCAGGGCGCGCCGGCCCTGGCGCCGGAGAGCGATGCGCTGCTGGGCATCACGGCGCTGGTGGGGATGCAGTCGCGCGGGATGCCGGTGGCGGTGGAGGTGTCTGGTGCGGCGGCGGAGGCGGTGGCGCGCGGGGAGGCGTTCTTCCGGCTGCGGCAGGGGCAGCTGAACCTTTCCTGCGCGCAGTGCCATGACCAGCTGGCTGGGCAATCCTTGGCTGGCAGCCGGATTCCGCAGGGGCATGCGAACGCCTATCCGATCTATCGGCTGGAATGGCAGGGGATGGGCTCGCTGCATCGCCGGCTGCGCGCCTGCCTGGTGGGGGTGCGGGCGGAGCCGCTGGGGCGGGATGATGCGCTGCTGGGGGATCTGGAGCTGTACCTCGCCGCGCGGGCGGCGGGGTTGAAGGTGGAAACGCCGGGGGTGCGGCCCTGACTTCCCACGCGGGGGGATTGCGCTATCATCGCCGGATGAACCAAGCCGCCATGCTGCTGGAGGTTTCCAACCTCGCCTATTCCTACAATGGCCTCGCGGCCGTGCGGGACGTGTCGTTCCAGGTGGGCAGCGGCGAGGTGGTGGCGCTGCTCGGGGCGAACGGGGCGGGGAAGTCTACCACGGTGAAGGTGGTGGCCGGCGCGCTGCGGGCCAGGGCGGGCACCATCCGGTTCGATGGCGCGGCGATCGAGGGCCAGCCGAGCCACGTGGTGGTGAAGCGCGGCATCACGCTGGTGCCGGAGGGGCGGTTGGTTTTCCCGCTGATGACGGTGGAGGAGAACCTGCAGATGGGCGGGTTCACCCAGCCGGCGGCGAGCGTGGCCCGCGCCATCGAGCACAGCTTCACGTTGTTTCCGCGCCTGGCGGAGCGGCGGGCGCAGCGGGCGGGATCGCTCAGCGGCGGCGAGCAGCAGATGCTGGCGATCGCGCGCGGGCTGATGAGCGCGCCGCGGCTGATGATCCTGGATGAGCCCTCGCTGGGCCTGGCGCCGATCCGGGTCCAGGAGCTGTTCCGGCTGATCGCGGCGATCGCGGAGGAGGGCGTGGCGATCGTGCTGGTGGAGCAGAACGTGCACCAGAGCCTGAAGATCGCCCACCGCGGCTACGTGATGGAAAAGGGTGCCACCGTGCTGGGCGGCACCGGCGAGGAATTGCTGGGCAACGACTATGTGCGGCGGGCCTTCCTGGGCCGATAGGAGCGGGTGATGGCAGGTGTCCTGTCGGTCGTGCCTGTCGATGCCTGGCGCAACGAAGGGACGGGCAGCGGGGCCACCCCCTTCACCTTCCGGGTGCTGCGCAGCGGCGACATCGCCGGGGCCGCGAGTGTGGACTGGTCGGTTGTTGGCATGCCTGGCGCCTTGGGCTTCTGGGCGGCCGATGCGGCGGATTTCGGGGCGAGCTTCGGCACGGTGAGCTTCGCGCCGGGGCAGGCGAGCGTGTCGTTCAGCGTGGCGGTGCTGGCCGATGGGCGCAGCGAGTTCGACGAGGGCTTCGCCGTGGTGCTGTCCAACCCCTCCCCGGGGGCGAGCATCGAGCTGCCGGTGGCGGCAGGCAGCATCCGCAACGACGATGCCAACAGCATCGGGTTCTCGGCCGGTGGTGCCAGGCAGTCCGAAGGCAGCGGCGGCACCACGGCGTTCACCTTCACGCTGGAACGCACCGGCATCAACTACGCCGGCGGGATCGGCGTGGCATGGCGGGTGGTGCCGGCGGTGGCACCGGAAGGGCCCCCGGCAAGTGAAGCGGATTTCCCGGACGGCGTGTTCCCGAGCGGGGTGGTGACCTTCGCCGAGGGGCAGACCAGCCTGACACTGAGCGTGCCGGTGCTGGCCGACACGCTGGACGAAGGGACGGAGCTGTTCGCCGTATTGCTGTCCGATCCCTTCGGCGGCGCGGGGATCGACACGCCATCGGCGCTGGGGGTGATCCTCGACGACGACGAAACCGCGTTCCTGTCGATCGCGGAGGCCAATGCGCGCGTGATCGAGGGCAACAGCGGCAGTGCGGTGGCCACCTTCACCGTATCGCGCAGCGGCGATGTCGCGCGGGCGCATACGGTGGCCTGGAGCGTGGCGGGGGCTTCGGCGGTGGATTTCGTGGGCGGGGTGTTGCCGGCGGGCGTGCTGACCTTCGCGCCGGGCGTGGCGCGGCAGACGATCGCGGTGCCGATTGCCGGCGACACGGTGCTGGAGCAGAGCGAGGGATTCAGCGTGCGGTTGTCCAACCCCTCGGACGGGGCGGAGATCAACGCCGCGGGGACGTATGGCACGATCCTGAACGATGACGGCGCCGGCAGCGGCGTGCTGTCGATCGCGGCAACGCAGGCGGACAGGGCGGAAGGGCAGGGCGGCAGCACCGGCTTCACCTTCACGGTAACACGCAGCGGCGATGCCAGTGGGCAGGCGATGGCCAACTGGGCGGTGAGCGGCGGCGATGTGTCGGCCGAGGATTTCGCCGGCGGCCTGTTACCGGCGGGCGTGGTCTCCTTCGCGCCCGGCGAGACCAGCGTGGTTGTCAGCATTCCCGTTCTCGGCGACAGCGCGTTGGAGGGCGACGAGGGCTTCACCGTCGCGCTGTCCCAACCCGTGCCGGGCGTGGCGCTGGGCACCGCGGCCGCGGTGGGCACGATCCGCAACGACGACGCGCTGCTGACGCTCGGCGGCGGATACACCTATCTGGTGGAGGGCCAGGCGGGGTCGGCGACCGCGATCTTCACCATCACCCGCAGCGGCGACCTTTCGCGCGCGCATGGCGTGGCGTGGTCGGTGGCCGGCGATGGCGCGCAGGCGGCGTCGGCGGCGGATTTCGTGGGCGGCGTGCTGCCGGCGGGCGTGGTGAGCTTCGCGCCCGGCGAGACGGTGCGCAGCTTCGTCGTGCCGATCGCGGGCGATACGGTGGCGGAGGCCAACGAGCTTTTCTACGTGGAGTTGTCGGCACCCACGGAGGGGGCGACACTCGCGCCCGGCGGAAGGCTCGGCCGGATCGTCGATGACGACAGGATGGGCAGCGGCACGCTGTCGATCGCGGCGCAGGAGGCGGATCTGCGGGAAGGGACCGGGCCGCTGGCCTCGCTGTTCCGCTTCACCGTCACGCGCAGCGGCGATGCCAGCCTGCCGGCGCAGGCGCGCTGGGGCGTGTCGGGCGGCGGCGCGCCGGCCGCCAATGTTGCGATCGCGGCCGATTTCGGCGGTGCGCTGCCGGCCGGGGTGGTCAGCTTCGCCGCGGGGGAGCGGGAGGCGACGATCATCGTGGCGGCGATCGGCGACAGCGCGATCGAGACCGATGACGGCTTCACCGTGACGCTGACGAACCCGTCGCCCGGGGTGGCGCTGGGCCCCGCTTCGGCCTGGGGGCGGATCCGCAATGACGATGCGCGGATTTCGGTGGGCGGCACCGGCTTCGATGTGGTGGAGGGTGACCGCGGCACCGTGACCGCCACCTTCTCGCTGGTGCGGACCGGGGATCTCTCCGTGGCGCACGCGGTGGGCTGGAGCGTGGCGGGGGTGGGATATTATCCGGCGGATGCGGCCGATTTCGCGGGTGGCGTGCTGCCGGCGGGGACCGTGACCTTCGCGCCCGGGCAGTCCACGCGGCGGGTCGCGGTGGCGGTGGCCGGCGACCGGATGGTGGATCTGCCCTTCGAATCGTTCCGCCTGGTGCTGGCCGACGCGACCGGCGGGGCCACCATCGGCACCAATGCGCCCATCGTCCGGATCCTGTCCGACGATGTGGTGGGCCGCGGCACGCTGTCGATCGCGCCGCTGCAGGCCGGGCGGGCGGAGGGCGGGAGCGGGACGGCGGCGTTCACCTTCCTGGTCACGCGCACCGGCAGCACCTTCCTGGGCGCGGTGGCGGACTGGGCGGTGGGCCCGGGCAGCCTGGGCGGCACGGTGCCGGCAGTGGCCGCGGATTTCGTGGGCGGCGTGCTGCCCTCCGGCGTGGTGTCCTTCGCAGAGGGGCAGACCAGCCAGACCATCACCGTGCGGGTGGCCGGCGATGCGGCGGTGGAGTTGAACGAGAGCTTCACGGTGGTGCTGTCCAACCCCGCCCAGGCGGTGACGATCGGCACCGCAAGCGCCACCGGGCTGATCTGGGACGATGATGCGCCGGGCAGCGGGACGCTTTCCATCGCGCGCGACGCCGCGCAGCGTGGGGAAGGGCCGAGCGGCACCACCATGTTCACCTTCACCGTGACGCGCAGCGGCGATCTGTCGCGCGCGGCCGGGGTGGATTGGGTGGTGGGCGCCGGCAGCGTCCCCGGCACGGTGCCAGCCGTGGCGGGCGATTTCGTGGGCGGCGTGCTTCCGCGTGGGCACCTTCATTTCGCGCCGGGGCAGAGCCTGGCGAGCGTGGCGGTGCCGGTGGTTGGGGATTTGGCGCAGGAACTGAACGACGCCTTCTCCGTAACGCTGGCCAACCCGCAGGCGGGGGTTTCGCTGGGGGTGGCGTCCGCGACCGGGGTGATCATGAACGACGACTTCGTCAGCACCGCGGCGAGCCAGTTCCTGGCCGGGAGCGAGGCGCCGGATGTATTCGTGCTCGGCGGCGGGCTGGACACGGTGTACGGCAAGGGCGGCGTGGATGTGTTCCGGTTCTTTCCCACGGCGCTGGGGCCGGCCGCGCAGTCGCTGACCGCGCTGGAAGATGTGAACCGGGCGCAGGGCGAGGTGATTGAACTCTTGTGGATCGATGCCGTGGCAGGGACGGTGGCGAACGATGCTTTCGCCTTCATCGGCACGGCGGCGTTCAGCGGCGTGGCCGGGCAGTTGCGCTGGCAGGCCGAAGGCGCAGTGCAGCGCGTGCAGGGCGACGTGAACGGCGATGCGGTGGCCGACCTCACGCTGCTGGTGCGCGCGGCCGGGCCGCTCGATGCCGGGTGGTTCGTGCTGTAGGGCTGCCTCAGCCCTTGCTGCGCAGCCTGGCTTCGTAGGCGCGCAGCGTTTCCAGCGTATGGCCGCCGACCTCGGTGCGCGCGGAGGCGTGCGGGGCGTAGGTGATGGTCAGCCCGCTGTCGCGCAGGGTGCCGAGCGAGATGGAGGTGCCGCTGACGGAGCGGATGCCCTCGCCGGCGAAAAGCGGATCGACCGCGCAATGCTGGCCCATGCCGACGAAAAGCGGGATGCCGTGCCACAGCCCGGCACGGTCCTGGTGGATGTGGCCGGAGAGGATGCCGATCACGCCGCGGTTCGGCAGCAGGGCGGCCAGGCGCTCGGTGGCGGTGAAGGACAGGCTTTCCCATTCCCAGTCCGGCTCGAAATCCAGCGCCGGGGCGTGGTGCATGATGATGAGCTTGGGCAGGCCGGGGTGGCGGTCCAGCGCGTCGGCCAGGAACTCGAACTGGCCGTCTTCCAGCGTGCCGCCGATGCGGTAGGGCTCGCTGGTGTCGAGCGTGATCACGTGCAGGCCGTCGATCGCCACGTCGTGGTCATAGGGGGCGGTGGGGTCGTTGGTGGCGATGCCCATGCCGGCATAGAAGCCCGGCCGGCTGTCGTGGTTGCCGAGCCCGTAGATCACCGGGATGGGCAGGCCTTCCATGATGCTGCGCAGGAGCTGGAAGGATTCGACATCGCCGTGGTTGGTGAGGTCGCCGCTGACGGCGACGAAGCTGGGGCGGGGGGCCATCGCCTCGATCTGCGCCCGCACGGTGCGCAGCGTCGCCTCGGTGTCGGAGCGCACGGCGGGTTCCGGATGGTCGCCGTGGACGATGTGCAGGTCGGTGATGTGAACGAAGTGGATCGGCTTGGCCATCGCTGCGGCTCCCCTTGGGTGGCGCGCGTTTAGCAATGGTTCGATGGCGCGCGTGCGACGCTTGGCCGATGTTTGTGTGACACCGGGGGCGGGTCAGGTTTCCTCGGGCGTGCCCAGATAGGCCGCGATCACTTTCGGGTCGGCGGAGATTTCGTCGGGGGTGCCCTCGGCGATCTTGGCGCCGGCATCCAGCACGATGATGCGGTCCGAGATTCGCATCACCGCTTCCATGTCGTGCTCCACCAGGAACACCGTGGTGCCACGATCGCGCACGCGGCGCAGGATGTCGCAGATTTCCTCGGTCTCCGCCGGGTTGAGGCCGGCGCAGGGTTCGTCGGCCAGCAACAGCACCGGGCGGGCGGCGATGGCGCGGGCAAGTTCCAGGCGGCGCAGATAGCCCACGGTGAGGTCGCCGGCGGGGCGGTCGGCGAAATCTTCCAGGCCCGCGGTTTCGAGCGCGGCTTCGGTCACGGCGGCCACGTCGCGCGGGCCGTCGCGGCCGAACAGGGCGCCGATGCGGACGTTGTCGTGGACGGTGATTTCCGGGAACGGCTTGGCGATCTGGAAGGCGCGGGCAATGCCGCGCCGCGCGATGGCCACGGTGCTCTGGCCGGAGATGGGCTCGCCGTGGAACAGGATTTCGCCGGCGCTGGGCGGCAGGTAGCCGGTGACGAGGTTGAAGATGGTGGACTTGCCGGCGCCGTTCGGGCCGATCAGCGAGGTGATGGTGCCGGGCTCCACGCGCAGGGAGACATCATCCGTGGCGACGAGGCCGCGGAAGCGTTTGGTGACACCCTTAAGCTCCAGGATGGCAGGCTTCATGCCGCGGCATCCCGGCGGCGGCGGCGGAAGGCCAGCCAGGTGCCGACGATCCCGCGCGGCGCGGCCAGCACCAGGGCGACCAGCATGGCGCCGGTGAGGAACATGTGCAGGTTGAGGAAGCCGCCCAGGATCACCTGCGTCAGCACCACCATGATGACCGATCCGATCATCGGCCCGATCAGCGTGCCCATCCCACCCAACAGGTTGTAGACGATCATGTTGAGCGAGAAATCCGTGCGGTACACCGATCCGGTGGTGATGTAGCCCAGCGAGTGGGCATAGATCACGCCGAGCGCCCCGGTGAGCGTGGCCGAGAGCACGAACATGGTGATCTTGTAACGGTCCGTCGGCACGCCGAGCATGCGGGCGGTGTCCTCATCCTCCCGCATCGCGGCCAGGCCGTGGCCGATCCGGGCGTTCTTCACCGCAAACGCGATGGCCAAGATGATCGCGGTGGCGATCAGCAGCAGGTAGTAGAACACCGCCTCCTGCCGCAGGCCGAAGGCGGGGATGCGGGGAAACACCAGGCCCATCGAGCCCTTGAAGGCGTCGATCGAATTGGTGAGCTCCGACAGCACCTGGGCCACGCCCAGCATGGCCACGGCGAAGTAGATGCCGCGTAGGCGCAGGATTGGCCATGCCACGGCGCCTGCCACCACGGCGCAGGCGCCCATGCCCACCAGCAGTCCGAGGCCGAGGCCCAGCAATGGCTGGGCGCGCATGAACGGGGTGCCAAGCATCTGCGTTTCGAACAACCCGGCGGCGAAGGCGCCCAGGCCGATGAAGGCGGTGTGGCCGAAGCTCCAGTAGCCCGCGAAACCGCCCAGCAACGTCCAGGCCAGGCCGAGCGCGGTGGAGAGCAGGATCAGCTGGCCCACGCGCACGTGAAACGGCATCAGCACGAAGGGCACGCAGGCCAGCACGGCGAGGCCGAGCAGGGCGGCGGGGATCCACCAGCGTTCCCGGCCTATGGCTTCGCGCAGCATCTCAGCGCGTTCCCGCGAACGCGTTGCCGAGCAGGCCGGCGGGGCGGACCATCAGCATCAGCACCAGGATCAAGAACATCATCACGTTGGGGAAGGCCGGCCCGATCAGCTGGGAGGTGGCGGTGCTGATCAGCCCGAGCAGCAACCCGCCCAGCAGCGCGCCGGAGGGCGAGCCGACGCCGCCAAGAACAACCACCACGAACGCATTCAGCGTCCAGTTCGCTTCGTCCGGCGGCGAGAAGGGCAGCACGATGCCGAGGATCGCGCCCGACGCCCCGGCAAAGGCGGCGGAGACCCCGAACGTCACGGCATAGACATGGCGCGCGTTCACGCCGCACAGCCGGGCTGCCAGTTCCTGCTGCGCGGTGGCGCGGATCACGCGGCCGATGCGGGTGCGGTTCAGCACGTAGGCGAGCGCTCCCAGCAGTGCGAGGCTGGCAGCCAGCGCCGAAATCCGCACGAGATCAACCGTCAGCGGGCCCAGCCGCAGGAAGCTGAAGGCCCAGCCCGGCGAGATGGATTTGAAATCCGGCGAGAAGGCCAGCACCAGCGCGTTGCGCAGCATCAGCGCCACGCCGAACGTCACCAGCATGGAGGCGAGCAGGGAGGATCGGTCCACCGCCAGCTGGATCAACCCGCGCTGGTAGATGTAGCCAAGCCCGAACAGCACCAGCATCACCGGCGGGATGCACAGCAGCGGATCGAGCCCCGTGGTGTGCCAGGCAAACCAGGTGAAGTAGGCGCCGATCAGCACGATGGCGCCGTGGCTCAGGTTCACCACGCCCAGCACGCCGAATATCAGCGAGAACCCCACCGCGGCGAGCGCGTAGAGCCCGCCGAGGACCAGGCCATCGAGGATGGTTTGCAGGGCGAGCATTCAGCCCGCCCCGCGCGCGGTGTTCGGCAAGGCGATCAGCTCTTCTTGTCCCACGCCGGCACCGGCCACAGCAGCTCCGCCGTCTTGCCGCCGGCGGGGTACACCACCTCGCCCGCGCTCTTCAGCACCTGGCCGACCGAGGGGCCCATGGCGACGGCATCGCCGTCACCCTCCTTGGTGAACTTCACCCGGCCATACAGCGTCTCCAGGTCGGTGGCGGCCAGGGCATCGCGCACCTTCACGGGATCGATGCTGCGCGCGGCCTGCATCGCCGTCACGTAGGTGATGATGCAGGCGGCCCCGGCGGCGACGTGATAGGCGATCGGGCGGGTGACGTTCTTTGCGTAGTACTCGGCGAACTTGCCGGGGCTCTCGAAGAACGGGTCCTTCCAGGTGGTGCGCTGGTCCCAATACGTGGAATAGAAGATGCCGTTGGCGTGCTTGCCCAGCGCCTCCCGGTAGGAGGCCAGCTGCGGGCCGAGGCCCTGGAACAGCAGGCCCACATTGGTGCCGGTGGCGATCATCTGGCGCGCGATCAGCAGCGAGTTCTGGTCGTGCATGGCGCACAGCAACATGTCCGGCGTCTTGCTGCGCACGGAGGACAGCACGGAGGAGGCATCGGAAATCTGTTCCGGCAGCAGGTAGTTCTCGATCAGCTGGTAGCCGGCCGCCTGGCAGTCCTTCACGATCCCCGCCGCGAAGGTTTTCGAGAACGCGTCGTTGGTGGCGATCACGCTGAAGGTCTTGGGCTGCGGGTTCAGCGTTTTGAAGAAGGCCACGGTGGACTGGAACTGGCGCGTGGCGCGCGGGAACATGCCAAAAACGAACTGGTAGCCCTGGTTGAAGATCTGGTCGCTGCCGCCGCCGGCCTGCACCATGGGCTTTTCCGCCCGTTCCGTGATCGCCGCCGTGGGCAGCACGATGTTGCTGCCGAAGGAGCCGAGGAAGAAATCCACGTTGTCGTCCAGCAGGCGCTGGATCAGCGTGGTGGCGCGCGAGGGGTCCGACGCATCGTCGAACAGGCGCAGCTCCAGTTGGTACTTGGTGCCGGCAATGTCGACGCCGCCCTGCTCGTTGAGGTACTTCACCGCGGTGAGGTAGCCGTTGTTCACGTTGAGGCCGGTTTCCGCGGCACCGCCCGAGAGCGGAATGGAGCCGCCGAACACCAGCTTCTTCGCTTGGGCGCGCGCAGTGCGCAGCGCGGGCATGGCGAGCGCGCTGGCGCCGGCCAGGGTCAGGGCGGTTCGCCGGTCGATCCGGGACATGGCAGCCTCTCCTTCATCGTTCCCGGCAGGATGGCGCGGGCAGGGCGGGTGCGCAATGCGGGGTATTGTGTGCAGGGCGCAGGCGGGGGAAGACGGCGGAATGCAAGCAACCGACGGATTGCCGCCCGGCCCCCGGGCGCGCGCGATGCTGACCCTCACGCTGGCCGTGGCGCTGTCGGTGCTCGGCGCCTCCCTGCCCAACATCGCTTTGCCCAGCATCGCCCAGGCACTGCAGGTTTCACCGGCCGCCTCGGTGTGGGTGGTGAACGGCTACCAGATCGTGGTGTGCGTCTCGCTGCTTCCGTTCTCCTCGCTGGGGGATATCTACGGCTACCGGCGGGTGTACGGCTTCGGCATCGTGCTGTTCACCATCGCCTCCGGATTGTGCGCGTTGGCGCCGGACCTGCAAACGCTGGTGGCCGCGCGAATCCTGCAGGGCATCGGCTCCGCGGGGATCATGAGCGTGAACACCGCCCTGGTGCGCACCATCTTCCCACGCGCGGAACTCGGCCGCGGCATGGGGCTGAACACGATGGTGGTGGCCACCTCGCTCGCGCTGGGCCCCACCACCTCGGCGGCCGTGCTGGCGGTGGCGGATTGGCACTGGCTGTTCCTGGTGAACGTGCCGCTGGGGCTGGTGGCGATGGCCACGTTGCGTTTCCTGCCCACCACGCCGCCCGGCGCGCACCGGTTCGACATTCCCAGCGCCGTGCTGAACGCCGCCACGCTGGGCCTGTTCATCGCCGGGCTCGACTGGTTCGGGCACGGCACCGCGGTGCTGCCGGGCTTCGCGTTGCTGGCCGCCGCCGTGGCGGTGGGCTGGGTGTTCGTGAAGCGCCAGCTGACCCTGCCGGCGCCGATGCTGCCGGTGGACCTGTTCCGCCGCCCGGCCTTCGCACTCGCCGTGGCCACCTCCATCTGCTCCTACATGGGGCAGACCAGTGCTTACGTCGCGCTGCCCTTCCTGTTCCACGCAGGCGGCGCCAGCGAGATCGGCACCGGCCTGTTGATGACGCCCTGGCCGGTGGCGGTGATGATCATCTCCCCCTTCGCCGGCACGCTGTCAGACCGGTTTCCCGCCGGGCTGCTGGGCGGTATCGGGCTCGCGTTCATGACGGTGGGGCTGGTGGCGATCGCCATGCTGGCGCCAGGTGCTGCGTGGTGGGACGTGGCTTGGCGCATGGTGATCACCGGCGCCGGCTTCGCCCTGTTCCAGACGCCGAACAACCGCGTGCTGATCTCCTCCGTGCCGCGCGAGCGCAGCGGCCAAGGCAGCGGCATGATCTCCACCTCCCGCCTGCTGGGCCAGACCATGGGCGCCGCGGTGGTGGCGCTGGTCTTCGGCGCGCTGCAAAGCCGCGGCGTGGGCACGGCAGCGGAAGTGGCGGTGCTGTGCGGCGCAGCGCTGACGGCGGTGGCGACGGTGCTGAGCCTGGCACGGCTGAAGGGGTAGGCCGGGGCTTCCGCGCCGCACCCCGACCAAGGGCTCTGCCCTTGGATCCCGCTGGGGCCTTAGGCCCCAGACCCCTTTCATTTGCGCGCGGATAGGGGGTGCCACTCCGGATCGGCGATCC
>CAMDAM010000073.1 GCA_945888575.1 Asaia bogorensis | reverse complement strand
CGCCGCCCGTATCCTCGGCGCCGCCCCCGCCTTCAACGGCATGGAGCGCCCCGGCATCCGCAACCCGCGCCCCTACGCCCCGCTCCAGGGCCTGCCCGCCATCCCCTATGTCTGCCTCCGCCTCCCCACCGGCGGCGGCAAAACCCTCCTCTCCGCCCACGCGGTGAAACTCGCCGCCGACACCTACCTGGAACAGGAATTCCCCCTCGTCCTCTGGCTCGTCCCCACCAACACCATCCGCAGCCAAACGCTCGATACCCTCCGCAAGCCCGGCAACCCCAACCGCGAAACCCTCCACGAAGCCTTCGCCGGCCGCGTCCGCATCTTCGATATCGTCGACTTCGCCCAGATCACCCCCGCCGACCTCGCCGCCAACGCCTGCATCGTCGTCGCCACCATGCAAACCCTGCGCGTCACCAACACCGATGGCCGCAAGGTCTACGCCCACAACGAAAACCTCGAACCCCACTTCGCCGCCATAAACCCGCTCGCGCGCAACATGGAACGCTACGATGCAGGCGAACGGATTGGGATGATCAAGCCTTCCTTTCGCAACCTGCTCGCCTTCCGTCGCCCCCTCGTCATCGTCGACGAAGCCCATAACAACATGTCGGCTTTAAGTAACGAAGTGTTACAGCGCATCGGTGCCGCCTGCGTCGTCGAATTCACTGCCACCCCGGCGGAAGACAGCAACATCCTCCACAACGTCTCCGCCACGGAGTTGAAGGCGGAGGAGATGATCAAGCTCCCCATCCGCCTCACCGAACACCCCACCTGGCAGGATGCCGTCCGCGACAGCATCCGCACCCGCCAGCGCCTCGCCGACATAGCCAAGGCCGATTCTGACTATATCCGCCCCATCATCCTCTTCCAGGCGGAGGAAAAGGGCCGCGAAGTCACCCAGGAAGTCCTCGTCAAGCACCTCACCGAGCACGAAGGCATCGACCGTGCGAAGATCGCCATCGTCACCGGCACCCAGAAGGAGCTGGACGGCATCGACCTCTTCGCCCGCACCTGCCCCATCGACTACGTCGTCACCGTCGAAGCCCTCAAGGAAGGCTGGGACTGCTCTTTCGCCTACGTCTTCTGCTCCGCCGCCACCGTCCACTCCAAGAAAGACGTGGAACAGATTCTCGGCCGCGTCCTGCGCATGCCCTACGCCACGCGCCGCACCCACCCTGATCTCAACCGCGCCTACGCCCACGTCGCCCGAACCTCCTGGCCCGATGCCGTCCGCCAGCTCCACGACCACCTCGTGGACATGGGCTTTGAAGACACCGAAGCCCACGCCGTCATCGAACCCGCCACCCTCCCCCTTTCCGGCGGCGCCGGTGCCTATCCCACCGCCCCGCCCCCCACCATCGTCGAACTCTCCGAAGACCTCTCCGCCATCCTCCTCGCGCCGGAGGAACGCCAATTCGTCGCCATCGAGCGCACCGCCACCGGCAGCCGCGTCACCTTCACCGGCAACATCTCGGCGGAACTCGTCACCCGCATCGCCGCCACCGTGAAGGCCCCCGAAGCCCGCGCCGCCCTCCAGTCCCACGCCACCCGCCACCGCGTCCTCTGGCAACAGCACACCGCCCCCGCCCAGCGCGGCACCCCCTTCCGCGTCCCCCAACTCGCCTTCCGTTTCGAAGGCAATCTAGAAAAATACGATATCGAAACAGCAATGGAGGCCATCGGCTGGTCTCCGCTGGACTATTCACCCGCCCTCGCCGCCGCCGAATTCGACCTCACCGAAACCGGCGTCGTGTGGGAAGTCGATCTCAACACCGCCGGCCGCCTCACCGAACGCCACGTCGCCACCACAGAGCAGTTCGATCTCGATCTCGTCGATACCGGCTGGACCATCTCGCACCTCTGCATCTGGCTCGAACGCCGCCTCCACCGCCCCGACCTCACCCAAACCGTCCTGATCGAGTTCGTCCGCCGCGTCATCGCCAATCTTGTCGACCACCGCGGCCTCCCGCTCCCCGGCCTCGTCCGCTGGAAATTCATCCTCGCCAAGGCCCTCGCCCAAAAGCTGGAACGCCACCGCCACGCCGCCGCCAATGCCACCCACCAGCGCACCCTCTTCGCCCCGAATGCCGCCGTCGAAACCAGCTTCGCCTTCGCCTACGATTTCGCGGCCGAGCCCTACCCCCACCGCAGCACCTACGAAGGCCGCTTCCAGTTCCAGAAGCACTACCACCCCCAGATCGGCGAACTGGAAAACAAGGGCGAGGAATACGAATGCGCCAAGGCGCTGGATACGCAGCCCAAGGTCAAGCACTGGGTTCGCAACCTCGAACGCCGCGGCTTCGCCATCCCCCTCGCCGACGGCAATTTCTATCCCGACTTCGTCGCCGAACTCACCGATGGCCGCCTGCTCGTCGTCGAGCACAAGGGCGCCCACCTCCTGGCCGACGCGCAGCCCAAGCAACTCATGGGCGACCTCTGGGCCGCCAAGAGCGCCGGAACCTGCCTCTTCCTCATGACCGTGCAGGAACCCGGCCGCCCGCCCCTCGGCAAACAGATTCAGGACGCCATCGGCTAAAAAAATTCCTACCGCCCCCTTGCACCGCCATCGCCGACGCGCTAAATAACTAACAAATGTCATTCACACCCGGACAGGCCCAGCACGCCGCCACACCCCCCAGCGACCACACGCCGGGACTCTCTCTCGCGCAAGACCTGCTGGAACGCCTGATCTGCGCCCTCTTCGGCTTCCTCATCGTCCGCCAGGTCAACCGCATCCTCGCCAGGTTCGAGGCGATGATGAACCTCTGGCTCGAAGGCAAACTCCCGGCCCTTCCCCCGCCGCCCAAGCGCACCGCGCCCACCACCCCCCGCCCCACCCGGCACCCCCACGCCCGCCGCGCGCCCCGAATCCGTCTCGCACCCGCCACCCGCGCGCCGATGCAACACGCGCCGGCCGCCCCCACGCCGCGCACCCCCATCGCGCCGCCCGTATTCCCCTTCGCCCACCCCGGCACCTCATGCCCGGCCCAGCGCCCCGCGCACCCCCTCCCGCACCCCCCATTCCGTTTTTTCGCCTTCCAGGCCGCCGCGCCCAACTGCGCCCTCATTGTTCCACAATCAAACCATTCCACTAAAATAGGAAAATCCCCCGCAACCCCTTGAACATTCCCCCACCTTCAGGCTTCCTGGCACCCCCAAGCCGCCCCAGCCCACCCGGAGGATGCCTCGCCATGAAAATCGCCATTTTCGGTGCCGGCGCCATCGGCGGCATGATGGGCGTAAAGCTCGCCTCCGCCGGCGCCGAGCTCTCCGTCGTCGCCCGCGGCCCCCACCTCGCAGCCATGCAGGCGAACGGCCTCACCCTCGTGGAGGGCGAAACCCGCACCACCGTCCACCCCCGCGCCACCCAAAATGCCGCCGAACTCGGCCCGCAGGATTACGTCATCGTCACCCTCAAGGCCCATTCCCTCCCCGGCGCCGCCCCCGACATCGCGAAAATGATGGGCCCGAACACCGCCCTCATCACCGCCATCAACGGCGTCCCCTACTGGTATTTCCACGGCCTGGACTCCCCCCACCGCGACCGCCGCGTCGAATCCGTCGACCCCGGCGGCAAGCTCTGGTCCATCCTCCCCCCCAGCCAGGCCATCGGCTGCGTCGTCTACCCCGCCGCCGAGGTCACCGAACCCGGCGTGATCACCCACGGCTACGGCGACCGCTTCTCCCTCGGCGAGCCCGACGGCACCCGGTCCGAGCGCGTCGAAGCCCTCTCCAAGCTCCTGATCGCCTCGGGCCTCAAGGCCCCCGTCCGCCCCCGCATCCGCGACGAGATCTGGATCAAGCTCTGGGGCAATCTCTGCTTCAACCCCGTCTCCGCCCTCACCGGCGCCACCCTGGCCACCATCACCGGCCGCCCAGACCTGCGCGCCCTGTGCAAATCCATGATGCTGGAAGCCCAAGCCGTCGCCGAATCCCTCGGCATCCGCTTCGCCATCAGCGTCGAAAAACGCATCGATGGTGCGGCCGAAGTCGGCGAGCACAAAACCTCCATGCTGCAGGATCTCGAACGCGGCCGCCCCATGGAGATCGACGCCCTCCTGGGCGCCGTCGTGGAGCTGGGCGCCGTCACCGGCCACCCCATGCCCATCTGCGAGTCCGTTCTCGCCCTCGTCCGCCAGCGCGCCCGTGAGGCGGGCTGTTACTAGCCTAAGCCGCCGCCGTCTTCCGGCTGCTCGCACTCAGCCACGCCACCGCCGCCAGCGCGATCACCACCATCACGAGCCCGATCCAGTTGATCGCCGCCCAACCCAGCTTCTCCTCCAGATACCCGGCGAGGAAGCTGGAAATGGCCGTCACGCCAAAGATCAGGAAGTCGTTCAGCGCCTGCGCCTTGCCCCTCTCGCTCGGCCGATAGGTCGTCGTCACCAGCGTCGTTGCCCCCACGAACATGAAGTTCCACCCCAGCCCGATCAGCGTCAGCGAAATCCGGAAATTCCACTCGCCCACGCCCATCAGCGCCGGAATGATCCCCAGGATCAGGATCACCCCGCCAATCGTCATGATCCGCATCGTCCCGTAGCGCTGGATCAGATTGCCGGTGAACAGGGAGGGCACGAACATGCCCATCACATGCATGAAGATCACCAGATGCGCTTCCGTCTGCGGCAACCCGCAGGCCACGATCGCCAGCGGCGACGCGGACATCAGGAAAGACATGGTGCCGAACGCGATCATCGCGGTGATCACCGAAACCGCGTAGTTCGGCTGGATCGCGATCTGCCACAACGGCCGCTGCTCGCCCTGCGGCGCCGACGCCTCGCCCGGCTGCACCTCCGGGAAGCGGATCGCGGACATGATGATGAACACCACCACGTGCATCACCACCATGGTGGCGTACGTGCCGAGATACACCGGCACCAGCGTGTCGTAGGTGAGGTTGGTCAACGACGGCCCGATGATCCCCGCCACGATCCCACCCGCCGTCACCCAGGAGATCGCCTTGGCCCGCATCGCCCCGGGCACCAGTTCCACCGCGGCGAAGCGGTACATCTGCAAACTGGCCACCGCATAGCCCTGGATCAGCCCGCCCACGCACATGATCAGGATGCTGCCCTGCACCAGCCCGTAGGCGCAGATGCCCGCCCCGATCATCCCCGTGACGGAGCCCACCCGGAACCCCAGCCTGCGGCCAAACCGCTGCATCAGCAGCGCCGTGGGAAACACCGCCAGCATCACGCCCAGGTGCTGCATCGTCACCGGAAGGGTGGCCAGTTCGCGGTGCTGCGGCAGGAAGGTGGCCACCGACAGCGCCGTGGCCGCGAACATCATCGTATTCACCGCCTGGCCCATCGCCTGGCAGGCCGCCAGCAACAGCAGGTTGCGCCGCATCTGCGTGGTCATAGCGTGTGTTTCTCCGGCGCCCCGATCCACTGCCGAGATACGCCGAGCCCATCGATCCTTACAACCGCGGCACGGCATGCCTGCCGCGCGCGGCGCCGGTCAGAACAGCGAAAGCTGCGCCTCGGCAAAGCCGGCCTTCACCCCCGGCGGGGCCGCGAAGGCGGTGCAGTCCAGCGGCTCGGCCTTCTCCATCCCCCATTGCCGCGCCGCGCGGGTGAAGCGGCTGGCGAGCATACCCGCATAGGCCCCGGTACCGGTGAAGCGCTGGCCATACTTCACTTCGTTCAACGCCCCGGCCCGGGTCTGGCGGATCAGCTCCAGCACCCGCGTCGCCCGATCGGGGAAGTGGGTGGTCAGCCAGTCCTCGAACATCTGCTTCAGCTCATGCGGCAGCCGCAGCAGGATGTAGCCCGCGGTGCGCGCCCCGGCCTGGGCGGAGGCCTCCAGGATCTTCTCCAGCTCCGCGTCGTTCAGCCCCGGGATCATCGGCGCCGCCATCACCGAGCAGGGAACGCCGGCGCGGGTCAGCTCCTTGATCGCCTGCAGGCGCCGATGCGGTGCGGCGGCACGAGGCTCCATCGTGCGGGCCAGCGCGTTGTCCAGCGTGGTGATCGAAAGGCACACCCGCACCAGGTTGCGCTGCGCCAGCGGCACCAGCAGGTCGAGATCGCGCAGCACCAGCGCCGACTTCGTCACGATGGTCACGGGGTGGTTGAAGCGGTCCATCACGCCGAGGATACTGCGCGTGAGCTTCAGCGTGCGTTCCACCGGCTGGTAGGGGTCGGTGTTGCTGCCCAGCGCGATCGGGCGCGGCACGTAGCCGGGCTTGCGCAGCTCCTTCTCCAGCAGCTCCGCCACATCGGGCTTGTAGACAAGCTTGGTCTCGAAATCGAGGCCGGGGGAGTAGCCGAGATAGGCATGCGTCGGCCGGGCGAAGCAGTACACGCAGCCATGCTCGCAACCGCGATACGGGTTGATCGCGCGGTCGAAGCCGATATCGGGCGACTGGTTGTAGGCGATCGCGCTGCGCGTGGTGTCGCGCAGCAGGGTGGTTGGCAGCGGCGGCAGGTCACTGAAATCGGCAGCCAGCGTGCCCCAGCCATCATCGAACGCCCCGCCCGTCTGCGCATCGAACCGGCTCGGTGGGTTGGTGACGGCACCGCGCCCCTTGCGCGCCAAGGGCGGAGTGGAGGACTCTTCCTCCATGGCAGGAGCAGGCACCACCTTGGCACCAACGCGCATCGGCGGCGGCGGAATCATCAGGGCGGCTACCTTGGCCGCACGGGCGCGCATGCCGGCCGGCATGTCCGGCTCGCCGGCGCGGTCCAGGGCGGCGATCTCCTCTGGGTCGATCTCGCGCGCGAAGTCGTCGGCCTGCTGTGCCATGTGGTTTCCACGCATGTTCGTGTTCCCCATCCGTTCCTGGCCTAGAGTGGCGTCACTCGCCGCCCCGGTCAAGAACGAATAGCGAACACATGTCGCTCTCGGTTGTGATCCCCGCCCTGAACGCCGCCGCCACACTGCCGGCCTGCATCGGCGCGCTGGCCCGCCTGCCGGGCGAGGTGGTGGTGGTGGATGGCGGCAGCACCGATGGCACGGCCGAACTGGCGGCCCGGCTCGGCGCGCTGGTCGTGCGTGCCCCGCGTGGGCGCGGCCGCCAGATCGCCGCCGGGGTGGCCGCGGCACGCGGCGAATGGCTGCTGCTGCTGCATGCCGACACCGTGCTGGCGCCCGATTGGGCGGCCGCCGCCTATCCCCACATGGCGCGGCACCCCGGGCGCGCGGGCTACTTCCGCTTCACACTGGATGGCCCGGAGCCCCAGGCGCGGCGGCTGGAGCGGATGGTCGCCTGGCGCTGCAGCCGCCTCGGTCTGCCCTATGGCGACCAGGGGCTGCTGGTGGCCCGCCCATTGCTGGAGGAAGTCGGCGGCATGCGCGACCTTCCGCTGATGGAGGATGTGGACCTGATACGGCGCATCGGCCGCGCCCGGTTGGTGCAACTGCCCGCCGATGCCGTCACCTCCGCCGCAAAGTGGCGCCGCGATGGCTGGACGACCCGATCCGCACGCAACCTTGCCTGCCTCAGCCTGTATTTCCTGGGCGTCCCACCCCGGGTGATCGCGCGGCTTTATGGCTAAAGACACCGTGTTCGTCTTCACCCGCGCGCCCCGCCTGGGCCGGGTGAAGCGCCGCCTCGCGCGCCAGATCGGCGACCGCGCCGCCTTGCGGTTTCACTTGGCCACGCTGCACCGTCTGGTACGCGATCTCGCGCGGGACCGCCGCTTCCGTACCGTGCTGGCCGTCACCGGTGGGTTCATCCCCGGCCTGCGTGGCGTGCCACGCGTGGAGCAGGGAACAGGCGACCTGGGCGCACGGATGGCCCGGGTTCTGGCGATGTCCCGCCGCGCGGTGATCGTCGGCAGCGACATCCCCCAGGCAAACGCCGTGGATGTGCTGGCAGCCTTCGCGGCGCTCGGCCGGGCGGATGCCGTGTTCGGGCCCGCGGCGGATGGCGGCTACTGGATTGTGGGATTCGGGCCGAGGCGGGTGGCGCGGCCCTTCGCTGGGGTGCGCTGGTCCACGGAACATGCGCTGGCGGATACGCTGGCCAACTTTGGCGGGCGCAAGGTGGCGCGGATAAGGACCTTGAGCGACGTGGATACGATGCAGGATTATAAAAAAGAATGGTCTTTTTTGAAAAAAAGAACCAAAAAACTTTCATGACTTTGATGCGGGGAGGGACGAGCCTCTCCGCCTCAAACGAATGAAGTCTTTTTTGCTTCTTTTTTCTTCAGAAAAAAGAAGACGCTTCCTTCACTCCGCCGCCTTCAGATGCTCCTGCAGCCGCGGCATCAGCTCCACCAGGTTGCACGGCCGGTGCCGGTTATCCAGCTGCCACACCAGGATATCGTCCCACCCATCCTTCACCGCCCCGGTGCTGCCGGGCAGGGCGAACAGGTAGGTTCCGCCGGCCACGCCGCCGATGGCGCGGGACTGGATCGTTGAGGTGCCGATCTTCTGGTAGCTCAGCATCCGGAACAGCTCGCCGAACCCTTCGATGCGCTTTTCCAGCACGCGGTCGAAGGCTTCCGGCGTCACGTCCCGCCCGGTGATGCCGGTGCCGCCGGTGGTGATCACCACGTCCACCGCCGGGTCGGCGATCCAGCGGCGCAGATGGGCTTCGATCAGGTCCGGCTCGTCCTTCTCGATCGCGCGCTCGGCCACGCGATGGCCGGATTTGGCGATGCGCTCGGCCAGCGTGGCGCCGGAGGTATCGGTCTCCAGCGTGCGCGTGTCGGAGACCGTGAGCACGGCGATATTGACCGGAAGGAAGGGGCGGGATTCGTCGAGCTTGGCCATGGCTGGGTTCCCCTGGGGCGGGCCTAGTGGAGCGTGGCCGCCGCGGTGCTGTCCCAAGCGTAGCGCGGCCAGGCGCCGGCGGCCAGTTCATCCAGCGACGGCGTCGGCAGGCCCAGGCGGTGGGCATAGAGCCAGGTATGCGCCAGCACGCGCGGCACGAAGGCGCGGGTCTCGTCCACCGGGATGGCTTCCAGGAACAGGAACGGGTCGCCCTGGTCGCGCATGGCAGCCCCCCAGCGGGAGAAGGCGCCGGGGCCGGTGTTGTAGCTGGCCAGAAGCCGCAGCTTGTCGCCGCTCACGATATCGGTCGCGGCGAGGAAATTGAGGTAGCGCTGGCCCAGGCTGAGGTTCACGGCGGGGTCGTGCAGGGCGGGCAGGCGCTCGGAATCCTCGGCCAGCCCAGCCAGGAAGCGGGCGGTGCCGGGCATGATCTGCATCAGCCCGCGTGCCCCGGCAGGGGAGACGGCGGCGGCATCGAAGTTCGATTCGATGCGCGCGATGGCATAGACCAGCGCGGGATCGGTGGTGAACCCGCCGGCCGGGCGCAGGCGGGGCACGGCGAAGCGGGTGCGGTCGCGCGGGCGGCCATCGGCGGCCTGGGCCAGTTCGGCGAGCTGGGCGGCTAGGGCAGGCAGGCCGGCGCGCTCGGCCACCAGCATCACGGCGCGGGTGAGGCCGGGGGAGGCCTGGACCTCGGGCCAGAGCAGGCGAAGTTCCGCCTCGGCCCGGTCGCGCTGGCCGATCTGCAGCAGGGCGAAGGCGCGCAGCCCGGCGGGGTAGGCGGCCACGGCTTCGATATCCGCCTCGCCCAGGGTTTCGCGGGGCAGGGCGTCGCCTTCGAGGGCAAGGCCAAGCATGCGCCGGGCCAGCAGGCCGTGGAAGGTGCGGGGCTGCTGGGCGGCGCGGGAGAGCCAGAGGCGGTGCGCGCCCTCCTCGCCCAGGCGCAATTGGGCGCGGGCAGCCCAGAAGGCGGCGGCGGCGCGCTGGGCCGGGGTGGCGATATCGGCGTTCCAGGCCAGGCGAAACATGTCCCGTGCATCGGCATTGCGGCCCATGCGCCAGGCGGCCAGGCCAGCCCAGTGGCCGGGGAGGGCGACGGTGAGGCAGGCCGGCGATTCGCTGCGCAGGCACGCCTCGGCACCGGGGGCGGCGATGTCCCACGCCTCCTTGTCCCGGTTCAGGGCGAACAGGATCTGGGCGGCCTCCCCGCGCAGCAGGGCGGCGTAGCCCGGCGGCAGGGGGCCGGCGGAGCGGATGGCACGGGCGGCGGCACCGGCGCGGCCGTTGCGGGCGGCGTCGCGCACCGCGCGGTCGAGCTCCGGCAGGCGGGGCAGGGCGCGGCCGGCGGGCTCGGTTTCCTCAGGGACCGGCGTGGGATCGGCCCAGGAGAGGGTGGCGAGCACCGGGGCGGGAGGAATGGCGGTGCCGCGGGCCAGGCGGCGCTTCAGCAGCGCATGGATCGCCGGCGCGTCGGGCAGGGCGGGCCAGCGGACCAGCCAGGCCTGGAGGTCCTCGGCAGAGGTGCGGGTATGCGGGCCCAGGTGCCGGTCGGCCAGGAGATGGCCGTGGAGTTCCTGCACGAGCGGCGTTTCGGGGTCGAGATGCAGGGCCTGACGCACCGCCTCGGCGATATCGCCGCGGGCCTGCAACGTGAACAGCCGGCGCAGCCGGGCGGCCTCGCTGGGTGGCAGCGGCTGGAGCAGGGAGGCGCCGCCCGCGCCGGGCCCATAGGGGGAGACCCGGGGCACGGCGAGCGCCGTATCCTCGTTGGGCTGGGCTTGTGCAAACGCCTTCGGCACCGCGGAAGCGGCGAACACCGCGGCACCGAGCATCAACGCCCGGGCGGCGGGAAGGCGGGAGAACGTCGTTCCGATCCCTCGCATGCCCCTGGAGTAGGTGTTGGAGGGGCAATCCTTCAACACCTACAAATGGGACGCGGATGCCCGTTTGAGACGGGCCGTTGTCAATCAATTGTTTACGAAGCTGTGTGAATTGTAAGGTTTGTTCACGATTGGTCGAGGGTGCGGCGCAGCATCACCAGATCGGCCCAGGCCTCGCGCTTGGCGCCGGGGGTGCGCAGCAGATAGGCCGGGTGCAACGTGGGCAGGGCGGGCAGGGGGGCTTCCAGGCCCGGCACCTGCACCTGTACCCACTTCCCGCGCGAACGCAGGATGCCGGCCGGGTTTCCGGTGAGCGCCTTGGCCGAGAGGCCGCCGACCAGAACCAGGCGCTTCGGCCGCACCAGCGCAATCTGGCGATAGAGGAACGGCAGGCAGGCCTGCACCTCCGCATCCGTGGGCGTACGGTTGCCGGGCGGGCGCCAGAAGACAACGTTGGTGATCAGGCACTTGGTGCGGTCCAGCCCGATGCTGGCCAGCATCCGGTCGAGCAACTGGCCGGATTTGCCGACGAAGGGCTTGCCGGCGCGGTCCTCATCGGCCCCAGGGCCCTCGCCGATCAGCATCAGCTCGGTCTCGGGGTTGCCGTCGTTGAACACCAGGTTGGTGGCGGTGGCTGAAAGCGGGCAGCCATCGAAGGCGGCCAGGGCGGCGCGGAGGTCTTCGAGCGTGCTGCAGGCGGCGGCGATGTCCCGCGCGCGCTCGGCCTGGGCCATGCCGGGAACCGGGAGGATGGCGGGCTGGGCGGGCGCGGGGCGCATGGGCTGCGCAGCTGGCCGTGAGGCCGGCGGCGGGGCAGGGGCGCGCGGCGGCGGCGCGGCGAGGCGATCCAGCGGAAGATCCGCCAGGGCCTCGTCGGCTCCCCATTCGATCTGCAGGCGCAGCGCCTCGAGCACGTCCATGGTGGCATTGTAACCCGGCGAGCGGATTTTGCGCATTCCTGCGTCTGTCCGTAATTTGAAGGCAGGCCCATATTGCGGGCAGTGATGATTCGGCCGGCGGGCGGCGGTTTGCCGGACCAAGGAGGATGCATGTCAGACGCAGCTGCGCGCGAGCAGATGGAATTCGATGTCGTGATCGTCGGCGCCGGCCCTTCGGGCCTGGCTGCGGCGATCCGGCTGAAACAGCTCGCCCCCGATGCCGCGGTGTGCGTGGTGGAGAAAGGCGGCGAGGTCGGCGCGCATATCCTCTCCGGCGCCATCATCGAGCCGCGGGCGCTGGATGAGCTGCTGCCCGATTGGCGGAACAGCGACGGCTTGCCGGACATGACCCCGGCCGGAACGGACAAGTTCCTGTACCTCACGCCGGTGGCCGATATCCGCCTGCCGACGCCGCCGACGATGCACAACCACGGCAACTACATCACCTCGCTGGGCAATGTGTGCCGCTGGCTGGGCACGCAGGCCGAGGCGCTGGGGGTGGAGATCTACCCGGGCTTCGCCGCCGCCGAGGTGCTGGAGGAAGACGGCCGCGTGGTGGGCATCGCCACCGGCGACATGGGCATCACCCGCGAGGGCGAGCAGGGGCCGAACTACGCCCCCGGCATGGAGCTGCGTGCGCGCTACACCATCTTCGCCGAGGGCTGCCGCGGTTCGCTGACCAAGAAACTGCTGGAGCGCTACAACCTGCGCGAAGGGCGGGACCCGCAGACCTACGGCATTGGGATCAAGGAGCTGTGGGAGATCCCGGCCGAGAACCACAAGCCCGGCCTGGTGATCCATACCATCGGCTGGCCGGTGGATAGCGGCACCTATGGCGGCTCCTTCCTCTATCACTGGGGCAAGAACCTGGTGAGCTACGGCTATGTGGTCGGGCTGGACTACACCAACCCGTACCTGTCGCCGTTCGAGGAAATGCAGCGGCTGAAGACCCATCCCTCCATGCGGCCGCATTTCGAGGGCGGGCGCCGCATCGCCTATGGCGCGCGCGCGATCAGCGAGGGCGGCATCCAGAGCCTGCCGAAGCTGACCTTCCCCGGCGGCTGCCTGGTGGGTGACACCGCCGGGTTCCTGAACGTGCCGAAGATCAAGGGCACGCATACGGCGATGAAGTCCGGCATGCTGGCCGCCGAAGCCGTGGCGCTGTGCCTGGCCGATGAGAGCAACCCCGCGGAGCCGGCCACCTACGAGGAAGCCTTCCGCGAAAGCTGGCTGCACGACGAGCTGCAGAAGGTGCGCAACATCCGGCCGAGCTTCGCCAAGTGGGGCCTGTTCGGCGGGCTCGCCAGCTCCGCCGTCGATGCGCTGCTGTTCCGTGGCCGCGCACCCTGGACGCTGCATCACCCGCACCCCGACCACACCACGCTGAAGACGGCGGCGGCGAGCATGCCGATCGAATATCCGAAGCCGGACGGCAAGGTGACCTTCGACCGCAACTCCTCGGTGTTCATCAGCAACACCAACCACGAGGAAAACCAGCCGGTGCACCTGCAGCTGCGTGACCCGGCCAAGGCGATCGCGGTGAACTGGGACAAGTACCGCAGCCCGGAAACCCGCTACTGCCCGGCCGGCGTGTACGAGATCGTGGGCGCTGAAGAAGGGAACCCGAAGCTGCAGATCAACGCCCAGAACTGCGTTCACTGCAAAACCTGCGACATCAAGGACCCGACGCAGAACATCGACTGGGCCACGCCGGAAGGCGGCGGCGGGCCGGCTTATCCCGGCGGGATGTAAGAGGAAGAAAGCGGTTCTTTTTTGAAAAAAAGAACAAAAATTTTATTCGCTTGCGCCCGTGCCAGACGGGTTGAACGAGGCGCAAGTGAATAAAGTCTTTTTGCTTCTTTTTCTCCAGAAAAAGAAGAGCCTTCCTTGCTTAAGGGGCCGATCGCTCCGGGCGCTTCAACCCCGTCTGGGTGGGGCCGCACCCGCACGACCGGATGGGCACATGGGTGGGCCGCAACCCACGCGCGCAGCACCGTTGTGGTGACGCGGGTGCAGCGTATGGTATCATTCGGAACCGTAAGCCGGCCGTGATGCCGGCCCGCACAGACCGCGAGGAACGGACACGATGAACGACACCGCCACGCTTGCCGTTCGGCCGCCCGTGCAGGCGGCGGAGCATTTCGACGTGCTGATCGTCGGCGCCGGCATTTCCGGCATCGGCGGCGCCTACCACCTGCAGCAGCAATGCCCCGGCACCAGCTACGTGATCCTGGAAATGCAGGACAATTTCGGCGGCACCTGGTGGACGCACAAATACCCCGGCATCCGCTCCGACAGCGACCTCTACACCTTCGGCTACCGCTTCAAGCCCTGGGTCGGCCCGCCGATCGCCACCGCCGAGGAAATCCGCACCTATATGGGCGAGGTGATCGCTGAAAACGGCATCGGCCAGCACATCCGCTACCACCACCGCATCGGCAACGCCTCCTGGTCCAGCGCCACCAAGCGTTGGACGGTGCAGGCCACCAACACGCAGACCGGTGAGGCGCGCGCCTTCACCTGCAACTTCCTCTACATGTGCCAGGGCTACTACAACCACGACGAGGGCTACACACCCGAGTGGGCCGGCATGGAGAACTTCAAGGGTCAGATCATCCACCCGATGAAGTGGCCCGAGGATCTCGACTACTCCGGCAAGAAGGTGGTCGTTATCGGCTCCGGCGCCACGGCCGCCACGCTGATCCCGGCCATGGCCGAGAAGGCCGGCCACATCACCATGCTGCAGCGCTCCCCCACCTTCTTCCGCACCGGCCGCAACGCGATCGAGATCGCCGATGAACTGCGCAAGCTGAAGGTGGACGAGATGTGGGTGCATGAGATCGTGCGCCGCAAGATCACCTACGAAGGGGCCGCCTTTACCCAGCGCTGCCTGGATGAGCCGGAAAAGGTGCGCGAAGACCTGCTGGGCATGGTCACCGCCGTGCTGGGCACGGATTACGACATCGAGAAGCACTTCAACCCCAAATACCGCCCGTGGCAGCAGCGCATCGCCTTCATCCCCGATGCCGACCTGTTCAAGGGCATCGCATCAGGCAAGGCCAGCGTCGTCACCGACGAGATCGAGCGCTTCACCCAGGGCGGCATCGAGCTGAAAAGCGGCGAGGTGCTGGAGGCCGACATCGTCGTCACCGCCACCGGCTTCCACATGAGCGTGATGGGCGGCATCACCTTCGAGGTGGACGGCAAGCCGGTCGATTGGTCGGAGACGATCACCTATCGCGGCATGATGTTCACCGGCGTCCCCAACCTCGTGTGGGTCTTCGGCTATTTCCGCGCCAGCTGGACGCTACGGGCCGACATGGTGGGCGATTTCGTCTGCCGCCTGCTGCAGCACATGAAGACCACCGGCACCCAGCAGGTGGAAGTGGGCTTGCGCGACGAAGACCGGGATATGAAGGTCCTGCCCTGGATCGACGAGGACAACTTCAACCCGAACTACCTGAAGCGTTCCCTGCACCTGCTACCGAAGCGCGGCGACAAGAAGGACTGGGCCCACACCCAGGATTACTGGAACGAGAAGGAAGAGTTCCCGAAGCTGGACCTGACCGACAAGGCGTTCCACTACGCCTGAGGCGGCCAGCACGGATGAACGGTGGAAAGGGCGGTGCTTCGGCGCCGCCCTTTCTCGTTACGGGCCCTCCACGGGCGGTGGCGGGGCAGGTGGGTGGCGTGGCATGCTGGGGGCTGGATACGAGGGTTGCTTCGATGCGCATGAGCCGATTGATGTTCGCCGCGGCGATGGTGCTGGCGCCCACCGCCGCGTGGGCCCAACAGGGCGAGCCGGTGCTCAAGCGCGTGATGCTCTCCTCCGGCGGCGTCGGCTACGTGGAATACGCCGCCCGCGTCACCGGAGAAGCCCTGCTGCGCCTGCCGGTGCCGCTGGATCAGGTGGACGACGTGCTGAAATCCCTGGTGGTGTTCGACAGCCGGGGCGGCGTCGGCGGCGCCACCCTGCCGGGCCGGGACGGGACGCAGGCCGCCTTCGGCGACGTGCCGTTCGGCCCTGAAGCGCTGGAGGATCCGCTCGCCTTCCTCAACGCCCTGCGCGGCGTGGAACTGGAGGTGCGCGGCGCCCGCCCGATGTCCGGCCGCCTGCTCCGCGCAGAACGCGTGCCGGAAGTGGCCGTCCGGGATGGCGCCGTGGAACGCACCCGCGTCACCCTGCTCACCGCCGACGGCCTGCGCCAGTTCGTGCTGGAGGACGCCGAAGCCGTGCAGGTGGCAGACCCCGCCCTGCGCGCCCGCATCGGCCGTGCCCTGGAGGCCCTGCGCCGCGATGCCGGCCAATCCGCCCGCGTGCTGAGCCTCCGCGCACCCGGCCAAGGCGAGCGCGAAATCCGCGTCGGCTACGTCGTCGGCGCGCCGCTCTGGAAGATCAGCTACCGCCTAATCCTGCCCGCGAAGGACGGCGACAAGGCCCGCCTGCAAGGCTGGGCGGTGCTGGAAAACGCCACCGGGGCCGACTGGTCCGGCGTCGAGGTGGCGCTGCAATACGGCAACCCCGTCACCTTCCGCCAGGCGCTCTACCGCACCTATTTCGTGCCCCGGCCGGAAGTCCCGGTGGAGGTGCTCGGCCGCATCCTGCCCGGCGTGGATACCCGCGCGATGGCGCCGATGCCCAGCCCGCGGCCCCCGCCGCCGCCCGCCCCCGCGGCGCTGGCCATGGCCCCCGCCCGCGCCACCATGGAGCGCGCCGCCGCCCCGGCACCGGTCATGGCCGCCCCCTCCGAAGCCGCCACCGCCAGCGAGGGCGCGCAGGAGACAGTCTTCACCCTGCCCACCCCCGTCACCCTCGCCGCCGGCCCCACCGCCACCCTGCCGATCCTGGACCGCGAGGCCACCGCGCGCCGCATCGGCCTGGTCCAGCAGGGCCGCACCCATCCCCTGGCAGCGGTGCGGCTGCTGAACGACACGCCAACCACGCTGCCCGCCGGCGTCCTCACCCTCTACGACCCCGCCTCCCCCGCCATGTTCGCCGGCGACGCTCGCCTCGGTGGCCTGCCCGCCGGCGAAACCCGCCTGCTCTCCTTCGCCGAAGACCTGCGCACCGACATCCGCTGGCAGCAAGACGACGCAGCCACGCTCTCCGCCGTCGGCGCCAGCCAGGGCGTCCTGCGCATCGACGAACGCCTGCGCACCACCAC
>CAMDAM010000072.1 GCA_945888575.1 Asaia bogorensis | reverse complement strand
GAATCGCTGTGGATCGCGGACAGCAAGGGGCTGTCGCGGTTCGAGTGCTACCAGCCGCAGTATTCCCTGGTGGTGCGCGACATCGAGCAGGAGATCGTGCCGGTGTGCGAGACCAAGGGGCTGGGCGTGGTGGTGTGGTCGCCGCTGGCCGGCGGGTATCTCACCGGGAAGTATCAGCCGGGCCAGGCGCAGGCGACGGGCTCGCGCAGCGAGGAAGGTTGGGCGTTTCCGTCGCGCTTCTTCCATCCGGACCACGCCAACGTGTTGGCCACGTTGCTGGAGGTGTCGGCCGAGCTGGGCCGGCCGCCGGCGCAGGTGGCGCTGCGCTGGGTGCTGGACCAGGGCTTCGTGACCTCGGCTATCGTGGGCGCACGCACCGAGGCGCAGATCCTGGAGACGTTGCAGGCGGCAGGCTGGCGGTTGCCGGAGGAGGCGCGGGCGAAGCTGGATGCCGTCTCCGCCCTGCCGCTGCGCTATCCGCGGACAATGGAGGACGGGATGCGCGAGCGACGGGCGGCGGCGGTGCAGATCGGGTAGAGCGCGGCGCCTACATCGCGTCCATGCAGGCGACCAGCCGGTCGGTGATCGCGGTGGTGCCGGCGAGGCTGACCTTCCAGTCTTCCACGTCTGGCGCTTCGGGGAATTCCACCAGCAGGGTGTTGGACTGGCGGAATTCGCGCAGCCACAGGGTGAGCTTGTCGGCGGGGATTTCCAGTTCCAGCGCCGCGTCGCCGTCGTTCATGTGAAAGCCGGTGGCGGCGCCGGCCCAGGGGGAGAGGCGGTCGAAGCGCAAGGTCACCTTCACCTGCTCGCCGTCCTTCAGGGTCCAGTCGGTGCTGCTGAGCTGGATGGTGAAGCCGTTGTCGCCCCTGAAGTATTTCACGCCGAGCCAGATGCCCTCGCCGCTGGTGGAGATGCCGCAGAGGCGCTTGCCGTTGTCGGTGGTGCCGCCGAAGGCCTGCCAGGCGCCGGCGCGGGCGAAGGTTACGACCTCCGCCAGGGCGGGAGGGATGGCAGCCAGCAGCAGGGCGAGGCAGGCGGTGGCGAGGCGGGCGCGCATGGCGGGGGCTCCGGGCCGGTCGTTTCAGGCTCTGCATAGGCAACGGGGGCGGGCGGAAGCAAGGGCCGCTTCTTGCGGCGGGGGCGGTGCGGGCGCAGAAGGCGGCCCGTGGAGGGCCTGACATGCCGTTGACGATGATCGCCGGGCTGAGCGTGGTGATGCTGGGGACGGCGTTCCTATCCGGCATCTTCGGCATGGCCGGCGGGATGATCCTGATGGGCGTGCTGCTGGCGGTGCTGCCGCTGCCGGCGGCGATGGCGTTGCATGCGGTGACGCAGATGGCCAGCAACGCCTGGCGCGCGGTGCTGTGGTGGAAGCATATTCGCTGGCGGCCGGTGGGGTTCTTCCTGGTGGGCAACACAGCGGCGCTGGCGCTGTGGAGCGTGTTCCAGTGGGTGCCGGAGAAGGCGGTCGCGCTGCTGATGCTGGGGGCGACGCCGTTCCTGTTCCGGCTGCTGCCGGCTTCGGTGAAGCCCAATCCGATGAACCCCGGGCATGGGGCGGCGATGGGCAGCGTGTGCATGTCCTTGATGCTGGTGTGCGGCGTTTCGGGCCCGCTGCTGGATACGTTCTTTCTGGGCGGGGGCATGGAGCGGCGGCAGATCGTGGCGACCAAGGCGGTGTGCCAGGTAGCCGGGCATTTCTCCAAGCTGCTGTATTTCGGGGCGCTGGTGGCGGATGCGGCTGCGCTGGACCCGGTGATGCTGGTGTTGGCGATCGCGGCTTCGATGATGGGGACCACCGCGGCGCGGCGCATCCTGGAGGCGATGACGGACCACCAGTTCCGCACCTGGGCGGACCGGGTGATCACGGTGATTGCGTTGTTCTATCTAGGCCAGGGAGCCTGGCTGCTGATCCGGTAGGAGGGTTGCGATGTCTGTGACGCTGGAGCCGTTGATTGCCGATTTCGTGGCGTGGCTGGCCACGGAGGAACGCAGCTATGCCGAGGCGCTGGAGGCGTGGCGCACCAACTGCCCGCGGCTGACGGTGTGGGAGGAGGCGCGGGAGCGTGGGTTGGTGGCGACGCGGCGGACGGCTTCGCGGGAGCTGCTGCTGGAGCCGACCGAGCGGGGGTTGGCGTTTGTTGCTGGGCGAAACGGACTGAGAGTGGAATAAATTGGGCGTGGCTGGGCGTGGTCAGTCGCGGCCGTATTTTTTGAGCAGGGCGAGGGCGGCGCGTTTTTCCCAGGGGCGCCATTTCAGGGTTGGGTCGTTGAAGAAGCTGCGCGGCGGCATGGGGGGACGCGGCGCGCGCGGGGCGCAGGGCCGGGGCGGGAGCCTGAGATAAAGGGGCGGCTTGATGCCGAGGGCGCGGCAGATCGGGCGAAGATGACGGCCGGCGCGCGGAACTTCAGTGACGAAACGCTCTGTTTCCGGCGCCTGTACCAGGGATTCCAGCAGGCCGGCGGCGGGGCCGGCTTCCGTGACGCGGCGTGTGGCCCAGCCGAAGGCGGTGGGCAGGCGCGGGGGCGCCGGTAGGGCGACGGTTTCCTGGCGGATCGGGCTGGCTGCTTCCGCCTTGCGGGGCGGGAGGGGCTTGAGGGTGCCGGCCTGCCAGGCGGTGTAGAGGGCCTGGAAGCGGCGCTGGGCGCGGCCGAGGCGGTTCCAGAACAGGGTCCAGAGTTCCGGCGCCAGGGGCGGCAAGGCGGCCGGTTCGGGGATGGCGGCGTAGGTGGTGGTGCCGAGCTGGGCGGTGTGCAGCGGGCGCGCGAGACGGATCCCGTAGGCGCCGAGGGCGGCGCGCAGGGTGGCGACGATCAGGGCCAGTTGCTGCGCGAGGGTGTTAATACGGGCAAATTTACCTAGTTCGACGTTCGAAGGCAAGGGGTTTGTGTAAAAAATCCTTGGCTTTCGTTGTCGTCCGAAATGACGGAGGCTTGACGGACGCGGGGCCTGCTGCCGTATTTATAAGCGCCAACTTACTTACAGGGACACTTTCTGTGGCACCACCCTTGGTTGTTTATCTTGACACTCAGGATTACTCGAGGTTTGGAGACGTTCTCCGAGGAAAATCTAATTCAGAAACTGAAGCGCTGTTCCGGAAACTTGAGAACTATAGAGCGGAAGGTGATGTAATATTCCCAATTTCTATGCCTATTCTTGGAGAATTACTTCAGTATGATGCGCAGCATAGAGAAACCACTTTCAAGAAGGCAGAAGCCGTTGAGCGACTTTGTGGTAGGTGGGCGCTACCCTATCCTTCACGGCTAATGGCAGCAGAGATTGCTATAGTTGCACGATGTCTTGGGTTAATTCAAAAAACATCGAGTATCGATATTTTATCTGATGAAAGATATTGGTATCCAAATATCTCCGACATTTTCGAGAACTTTCGTGACACGTTATTGCAAGCCGCAAAGACGGAGATTGCAGGGCTGGGATCGCGATCGGACCGCCGTCGTACGGCGAAGCAAGTCCGCAAGATGGATTTCCTTAAGGCTGCACAGAATGCGGCACCGCAGATCGCGGCGCGGTACCAAATCCCAATTATAGCCATAACAAACTCTATCGTTTCATTTTTAAATGGATCAATAACTTCTTATGAGGCGAGTCGAAATTTATTTTCATACATCTCGGAGCCTGTGGCTTTCGTTTCGACCTACTTTGAAAACATAGAATCCGATCGAACGCTCCCGCAATGGGTTGGCGGCTTCGGACGGGAACTATCTAACACACTGGAGGATTTGCGTCAGCAACTTCGGCCCTTGATGGACGCAGGTGCTCAACCGAACGAAGTCAGGGCGATGTTCGCAAAGCTCTCTCTGCAAATGGGCAGAAGAATGATCCGAATAGCTTATAATAATGTTTCGGAGTTTGGGGTCGACAACGCTCTATTTGATAGATTTAATAATGAGACAAAACTCGCGGATAGAATTAAGTCGTGTACGGTAATTGGAGAGATAGTCGGCGGATACGCAAATTGCGTCACTGGTTTAAGTGGCGGTAGGGAAGCAAAGATCGAGCGCGGCTTTGGTGGAGATCTCATGCATGCTTTGTATTTACCGCACGTCGATCTCTGGCGAGCGGACCGTAATTTCTCAGAGATCATAAAGAACACATTGCCAAATTATGCGAGCCGTGTAGTAAA
The DNA here is from genome assembly GCA_945888575.1 of Asaia bogorensis. Lineage (GTDB taxonomy): Bacteria > Pseudomonadota > Alphaproteobacteria > Acetobacterales > Acetobacteraceae > CAMDGX01. The sequence continues at coordinate 12,603 of CAMDAM010000072.1, read as the reverse complement.
CACGGTCACTGCGCTTCCTGCCCAAATTGAGGCGCTGCAGATGAGGGGCGCGACCTAAGGGAGTTCTTGTTGATGGTCGCCAACAACGAGTGTTGTGAGTCTATCTAACGCACAATAAAGACAAATCTTCATTAATCAATATTAATCATTATCCATATTTCAATGAAAATGAAAAATTATAAAAGTTTTTTTGGTTCTTTTTTCAAAAAAGAACCTCTTTCTCTTATGCCCGTCAGCATAATCAATGGCAGATGCTACGGCGGGCCGAAAGAGCTGGATTGCTTCGCTTCGCTCGCAATGACGGGGAGTGATGGGTTGGTGGTTGCAGCAGGTGATATTACACGGTTCAGTGCTTTACCAGTGCCATCACGATCTCGAACAGGATCAGGAACACTATGGCGATTTCGAGGATTTCGGCGCGGGCGCTGGCGGCTTCGTCGTAGAGGGCGGTGTAGGTTTCGCGGATGATGGCGAGCTTGCGGTTGACCGCTTCGGTGACGGCGGCGACGCGGAACTGCTCGAGTGCGGCGGCGTAGACGCGGGCGAGGTAGACGTCTTCGGTGACCTGCAGGGCGTTGTCCACGCGTTCGGTGAGTTCGGTGACTTCGGCGACCAGGGTGTGCAGGCGGCGGGCAAGGCCGGCGTAGCGGCGCGAGGCGAGCGGGTTGAGGCCGCTGCGGGCGGCGGCGACGTGGTCGTACATGCGTGGCAGTTCGGCATCGAGCAGCTCGTCGTAGGCGCGCATTTCCAGGAGCTGGGCGTTGGCGACCTCGATCACGTCGGTGACGTCGGCGTCGCCGCGGGGTTCGTAGACGAAGGCGCGGTCCCAGGTGAGGACGACGAGGTCGTCTTCGTACCAGGAGAAGCGGTGGCGCAGCAGGTCGGCGCGGGCGGCGGGCGAGAGGCGGCGCTGTTCGCCGGAGAGCAGGGCGGCGAGGTCGATGCGCTCCAGCAGGGCCTCGGCGGTGGGGGTTTCGTTCAGCGCGTGGACCACGGCCATCAGATAGTCTTCCTGCACGCTGGCGGCGGGGCCGGGGGTGGAGGCGGGCACCATGGCGGCGGCGAGGGCGGTGGTGACCATGGCCAGGGCGGCGGGCCAGGGGCCGGGGCCGGCTTCGGGGCCGACCGCGGCATCCACGTCGTTGACCAGGGTGCTGAACGCGGCCCAGGTGAGACCGTCGGCCGGAACCCGCAGGGCGAGCGAGATGGCGCCGAAATCGTAGAGCCGCGCTGTCATCGTCGCTTCGACGGGGCCGCTGGGCAGGGTGAGGGAGACGGGCGGCAGGGCGAGGGTGAGGGGGGGCACGCCGAAGGCCACGGCCTTGGGCGGCGTGGCCAGGCCGTGGCGGCTGGCGGGTGCCGTGGCGTGGTGGCGCCAGAGGCGCTGGGCGCGTTCGAGATCGATCTTGTCCGCGGCATCGAACAGGCGCAGGGCCAGGACGTGGCCGCTGCGGATGGCGGGTGGGTCGGTCAGCATGGGGGGGTCAACATTCGGTCACGTGCACGGCCAGGCCACCTTGGGCCGTTTCCTTGTACTTGCTGTGCATATCCAGCCCGGTCTGGCGCATCGTGGCGATCACTTCATCGAGATGCACGCGGTGGATGCCGTCGCCGGACAGCGCCAGGGAGGCGGCGGTGATGGCTTTCACGGCGCCCATGGCGTTGCGTTCGATGCAGGGGACCTGGACGAGGCCGCCGATGGGGTCGCAGGTCATGCCGAGGTGGTGTTCCAGGCCGATTTCGGCGGCGTTTTCGACCTGTTGCGGGGTGCCGCCGAGGGCCGCGGCGAGGCCGGCGGCGGCCATGGCGCAGGCGACGCCGACTTCGCCCTGGCAGCCGACTTCGGCGCCGGAGATGGAGGCGTTGCGTTTGGCCAGTGAGCCTACGGCGGCGGCGGCGAGGAGGAAGTCGTCGCTGGCGTTCGGGCCGGCTTCGGGGTGGTAGGTGCGGAGGTAGCGCAGCACGGCGGGGATGACGCCGGCGGCGCCGTTGGTGGGGGCGGTGACGACGCGGCCGCCGGCGGCGTTTTCCTCGTTGACCGCGATGGCCCAGAGGCTGGCGTGGTCCATCGCCGCGGTGGGGGTGGCGGCGTTGCGGCGGGCGCGTTCGGCGGCGCGTTCGGCCAGGGTCTTGGCGCGGCGGCGGACCTTGAGGCCGCCGGGGAGGATGCCTTCGCCGAGCAGGCCGCGCTCGATGCAGGCTTCCATGGTGGCCTGGATGGCGGCGAGGTGGGCGCGGAGTTCGGGTTCCGGGCGGGCGGCGAGCTCGTTGGCGCGTTGCAGGTCGGGGATGGAGAGGCCGGCGGCGTCGGCCATGGCGAGCATCTCGGCGGCGGAGGCGAAGGGGTAGGGCAGGGCGGGGCCGGTGGTGGCGGCCTGGGTTTCGCCCTCGCGCAGCACGAAGCCGCCGCCGATGGAGAACCAGGTTTCGGCCAGCAGCACGTGGCCGGCTTCGGTGAGGGCTTCGAGCTTCAGGGTGTTGGGGTGGTCCGGCGTGGGGGTGACGCGGTCGAAGACGATCTCCACTTCCACGCGGCCGAGGGCGGGGAGGTCCAGCGCGCGGTCGGCCTGGGCGCGTTCGGCGAGGGCGAAGACCTCGGTGGGCTCGGCGGTGGCGGGTTCCAGGCCCGCGAGGCCGGCGAACACGGCGGTGTCGGTGGCATGGCCGCGGCCGGTCCAGGCCAGGGAGCCCATGAGGGTGACGCGGAGTTTCGCCACGCCGCCGGCGAGCGGGGCGGCGGCGAGGGCGAAGGCGCGGGCGGCGCGCATCGGGCCCACGGTGTGGGAGGAGGAGGGGCCGAGCCCCACCCGGAACAGGTCGAACACGCCGATCAGCTGGGTCATGCTTTCTCCTGGTCGGATGCCACGGTAGAGACGCGGGTAGCGAATGGGGAGGGCGGTATGGCAGGTATCCTGGCAGGGCTGAAGGTGATCGAGTTGGGCCAGGTGTTGGCCGGGCCGTTCGTGGGGGCGATCTTCGCGGATCTCGGCGCCGAGGTGATCAAGGTGGAGCGGCCGGAAGGCGGCGACGACGCGCGGCGCATGGGGCCGGATTTCCGGCATGGCGATGCGATGACCTTCCACATCTTCAACCGGGGCAAGGCCTCACGCGCGATCGACCTGCAGAGCGAGGCCGGGCGGGCGGCGCTGTACGCGCTGGCGGAAGGGGCGGATATCCTGGTGCACAATCTGCGGCCGGGGGTGCCGGAGGCGCTGGGGGTGGATGGGCCGACGCTGTGCGCGCGGTTTCCGCGGCTGATCCATGGGGCGATCTCGGCGTTCGGGCATGTGGGGCCGATGGCGATGCGGCCGGGGTTCGAGCCGCTGCTGCAGGGGTTCTCCGGGCTTTCGAGCCTGAACGGCGGGGAGAGCGATCCGCCGATGCGCTCGGCGGCCTCGGTGTGCGACCAGGGCACGGCGATGTGGGTCGCCATCGGTGTGCTGGCCCTGCTGCATCGGCGCGCGCAGACCGGGCGGGGCGGCATGGTGCAGGGCTCCCTGCTGGAGACGGCGCTGATGTGGGCCGGGCAGAAGGCGGATGCGTTCGTGAACACCGGCGCATTGCCGGAGCGGCACCGCAGCGGGCACCCGGTGTTGACCCCCTATGAGGCGTTCGAGGCGGCGGACGGGCCGGTGCTGATCTGCGCCGGGAATGACCGGCTGTTCGCCAAGCTGGCCGAGGCGTGCGGGCATGCGGAATGGGCGGCGGATGCGCGCTTTGCCACCAACCGGGCGCGGCTGGTGAACAAGGCGGCGCTGTTCGCGGAATTGTGCCCGGTGCTGGCGGCGATGCCACGGGCGCATTGGGTGGAGGTGCTGGAGGGGGCGGGGGTGCCGGTTTCGCCGATCAACTCGCTGCCGGAGGCGCTGGCGGAGCCGCAGGTGCAGGCGTTGGGGATGATGCAGGCGGTGCCGGGCGAGGATTATGTGCTGACGGCGCTGCCGATCAGCGTGGACGGGGAGCGCCCGCGCATCCGCAGCGGGGCGCCGCGGCTTGGGGGAAAGCCGACCTGATAGGCGGTCGGCTTTCCCCCAAGCCGGACGAACGCCGCGGGCAGGACACAGGGTGTAAGCAGGGCGTAACGCAACCCGCCTAGGCTGGCGCCATGAACGCATGGATGGCGCCGGCGATCGGAACCGCGCTGGGGCTGTCGCTCGCCGCGGCCGCGGCGGCGCTGGTGCTGCCCGACAAGCCGATGATCGATATCGCGCCGCTGGTGCAGCGCTGGCTGCGGCCGCCGCCGCCCGCCGCCATCGTGCCGCCACCGGCCCCACCGCCGGCCGCGATGCCGGCCGCGCCCACGCCCCAGCCTGCCCCGCCGCGCGCCATGCCGGCGCCGATCCCCATGCCGCCACCGCCCCTGGCCGTGGCGCCGCCGCAGGAGGCGGGGATCGAGGGGCTGCTGCGCCGCCCGCCCGCCGGTTGGGGCACCGGGACCGGCTTTTTCGTGGACAGCCGCGGGACGTTGCTGACCGCCGAGCATGTGGTGCGCGGCTGTGGCGAGGTTCGGGTGATGTCTGCCCATATGCGCTCCGAGCGGGCGCGGCTGGTGGCGGTGGATGCCACGCAGGATGTGGCGGTGCTGGAGGTGCCCGGCCTCACCTCCCCGGCCTGGCTGCCGGTTGGCGCGCCGGCGCGCGGGGCGGTGCGGCTGGCGGCGCTGGGCTTCCCCGCAGGCGCGCTGCCCGATACGCCGAACGAGAGCTGGGCCTCCGCCGCCAACAGCGCCTTCCCGCAGGGCACGCGCTGGGAGGCCGATCCGCAGCGCGTGGTCTGGTTCCGCAGTGCGGAGATCACCCACGGCTATTCCGGTGGGCCGTTGGTGGATCTGGGCAGCGGGCGCGTGGTGGGCATGGTGCGCGGTGGAATCGACCACGCCCGCGTGCCGAGCCTCGATGGCGTGCCGACCCAGGGGTTGGGGCTGGGGCCCGGGCCCGGGCCGATGCTGGCCATGCTGTCGCGCTGGACCGTGCGCGAAGGCGTGGTGCCGGCGGGGATGGGGATGGAGAGTGCGCTGGATATGACGCGGCGGGCGACGGTGCGGGTGGTTTGCACGAAGTAAGCAAGGATTCTTCTTTTTTCTGAAGAAAAAAGAAGCAAAAAAGACTTTATCCGTTTTGATCGAGGCCAAAATGGATAAAAATTTTTTGGTTCTTTTTTTCAAAAAAGAACATTCTTAGATACCTTCGATCTCCGCGATGGTGATCCCGCTCTCCCCCGCCACGGCGTAGAGCAGGAACACCCGCCCGTCCTCCTCGAAGATGGCGGGATCGCGCAACTGGTTCACGTGGCCATAGGCGGTGCTGCGGATGCTGGGGGTGGCGGGGGCGTCGGCGCCTTCCCAGGGGTGTTCGGGCTTGAGGACGGTTTGGGCGGGGGTTTCGCGCCAGGTGGTCCAGTCGCCTGACGTGTCGATGGTGCTGTGGAGAATGGATTCCGGCGCGTCGCCCACCTGGGTCCAGAATACGTGCAGGGTGTTGCCGCGCATCAGCAGGGCGGCGTGGCGCATGTTGGGGTTGAACAGGGTGGGGCCTTCGGTGAAGCCGGAGAGCCCGTTTGCGCTGCGGGAGATCACGCCGGGCATGGCCAGGGCGTAGGTTTGGCCCTGGTGCGGCCAGATGCGCATGTAGGTGCGGCCGAGGATTTCGGGGCGGGCCTGGAAGGTGATGCCGTCGGCCGAGAGGGCGACGCGGGAGGCCTGGTGGCCGACGCCTTCCAGGCCGTGGAAATACATGACGATGCGGCGATTGGCGTGGTCCACGTGGACGTCGGGCGAGGCGATGTGGGGGGTGGTGGCTTCCGTGAGGACGTCGTGGGAGATGATCATGCCGGCGCGGCGCATGCGGGCTTCCACGACGGCGAGCTGCTCTGGCGTGGCGGGCGGGGGCGTGGTGGGGAAGTGGCTGTCGTTCAGGTGCAGCGCGCCGGGGGCGTGGATGCACCAGGGGCCGGTGAGGGCGTCGGCATAGGCCAGGCGGATCCAGCTGCCCTTGTGGTCGGCGAAGTAGAGGTAGTAGCGGCCGAGCGGGTTGGGCACCCAATCGGGCACGCGGATCAGCGAGGGGCCCTGGATGTTGGGGCCGAGGCTTTCGTGCAGGTCGGGTGTGATGATGGGGTGGGGGAGCAGGCGGGTGATGTGCATGGCGCCAGCGTAGCGCGTGTTGGCGTCGATTGAAGCCCCGGCGCGGCGCGGCCATACTCCGCCTCCTTACGCCGGAGACGCCGACATGACCAAGCCCACCCCGCTCGACACGCTGCGCCAGTGGCACCCCGAGTTCTCCGCGCTGCGGCAGGACATCCACGCCCACCCGGAGATCGGTTTCACCGAAACCCGCACGGCGGCGATCGTGGCGGCGAAGCTGAAGGAATACGGGATCGAGGTGCATACCGGCATCGGCGGCACCGGGGTGGTGGGCGTGCTGCGGCGCGGCAACGGCCAGGCCTCGATCGGCATCCGGGCGGACATGGATGCGCTGCCGATCCATGAGGAAACCGGCAAGCCCTATTCCTCCACCGTGCCGGGCGTGATGCATGCCTGCGGGCATGATGGCCACACCACCATTTTGCTGGCCGCCGCGCGTTGGTTGGCGCAGCACGGCGATTTCAACGGCACGGTGAACTTCATCTTCCAGCCGGCGGAGGAAGGCCTGGGCGGTGCGCTGGCCATGCTGAAGGACGGGCTGCTGGAGCGGTTTCCGTGCAACTTCGTCTATGGGCTGCACAACTCGCCGGGCATGGCGCTGGGCAAGTTCGCCATCCGGCCGGGGCCGGCGATGGCCAGCGGCGCGTTCTTCGACATCACCATTCGCGGGCGTGGCGCGCACGGGGCGCTGCCGGAGATGGGGGTCGACCCGGTGCTGGTGGCCTGCCACGTGAACACGGCGCTGCAGAGCATCGTCTCCCGCAACGTGCCGCCGGCGGAAACCGCGGTGGTGTCCGTGACCGTCATCCAGGGCGGCGACGCCTACAACGTGATCCCGGACAGCGCGGTGCTGCGCGGCACGGTGCGCACGGCGCTGCGCTCCACCATGGAGCTGGTGGAAGCGGCGATGAAGCGGATTGCGCCTGCGGTGGCGGCCGGGTTCGGGGCGAGTGCGGAAGTGGATTTCCGATTCATCTTCGCCCCGCTGGTGAACGATGCGCAGGCGACGGACGATATCGTGGCGGCAGCGCGGGCAGTGGTGGGGGAGGAGAATGTCTCCACCACCAACGGCTTCATCATGGCCTCGGAGGACTTCTCCTTCGTGATGGAGAAGGCGCCGGGGGCCTATATCAACCTCGGCAACGTCGCGCCGGGCGAGGCTGGGGCCACGGGCGTGCAGGTGCACAACCCCGGCTACGACTTCAACGACGAGGCGATCCCGCTGGGGGCGGCGATGTTCTGCGAGCTGACTCAGGCGAAGCTGCCGAAGGATTTTGCCTGATGGAAGCGGGGCTCCTGCGCGTGCTGCGCGCGGCCGAGGCGGCTTCGCGCTGGCACGTGGCGCAACGCCGCAAGGGCGAGGCCCAGGAGCCCTACATCAACCACCTGCTGGAAGTGGCGCGCCTGGTGGGGGAGGCCACGGGCGGGCGTGACCCCGATCTGGTGATCGCCGCCCTGCTGCATGATGCGATCGAGGATTGCGAGATCGCACCTGCCACCATCGAAGCCGAGTTCGGCGCTGACGTGCGCGCCCTGGTGCAGGCGGTGACCGATGACAAGGCACTGCCCAAGGCCACGCGCAAGCAACTCCAGATCGACCACGCCGCCGGCAAGCCGCGCCGGGCCAAGATCCTGAAGCTGGCCGACAAGACCAGCAATCTGCGCGCCATGGCCGCCAGCCCGCCGGCGAACTGGCCGGTGGCGCGGCGCCTGGAGTACGTGGAATGGGCCCGCGCCGTGATCGCCGGCATCCGCGGCACGCATCCGGAGCTGGAGGCGCAGTTCGACGCGGCCGCGGAAGGCGCGGAAGCGGCGACACGCGGTTAGGCAACCGGGTGTTGCGCGAGTAGGTAAACCGTAACCATCCGTATCCCATTCTCCGCACTTCGGCGTGGAGAATTTGAGATGCGTTGTTTGGTACGGTTGGCGTGGCCCACGCGGGGCGCCTGGCGGCGCTTGGCGCTTGCCATGGGCGGCGCGCTGGCGATGTGGGCGGCTGGGCCGGCGCCGGCGGCGGCGCAGACGGTGAATGCCACCTGGGTGGGCGCGAACCTCACCGGTGGCGCGGTGACGCGCACGATCCTCACCGGGCCCGGGGCGCCGCAGACGAGTGCCACGCTCGGGGTGGAGCGATTCGAAATGCAGTACAACAGCGGGTCGATCGCCAATACCTTCGTCGGCAGCGGGCTGCCCGGCCGGTTCTATGCGTTCTGCATCGAGCCGCGGCAGACGATCAACGCGAACCTGGCGGTGGACTACAACTTCGTGCCGCTGGAGCAGGGCACCACCAATCTCGGCGGCATGGGGGCGGTGAAGGCAGGGATGATCGCCGAGCTGTTCGGGCGCTGGCTGCCGAACCTCGATGCCTCCATCACTTCCACGCAGGCGTCGGCGTTGCAGGTGGCGATCTGGGAGATCGTGCGCGAGGTTCCCGGCAATCCGCTGGATGTGTTCGCGGGCAACATCTACTTCGCCACGCCGGAATCGCCGGCAGGCACGCTGGCGTTGGCGCAGAGCTACGTGCAGTCCCTCACCGGAACCGGGCCGCGGGCGGTGGGGCTCTATGCGCTGAACAACGGCATCATGGGCGACCCCGCAGTGGGTGCGGGCACGCAGGACCTGCTGGTGCAGCTGCGGGTGCCGGAGCCCACCACGCTGGCGCTGCTGGGGGTGGGTTTGGTCGGGCTGGCCGCGATACGGCGGCGCCGGCGGCGGATGGACTGATTCCGCGGGCATGGCATAGTCGCCCCCTGATCACGACCAGGGGGCTGCCCGCATGTCTGCGCTTGAGACCATCCGCACTTTCCATGACGAGCTGACGGCGATTCGCCGCGATTTCCATGCCCATCCCGAGATCGGGATGGAGGAGACGCGCACGGCCGGGATCGTGGCCGAGAAGCTTCGCAGCTGGGGCGTTGAGGTGCATGAGCGCGTGGGCCGCACCGGCGTGGTGGGCATTCTGCGCAATGGCGACGGGCCCAGCGTCGGCCTGCGGGCGGACATGGACTGCCTGCCGATGGATGAGCAGACCAACCTGGATTACCGCAGCACCAACCCCGGCCGCATGCATGCCTGCGGGCATGACGGGCACACCACCATGCTGCTGGGGGCTGCGAAGTACCTCGCGCAGACGAAGAACTTCAAGGGCACGGTGACCTTCATCTTCCAGCCCGGTGAGGAAGGCATGGGCGGCGCGCTGGCCATGCTGGAAGACAAGCTGTTCGAGCGTTTTCCCTGCGATGCCATCTACGCCATGCACAACCGGCCGGGCATGCCGGTGGGCGAGTTCGCCATCGCGCCGGGGCCGTCCGCGGCCGGTGGGGCTTTCTTCGATATCCACATCACCGGGCGCGGTTCGCACGGCGCGCGGCCGGAGGCGAGCATCGATCCGGTGCTGGTTTCCAGCCACATCACCACCGCACTTCAGAGCATCGTGGCGCGGAACATCGCGCCGGCGGATACAGCTGTGCTGAGCGTGACCAAGATCGTGGGTGGCGACGCCTACAACGTGATCCCGCAGACGGCCACCATCTCTGGCACCTGCCGCGCCTTCAAGCGCGAGGTGATGAACCAGATGGAAGAGGGCATGAAGCGCATCGCCAAGGGCGTGGCCGAGGGCTTCGGCGCGACGGCGGAGGTGGATTTCCGCTTCATCTTCGCGCCGCTGATCAACGATGCCGATCGCACCACGGAACTGGCCGATGCCGCGGCGCTGGTGTCCGGCAACGACAAGGTGGACCGCACCAAGCCGCCGGGCATGGGCAGCGAGGATTTCTCCTTCATGATGGAGAAGGTGCCGGGCGCGTATATCCAGGTGGGCAATGGCGAATCCGCCCAGCTGCACAACCCCGCCTACAACTTCAACGACGAGTGCACGCCGTATGGGTCGGCGCTGTATGCGACGATCGTGGAAGAGAAGCTGAAGGCGTGATGCGGGCGCCCTGATGCGGACAATCGGGCGGGGCACCCTGGTGGTGTCCTGCCAGGCGCGCGACGACAATCCGCTGACCGGGCCTGCGTTCATGCGCGCCATGGCGCTGGCCGCGGTGCAGGGTGGGGCGGCGGGCATTCGGGCCGAGGGCGTGGCCGATATTGCGGCGATTCGTGCGGCGCTGGATGTGCCGGTGATCGGGTTGGTGAAGCGCTGGGATGCCGCGTTCGAGGTCTATATCACCCCCGCCTTCGCCGATGCGGCTGCCATCGTGGCGGCCGGCTGCGATGTGGTGGCGCTGGATGCGACGGCGGGCACGCGCGACGGCGAGGCGATCTCGGCGCTGATCCCGCGTATCAAGCGCGAGCTTGGCGTGGCGGTGATGGCCGATGTCGCCACACTGGAGGAAGGGCTGGCGGCCGCGGCAATGGGGGCGGATTACGTGGGCACCACGTTGGCCGGCTACACGCCAGCGCGGGCGGCGACCGAGGGGCCGGACCTGGAGTTGCTGGCGGAACTCTGCGCGCGCTGCCCTGTGCCGGTGGTGGCGGAAGGGCGGTTCGAGACGCCGGCGCAGGTGGCCCGTGCCTTCGCGCTTGGGGCGCATGCGGTGGTGGTGGGCACCGCCATCACCAATCCGCGTGAGATCACACGGCGGTTTGCCGCCGCTCTGCCCGCATGAACTTCCTGGGTATCGATGCCGGCGGCACCGAGGTGCGCTGGGCGGTGTGCGGGCGCGATGGGGCGCTGGTGGCGCGTGGGGAATCCGCCCCCGTTACCGGGCACCTGTTCCTGCCCGAGGCGCGGGCGGGGTTCGAGGCGTTTGCCGGAGAGTTGGGGGCCGCGGTGGCCGACCTGCGCATCGGCGCGGCGGTGGCGGGGATCACCGGGCTGACGGGCGATTCACCGGAAGCCGAGGCGGCGCGCGGGCTGCTGAGTGAGGCGCTGCGGCTCGACCCCGCTGTGATCGAGGTGCAGGACGATCTCTGGATCGGGTATCGCGCTGTGTTCCAGCCGGGACAGGGGCATCTGGTGTATTCCGGTACCGGATCGGTTGCGATGCACATGCGGGCCGATGGCTCCGTGCTGCGCGTGGGCGGGCGCGGCATTTTGATCGACGATGCCGGCTCGGCGTTTGCCATCGGGCGAGGGGCGTTGAACCTGGTGTATCGCCGTATCGACCGTGGCGAGGATCCGGGCCCGCTGGGTAAGGCGCTGTTCGCGGCGGTGGGCGGGGAAAGCTGGAATGCGGTGCGCGCCCATGTCTATGGCGGCGGGCGGACGGCCGTGGCGTTGCTCGCCCGCGCCGTGGCCGGGGCGGCGGACGCGGATCCCGCCGCACTCGCCGTGCTGAGGGAGGCCGGGGCGGAGTTGGCCGTGCTGGCTCGTTCGCTGATCGCCCGCGAAGGCCCGCGCGACGTGGTGGTGCTGGGCCGCGCGGCCGGGTTGCACCCTGCCATTCTGGAGGCGATGGGCGCCGCGCTGCCTGGGGTGGCGCTGCGGATGGAGATCACCGATGCGGCCCTGGCGGCCGCCCGGCTGGCTTGCGCGCGCGCGCGACCCGGCGCAGGCTGACACCCTCTCGATCACGACAAATTCGGCAGGAAATCTCCATGGACGGCAAACGCCCCATCGTCTCTTCCGTGCACGGCATGGTCGCCGCGGCACATCCGCTGGCCGCCTCCGCCGGCGCGCGCATCCTGGCGATGGGCGGCAATGCCTTCGACGCCGCAGCCGCCACCACCGCCGCGCTGAACGTGGTGGAGCCCTACATGTCCGGCCTCGCCGGCCTGGGCTATGCCACCTGCTACATCGCCGCCGAACAGCGCGTGCGCTGCCTGAATTACGCCCCGCGTATTCCGGGCAAGTTCCCCGCCGGCAAGTTCGCCGAGCGCGAGGAAATCCAGCGCCACCCGCTCGCCTCCGGCACCCCCGGCAACCTCGCCGGCTGGTGCGAGTTGGTGCGCGCGCATGGCAAGCTCTCGCTGGCCGAGGTGTTCGCGCCGGCCATTGCGCTGGCGCGTGACGGCTATCCGATCGGGCGGTTCAATGCGGAGCTCACCAACCTCTCCTGCGTGCAGTTGGCCAACCATCCGCAGTATGCCGAGCTGAACCGCGTCTATGCCTTCGGGCGCGGGAAGGTGGCGGTGGGTGATGTGCTGAAGCAGCCGGACCTTGCCGCCACCTACGAGGCGATCGTGAAGGACGGGCCGGGCCACCTCTATGGCGGGCCGCTTGGCAAGACCATGGCCGCCTACCTGCAATCCATCGGCGGCTGCATCACCGAGGAAGACCTGGCCGAGGTGAAGCCGGTGTGGGTGGACCCGATCAGCGTGAACTATCGCGGCCTGACGGTGCACAGCATGTCTCCGCCGTCGGAAGCGTTCCAGTGGCTGCTGACGCTGCGCATCCTGGAGGGCTTCGACCTCGGCCGCATGGAGCGTAACGGGGTGGACCACCTGGATACCGTGTTCCGCGCCATCCGCCTGGCCGCCGGGGTGCGCATTGCGCGCAACAACCCGAACCCCAG
>CAMDAM010000071.1 GCA_945888575.1 Asaia bogorensis | reverse complement strand
AAAAGCGTGGTGCGGGCGAAGGGACTTGAACCCCCACGGCTTGCGCCACCAGAACCTAAATCTGGCGTGTCTACCAGTTTCACCACGCCCGCAGCCCCGCTTGGGCTCACTGCAACCGTGAGCGGGCGCGTTTAGCGCACCCGCGCCCCGCTCACAAGTCGCCCCCTCACATACGCCCGCCCGACAGTGGCGAACACGCCACCGCCGTCACCCGCGCCAGGCGATACAGCCGCACCGCCGCCAGGGTCGCGCCGGGCACCGCGCCCGCCACATGGCGCAAGACCGGCATGTGCTGCAACAGCTGGTCGGACAAGCCCTGCGTCAGCAACTCCACCCCCGCGGTGCCGGCCGCGGTCGCCACCACGCGCCGCGCCAGCGCCCAGGTGGCCACCGCGCCGGGCCGCAGCCCATGGATCGCCGCCACCTCCCGCACCAATCGAACGCCGCGCCAGCCAGCCAGCAGCGCATCCAGCGCCGGGTGCGGCGCCAGCGCCACCAATGCCCCGGCCTGCAGCGCCGCACGCTGCCCCGCCTGCCCCACCGCCTCCGCCAGCGGGCCGGCCACGTGCAGCTGCAAGGCCGCACGCAGCTCCACCACGCTCCCGGCCCTGCCCACCGCCGCCCGCGCCGCGGCCGGGTCGCGCAGCCGCGCCGAAACCTGCCCCACCCAGCACAGCGCCGCCGCCCGCGCCGGCTCCAGCGGGCCGCCCTCCAGCAACGCCCGCAGTCGGTCCACTCGCGCCAGCGCCCGCCAGGCCCGCCATTCCGCCGACAGCGCCCAACCGATCATCCCCCCAGCCGCACCCAGCACCGCCGAGGCAGCCCAGCCATAGGCCGCCGCCCGGTCGAACGCCGCCAGCACCAGTTCCACCGCCGAAAGCCCCACCCAGCCCAGCAGCAGCAGCGCCACGCCGCCCACCAGCCACGCCAGGCTCGACGGGCCAACACGCTGCCGCACCGCCCCCGGTGCCCAATCCGGCTCAATCACCGAAGGCGCCCCGGGCAGCGGCTCCAGCAGCACCGGCCGCCGCGGTGCCTCCGCCACGGGGGCCGCCTGGGCCTCGTCCACGAATCCTGGCTTCCGACCGCTCACAGCAGGTCTCCCAGCAGCGCCACGAGAATTCCGTCCAGACCGATATGGGGAACCCCGGCCCCACGTTCAGCCTCGATCCGCGGCGGACGGAACACCGGCAATTCGAAGTAATCCCCGCTCCAGAACCCCTCCGGCGGCCAGCCCGGCGGCACATCGCCCACGAAATACGGCCGCGCCCGGTCCTCGCCAACCGGCACGCCGAGCACCACCTCCACATCCCGCCCGCCCAGGGGCACCTTGCCGTCGCGCGTGGCATGGATCGAGGCGGCCACATGCAGGCTCACCCCATCCGAATTTCCCCCTGGGCGCCCCTCCAGCCCCCGCTCGGTCAGCGCCCGCAGCAGGTGCAGCAGCGCCTCGCGCCGCAGCGCCGGCACGTGGTCTGCCTTGGTCGCCACCACCGCCACCCGCGCGATCGGCGACCGCCCCCAGCCCAGCCACCCCGGCGCCCCACGCAGCCCGCGGCACAGATCGGCGATCGCATCGGCCGTATCCTCGAACGCCGCCCGCCCGGCATGCAGCGCGCCCAGCACGTCCACCAGCAGGATCTGCCGGTCGAAATCCCGGAACGGCCCCTCGAAGAACCCCGCCCGCATCTCCTCCCGATAGGCCTCGAACCGCGCCGCCAGCAGCGCCCCGCCGGAGCCCGGCCGCGGCGAGCCGCGCAACGCCACGGGAAAGAACCACAGCAGCGGCACCTCCCCGCGCGGCCCCGGGTTCAGGAACCGCCCAGGCTGGAGGTAGCGCAGCCCCATCCGCCCGCGGAGCGCCTCCAGCGCCTCCCGATACAACGCATGCCCGCGCCGGATCAGCGCCTCATCCGCGGGTGCCTCGGGGTCGAACAGGTCGAGGAAGCGCAGGAACCCCTCGGCCATCCCGGCCCGCGCCGGCGTGCGCAGCCGCGCCAGCATCGCCTCGGCCCAGCCGGCAAAGCTCATGCCGATCAACGGCAGGTCCAGCAGCCATTCCCCGGGATAATCCAGGATATCCAGCCGGATGCGCCGTGGCCCCAGCACCCGCCCCACCGCGGAGCCACGCTCCAGCACGATCTCCAGCGACACGGCCGCCAAATCTTCGGTCCGCGCCGGCCAGGCCGCCTCCCGCCCGGCCAGCGCCGCCACATGGCCCTCATGGTCGAAGCGCGGCAGCGCCAGGCTCCCCGAAGGCAGCACCCGCACCGAAACCAGCCGGTTCGCGCCGCCCTGCTCCAGCCGCGCCCGCAATTCCGGCAACGTGTCCCGCCCGCCGGCCAGCGCCAGCAGGTTCTCCACCAGGGATGTAATGAACACCGTCTTGCCCGCCCGGCTCAGCCCGGTCACAGCAAGATGGATGCGCTCCTCGTTGACCGCCCGCTCCACCGCCTCCCACGCCACCCCACCCACACGCCGCAGCGGGGCCGAGAGCGTGTCGAGCAGCCCGGCCATGGATCGGGTCAGCTGGCCCGGCTGACCGTGTAGTCGGCCACGTCCATCAGCCGTGCGCGCATCGGGGAGGCCGGGAACACCAACAGCGCCCGCTTCGCCTCGGCCGCGAACTCGCGCGCCCGGGCCAGCGTGGCCGCGATCGCGCCATGCCGTTCCATCAGCCGCATCGCCTCGGGCAGGTCGGCGTCGGTCTGTTCCAGCTCGCCCACCGTGCGCTGCCAGAACACCCGCTCAGCCGCATCGCCCGCCGCCCAGGCGCGCAGTACCGGCAGCGTGATCTTGCCCTCGCGGAAATCGTCACCCACGGTCTTGCCCAGCGTTTCCTGGTCCGCCGCGTAGTCCAGCGCGTCGTCCACCAGCTGGAAGGCGATGCCCAGGTTCAGCCCGTATTCGGCCAGCCCGCGCTCCTCCGCCTCCGGCCGCGCCGCCACCACCGCGCCCACATGGCACGCCGCCTGGAACAACGCCGCCGTCTTGCCGCGGATCACCTCCAGGTATTTCGCCTCGCCGGCATCCAGGTCGTTCTGGATCACCAGCTGCAGCACCTCGCCCTCGGCGATGGTGGCGGAAGCCCGGCACAGAATATCCAGCACCCGCAGCGAGCCATCCTCAACCATCAGCTGGAAGGCCCGCGCGAACAGGAAATCGCCCACGAGAACGCTGGCCTTGTTGCCGAACACCGCGTTGGCGCTCGCCAGGCCCCGGCGCAACAGGCTCTCATCCACCACGTCGTCGTGCAGCAGCGTCGCGGTGTGGATGAACTCCACGCAGGCCGCCAGCTTCACATGCCGCGCTTCCGGCGCCTCGTAGCCGCACAGCCGCGCCGAAGCCAACGTCAGCAACGGCCGCAGCCGCTTGCCGCCGGCGGCCACGATATGCGCCGCCAGCTGCGGAATCAGCGCCACCGGGCTGTCCATCCGCGCCACGATCGCCCGGTTGGTTGCCTCCAGGTCCGCCTGCAGCAGCTCCACCAGCGCGCTCAGCGCATCCGGCGCAGCCTCCCCCCCGGGAGCCGTAGCGGTCGCAGGCGTCGATTTGGTCACGGGCAGGGTGGCGGCGACGCCCAAGGCGTTCTCCCGAAGATGCTGGAAACAGGGGGTTGCGGCAGGAACGGCGGTCAGCGAGGCTCAGGCACCATATCGGCGGCCCGGAAGAAGGGTCAAGGCAAGCCCTCCCCCGGCCCGACGGGACTCCCTTGCGATGCAAACAGTTACCCTGACCAACGACCCCGTGCGCATCAGTTTCCTGCGCGCCCTGCTGCACGATGCCGGCATCGAGTGCTGGGTGTTCGACGAATTCGCCAGCAGCATGGACGGCAGCATCGGCGCCATCCCGCGCCGCGTGGTCGTCGCCGAGGAGGATGCCGCGCGCGCCCGCCGCATCCTGGCCGAGTCGGGCCTGGCGTGACCGAACCGGAGCTGACGGAAGGCACGCTGCTCGGCGGCCGCCTACGCCATGCCCAGCCGCGCCACGGCCACCGCACCGGGCTCGAACCCGTCCTGCTCGCCGCCGCCATTGCCGCCCGCCCGGGCCAGCGCGTGCTGGAAGGCGGCACCGGCTCCGGCGCGGCCCTGATGTGCCTTGCCGCCCGCATCCCGGGGATCTCCGGCTTCGGCCTGGAACGCGATCCCGCCACGGCCGCCCTGGCCCGCGCCAACATCGCCGCCAACGCCCTGCCCGGCCTCGCCATCGAAACCACGGACCTCACTAGCTGGGCCGCGGGCGCGCCCTACGACCACGCCTTCGCCAACCCGCCCTGGCACGAAGCAGCCGCCACCCCCTCGCCGAATGCCGAAAAGGACGCCGCCCGCCGCGCCACGCCGGACCTGATTGCCGCCTGGGCCCGCAGCCTCGCCCGCGCCCTGCGCCCGCGCGGCACGCTCACGCTGATCCTGGGCGCGGACCACCTGGCCACCGGCATCGCCGCCCTGGCAGAAGCCGGCTGCGGCAGCCTTGCGCTGTTCCCATTCTGGCCGAAACCCGGCCGCCCTGCCCGCCTCGTGCTGCTGCGCGCCATCCGCGGCGGCCGCGGCCCCGCCCGCCTGCTCCCGGGCCTCACCCTGCACCAGCCAAACGGGCGCTTCACGCCGGAAGCCGACGAGATCCTACGCGCCGGCGCAAGCCTGCAACTTTAGCCTACCGCTGGGCTTCCTGCGGATGCCGCAGGAGCCAAAGCCTCTCATGCGCGGCCACCAGGCTGTCCATGCTGCGCCGCCGGTTCAGGTCGGGGCTCAGCACCCGCCGCCGCAGCATCATCTCCAGCACGTGCAGCAGCTGCTCCGCCACCTCGTAGTCGCCCTGGTCGCAGGCATGGTGAAAGGCGATCAGGATCTTGTCCGACAGGCGGCGGCTGTAGCGTGGGGCGCCAGCGGCGGCCGGGTCGCGCACATCCTCCGTGCGCCGGCCCTGCAGCTCGTCCCCTTCCATGTCGCTCGCCGTACCGTCCATGCCGTTCCTCCTGGCCCGAATCCCCGGGCCGGATAGGTCACCCTAGGGCGAAACGCTTACACATTGGTCTCAACTGCCGCTCTCCAACCGCGCCTTCACCGCATCGGCCAATTCCTGGACTGTCATCCCGTGCCGGAACAAGGCCCGAAACCCGCCATCCGGACCCACCAGGTAGGTGAACGAGGAGTGGTCCATCAGGTAGTCGCTGTTGTCCTTGGCCTTCGCCCGCGCGTAGTACACGCGGTAGGATTTCGCGGCGGCGGCAATCTGCTCCTTGCTGCCGGAAAGACCCACCAGCCGCTCGTCGAACAGTTTCGTGTATTCGGCCATCGCGGCTGGGGTGTCGCGCTCCGGATCGACCGTGATGAACACCGGCACCACCCGCTGCGCCAGCGGCCCCAGCTGGTCCAGCACCGCGGAAATCGTCTGCAAGTCGGTGGGGCAGACATCCGGGCAGAAGGTATAGCCGAAATATACCAGCATCCACCGGCCGCGGAAGCTTGCGTCGGTCACGGTTTCGCCAGCCCCATTCACCAGCGTGAACGGGCCGCCCACGGAAACCCCGCCAGGCATGGAGATCCCGATATCACTGAGCCGCGGGGCCTCCCCGCGCCACCACAGCGCACCGCCCACGCCTGCCAGCAGCAAGGCGATCAGGGCATAGGCGGCAAGGCGTATGAACTTCAGCATCGGCTTCCCCGGGCGGCACAGGCACAGGCCATAAACCGCCAGGGAAGTATCTGAAAGGTCCCGCCGCAGAGAAACGGGAGGATCGCGTCAATCAGCCGTGATCCCGGCTATTCCGCCGGCAGGATCGCCCCATCCGGCTGCGGCGTCTCGAAGACGTGATCGGCAAACGCCTCCTCCCACGACCCGGTGGTGGAGGCCTTGCTGTACTCGGTGGAGCGGTTCTCGAAGAAATTCGCATGCTCCGGCGCGTTCAGCATGTCGTCGAGCCAGGGCAGCGGGTTCTTGTCCACGTGGTACAGCGGCTCCAGCCCCAGCTGGGTCAGCCGCCGGTCGGCGATGAAGCGGATGTACTGCTTCACCTCCACCGCGGTCAGCCCCTCCACGTTGCCCAGCTCGAAGGCCAGGTCGATGAACGCGTCCTCATGGTCCACGATCGTGGCGCAGGTGAGGTACAGCTCGCGCCGCAGCTCCTCGGTCCAGATCTCCGGGTTCTCCTGCACGAAGGTGCGGAACAGCCGGATCACACTCAGGCAATGCAGCGTCTCGTCGCGCACGCTCCACGAGACGATCTGCCCCATCCCCTTCATCTTCCCGAAGCGCGGGAAGTTCAGCAGGATCGCGAAGCTGGCGAACAGCTGCAGCCCTTCGGTGAACGCCCCGAACGCCGCCAGCGTCTTGGCGATCTCGTGCTTGCTGTCCACCGTGAAGGACTGCATGTAGTCGTACTTGTCCTTCATCTCCTTGTATTTCAGGAACGCCGAGTATTCCAGCTCCGGCATTCCCACCGTATCCAGCAGATGCGAATACGCCGCCACATGGATCGTCTCGATGTTCGAGAACGCCGAGAGCATCATCAGCACTTCCGTCGGCTTGAACACCTGCGAATAGTGCTTCATGTAGCAGTTGTTCACCTCAACGTCGGCCTGGGTGAAGAAGCGGAAGATCTGCGTCAGCAGGTTGCGCTCGGCCGCCGAGAGATTGCGGTGCCAATCCTTCACGTCGTCGGCCAGCGGCACCTCTTCCGGCAGCCAATGCACGCGCTGCTGCGTCAGCCACGCCTCATAGGCCCAGGGATAGCGGAACGGCTTGTACACGGGGTTGCTGGTCAGCAGGTCGAAGCGCACCGGGGTCTCATCGGGGGTATGCGTCGCACTCATCGTCCGGGCTCTCCTGTCGCTGCGAGTCTGCGCGGCACAGTACCATCTCCTGGCCCCCGCACCAACCCGCAGCCCGAAATTTCCACCATATGTTGCGTTTCCGCCGCACACCGCCACCAGATGTGGGTAGCCCCTTCAGGCCCGCAACCCCCGTTCCTCAGGCCCGGTTAACGTTTCCACGATAAAGGAAACACGACACAAAACACCGAGGGACGCTTCGTGACGACGCCGACCGCCGCCCCCGCTACGCCTGCCCACGCCCGCCGCGGCCTGCTTTCGGCCTCGATCGGCCGCATCGTCGCCGCCGCCGTCCTGGCCATGGCGCTGGTCACCGCCATCAGCGACGCCATGCTCCTGCGCGCCCTGTCGGAGCTCAAGGTCAACGGCCCCGTCTATGCGGAGATCCGCCGCGGCACCGACCTCACCGCCGATATCCTACCGCCCCCGCTCTACGTGATCGAGGGCCTGCTCACCCTGCACGAACTGCGCGACGCCGAGCCCACCGCCCGCGCCCCCTTGCTCGACCGCCTCGCCCGCCTCTCGCGCGAATTCACCGAACGCGACGCCTACTGGACCGCCCAGCCCGAACTGCGCGCCGACCTGCGCGAGGTGCTCGATGGCGGCGTCATCCCCACCGGCCGCCGCTTCTTCGAGGTCGTGCAGGCCCGCTTCCTCCCCGCCCTGTCCCAGCCCGCCGGCCTCGCCGCCGCCATGACAGAAGCCCAGGCCGCCTACGATGCCCATCGCGCCGCCGTCGATGAGCTGGTCGCCCGCTCTGCCCGCGCCGTGGAAGCCGCAGAGGCCCAAGCCATCGGCCAGGACCAAACCGCCCGCACCATCACCTGGGGCCTCCTCGCCCTCGCCCTGCTCGGCACCATCGGTGCCTACTGGGTGATGCGCCGCACCGTCGCCCGCCCCGTCGTGGCCCTCGCCGATGCCATGCGCCACCTCGCCGCCGGCAACGTCAACACCGAGATCCCCGGCGCCACCCGCCGCGACGAACTCGGCCAGGCCGCCGCGGCACTCGCCATCCTGCGCGACACCATGCGCCACGCCCGCCAGCTGGAAGCCGACCGCGAAACCGCCCGCGCCGAGGCCGATACCGCCCGCAACGCCGCCCTGCGCGGCATGGCGGGCACCATCGAGCGCGAGGCCAGCGGCACGATCGAGCGCGTGCGCGGCCTCACCCACGCCACCGCCGAGGCCGCGCGCCTCATGACGACCGTCTCCGACCACGCCCACACCTATGCCCGCCGCGCCAGCGATTCCTGCACCCGCGCCCTCACCACGGCCGAAACCGTGGCCGGCGCCGCGGAGGAGCTGGGCAGCGCCATCGGCGAGATCACCCGCCAGGTCACCGGCGCCTCGGCCATCACCAGCAACGCCGTCGCCGCCGGCGAGGATGCGCGCCGCAGCATCGAGGAGCTCACCGGCCGCGCCCAGGCCATCGGCGCCATCACCCGCATGATCGCCGACATCGCCGAGCGCACCAACCTGCTGGCGCTGAACGCCACCATCGAGGCCGCCCGCGCGGGCGAGGCCGGGCGCGGCTTCTCCGTCGTCGCCAGTGAGGTGAAGGCGCTCGCCGTACAAACCGCCCGCTCCACCGAGGAAATCGTCACCCAGCTCGACCAGCTGCGCGGTGCCGCCAGCGGCGCGGCCGAATCCGGCATGCGAATCGTCTCCACCATCAGCGAGATCGAGGCAATGTCCCAATCCATCGCCGCCGCCGTGGAACAGCAGGGCGCCGCCACCGCCTCCATCGTCAGCAACGTGGTGGAAACCACCCGCGCCGTGCGCGAAGCCGCAGAACACAGCGCCGCCGTTTCCTCCGATGCCGGCGATGTCGGCACCCAGGCCAGCGCCGTGCTCACCGCCGCGCAGGGTCTGGACGAAGCCGTGGGCGAATGGCGCACCATCGTCGTCCACACCATCCGCACCGCCACCCCGGAAGCGGATCGCCGCACCGCACCGCGCATCAGCCTCGGCCTCCCGGCCCGGCTCCAGCCCCAGGGCCGGCCGGAAGCCACTGCTCGGCTGGAGAACATCTCCACCGGCGGCGCCCTCCTTGCCGACGCACCCGCCCTGGCCCCCAGCCAGAAGCTGCGCCTGCACGTCGCCAACCAGTCGATCGAGGCAATTGTGCTGGATGCCGGCCCCAACGGCGCACTGCACCTTCAGTTCGCCGAAGGCGCCCTCAGCCAGGAAGCGATCGACCGGCTCGCCGGCACAGCAACATCGGCACGGGCCGCCGCCTGACGAACCCCTACCGGCAGGCCCTCACTGGCAGGCGAGGCATTCCTCGTAATCGGTGGGGTTCGCCTTCGGGGCGCCCGCGACCAGCGGCAGAATCCCCTGGTCGTTCGCCGGCAGGTTCGCCGCCGAAACACCGGTGAACTCCAGCGGCCGCACCGCCTTCTCGCTCACCGCGTCGGCCCGCTGGATCGACATGGAGCGGCAGTAGTACAGGCTCTTCACGCCCTTCTTCCACGCCAGGTAGTGGATCTGGTGCAGGTCGCGCTTGTGCACGTCCGCCGGCACGAAGATGTTCACGCTCTGGCTCTGGCAGATGAACGGCGTGCGGTCCGCCGCATGCTCGATCACCCAGCGCTGGTCCAGCTCCATCGCGGTCTTGTACACCGCCTTCTCCTGCTCGGTCAGGAACTCCAGGTGCTGCACGCTGCCCTTGTTGGTGGTGATGGAGGACCACACCTCGTCGGTATCCTGCCCCTTCTCCTTCAGCAGCAGATGCAGGTGCCGGTTGCGCACCGTGAAGCTGCCCGACAGCGTCTTCTGCAGGAACACGTTCGCCGCGATCGGCTCCACACCCGGCGAGGCATTGCCGGCGATGATCGAGATGGAAGCCGTCGGCGCGATCGCCATCTTGTGGCTGAACCGCTCATGCACGCCGTATTCGGCCGCATCCGGGCAGGCGCCGCGCTCATCGGCCAGCATCCGGCTGGCGTTGTCCGCCTGCTCGCGGATGTGCTTGAACATCTTCTTGTTCCAAACCTTCGCGATCACGCTCTCGAAGGGCACGTTCTGGCTCTGCAGGAACGAATGGAACCCCATCACCCCCAGCCCGACCGAACGCTCGCGCATCGCGGCATACTTCGCCCGCTCCATGTCCACCGGCGCGCGGTCGATGAAATCCTGCAGCACGTTGTCGAGGAAGCGCATCACGTCCTCGATGAACAGCGGATCGTCCTTCCACTCGAACCAGGATTCCAGGTTCAAGGAGGAGAGGCAGCACACCGCCGTGCGTTGCTTGCCATGCTGGTCGATCCCGGTCGGCAGCGTGATCTCGCTGCACAGGTTGGAGGTCTTGCACTCCAGCCCGGCCAGCTTGTGGTGCTCCGGCCGCGCGTTGTTCACGTGGTCGCTGAAGATCAGGTACGGCTCGCCGGTCTCGATCCGCGCCGTCAGGATGCGGATCCACAGGCTGCGCGCGCTGATCTTGCGCACCACGCTGCCATCCTTGGGAGAGGTCAACGCCCAGTCCTCGCCGGACTCCACCGCGCGCATGAACGCATCCGGCACCAGGATGCCGTGGTGCAGGTTCAGCGCCTTGCGGTTCGGGTCCCCGCCGGTCGGCCGGCGCATCTCCACGAATTCCTCGATCTCCGGGTGCGTCACCGGCAGGTACACCGCCGCCGAACCACGCCGCAGCGACCCCTGGGAAATCGCCAGCGTCAGGCTGTCCATCACCCGAATGAACGGGATCACGCCGGAGGTCTTGCCGTTCTGCCCCACCTTCTCGCCGATGGACCGCAGATTGCCCCAGTAGCTGCCGATGCCGCCGCCCTTGCTGGCCAGCCACACATTCTCGTTCCACAGCCCCACGATCCCTTCAAGCGAGTCGCTCGCCTCGTTCAGGAAGCAGGAGATCGGCAGGCCGCGCGTGGTGCCGCCGTTGGAAAGCACCGGCGTCGCCGGCATGAACCACATCCGGCTCATGTAGTCGTACAGCCGCTGCGCATGCCCGGCATCGTCGCCATAGAAGCTGGAAACCCGCGCAAACAGGTCCTGATAGCTCTCGCCCGGCAGCAGATACCGGTCATCCAGCGTGGCCCGCCCGAAATCGGTAATCAGCGCATCGCGGGAGCGATCAACGCGAACCTGGTGGTGACCCTGGAACTGAACGACATCAAGCACGAGAAGCCCCCTCACCGCGACGTGGGGATAACATCCCCGTAACCCCATCCTGCCCAACGGCTTGCCGTCGTCAATTCAAATTACACTAGATGTAGGGCAATCACGCCCCTTCCGGCATAAATATGGATATCTGATGCAGCGCGGCAACACCGCCGCCCGAACGAAACCGGAACATAGGCCCGGCCCACCGCCGCGCCAAGCGCTATCCGATTCGCTCCCCATGTACCCCGTTATCCACCGGGCGATGCCATGCCAGCGCACCGCGCCGCGTCGCCGCAAGCCCGAAATCGTATCGCCTTCCCGAACGCCGAAACGCCCGGCCTTCCCCACGGAAGACCGGGCGCTTCGAAGCGCAAACCAGAAAAGTCTTTTTGCTTCTTTTTCTCCAGAAAAAGAAGAATCTTCCCTTAGATTGCCCTCACTCCACACCACTCCGCGATGAACGCCGCAACCGAAAGCGTGTTCTTCTTCAGCGAAGGCAGATGCGCCCGCTCGTCGAACGCATGCGCCCCCTCCCCCTTCGGCCCGTAGCACAGCGCGGGAATCCCGTAATAGTTCAGGTAGGCGCGAACGTCGGCCACGCCGGTCGAGACATGCGACTTCAGCTTCTCGCCGTACACCGCCTCATGCGTCGCGGCCAAAACGCGCTCGGCCTCGCTCCCCTCGGGCAGATGGAAGGCATCGGCCTGGAACCCGTTCCAGATCACCTCCGGCGGATTGTTGGCCAGGAACGCATCCCCCTTCGCCGCCGCCGCCACGGTGTCCAGCACCTCCTGCCGCGCCTGCGCCAGCGTGGTGCCTTCCAGCAGCCCGATCCGGCAATCCACCTCGCACCACGCCGGCGTGGAACTGCCCCAATCGCCGCCGCGGATCACGCCGGGGTTGAACTTCACCGGGTTGTTCATCCCCTTGAAGATCGGATGCTCCTTCGCCCGCGCATTGATCCGCCCGGTCAGCCCGTAGAGCTCTTCCAGCAGCTTGTAGGCGCTCATGATCGCATTGGTGCCGGTATCCGCCACCGCCACGTGCACCGGCACGCCGCGAATGCGCAGCCGGAACCACATCACCCCCACATGCGCCCGCGTCAGCGTCCCCGCCGTCGGCTCCGTCACCAGCGCCGCATCAGCCCGATACCCGCGCACCAACGTCGAAAGCGCCCCGTTCCCGGTGCACTCCTCCTCGGTCACGGTCTGCACATACACATCCGAAGCCGGCGCCAGCCCCGCCGTCTTCAGCGCATCCATCGCCCAGAAGAACGCCGAAACGCCCTGCTTCATGTCGTGGCAGCCACGCCCGTTCATCCACTCACCAGAGATCACGGGATCGAAGGGCGGAAACTGCCACATCTCCTCCGGCCCCGGCGGCACCACGTCCACATGCCCCTGCACGATCAGGGACTTCCCCTTCTGCTCCGGGCTGCGAACCGTCCCCACCACCTGCACCGCCTGCGAATAGTCGGTGTCCATCACCGGCGAGTAGCCCGGCAGGTGGCTCATCTGCACCTCGGCCAGCGTGTAGCGATCCACGCTCCACCCCCGGCTCGCCATCTCGCGCGCCAGCCAATCCTGGCACGGCCCCTCCTTCCCACGCACGGAGGGAAACCGCACCAGCGTCTGCAGCCAGGCGACCTGCTTCTCCCAGTTCGCTTCGACGGCAGCTTCCAGCTTCTTGATCAACGCGGCATCGGCCATGGGGCACGTCCTCAGTTCTTCGAGAGATTCCAGTACACGATCACCGGCGAGTTCAGCAGCCCCGAAAGGCTCGTCCGCGTCGCCGCGAACGTGTCGTACTGGCCCAACACCCGATACGGCGCCGCCTGCACCAACGCGCGGTGATACTTGTCCAGCGCCGCCATGCGCCCGGCCTCATCGGCCTCCAGGAACGCGCTGCGCAGCTTTTCCACCTCGGGGTCGCACGGCCAGCCCACGAAGTTGCGCCCCTCGCAGGTCATGTCCGTGCCCACATTGGTCAGCGGATGGAACGTGATCGCCCCAGGCGCCCCGGTCAGGAAAAGGTGCCAGCTCTCCCGGTTGCGCAGCCGCTGCCCCACCGTGCCCCAATCGTTCCAAACGATCTCCACGTTCAGCCCGGCCTTCTTCAGCGCATCCACCGCCACCTCGCCCATCTGGCCGAGCGTGGCGATCTCCTTGGTGGAGATGAAGAACAGCTTCTCGCCCTTGTAGCCGGCATCGATGAACATCTGCCGGGCCTTCGCCAGGTCCATCTTCAAGTCCTCGGCCCCGGCCTCGGTCCCGAACGGCGTGCCGCAGATGAAGAACGCGTTGCAGGTCCGCCAGTTCTCCGGCTCCCCCCACGCCGCCGCCATGTAGTCCGCCTGGTTCACCACCCAGTTCAACGCGCGCCGCATCTCCACCTTGTTGAACGGCGGAATGGTGGAATTCGCCCGCAGCATGTTCTGCCCGGCCAGATGCGTCGTCTTCATCAGCTTCACGTTGGCGTTGCGCCGCAGCAGCGGCACCAGGTCGGGCGCCGCCCGCTCCAGCATGTCCACCTCGCCCGCCTGCAACGCCGCGGTCTGCGTCGCCGGGTCCGGGATCACCCGCCACTCCACGCGGTCCACCTTCACCACGCGCCCGCCCGCCAAACCATCCGGCGCCTCGGCCCGCGGCTTGTAGGCCGGGTTGCGGTCGTAGATCACCTTGTGCCCCACCACGCGCTCGCCATGGTTGAACACGAACGGGCCCGACCCGATCGCGTTGCTCACCTGCCCCAGCACCGGCTTGCCCTCGGCATCCAGCGCATCCTTCGCCCGCATCACCGCCTGGAACCGGGCGGGGATCGACCCCATCGCCAGCAGAAACCCCGGATACGGCTTGCTCAGCTTGAACTCGATCGTGCGCGCATCCACCTCGCCCACGCTCGCCACACTCGGCGCCAGATGCCGCCCCACCGTGTCGATCACCATCCAGCGCTTGATCGAGGCCACCACGTCATTCGCCGTCACCGGCGCCCCGTCATGGAACGCCAAACCCTCGCGCAGCGTGATCTTCCAGCTCAACCCGTCCGCGGCGGCGCTCCACCCCTCCGCCATCTGCGGCTTCGGGTTCAGCTGGCTGTCCAGCGTGATCAGCGACTCATAAACCATCACCCCATGCACCAGGCTGATCCACGCCGTGGAGAACATCGGGTCCAGCACGGTCACATCCGCCGAAGGCACGGTCCGGATCAGCTTCTGCTGCGCCTCGGCACTCCCCGAACCCAGCGCCAGAACCGCCGCCCCAGCCAGAACCGCACGCCGAAGCACACCCATGATCCCCTCCGCCCTATGCTGCATCGCAACACCACCACGGCGCGGAAAGGGAAGCAAGCAAGGATGTTCTTTTTTGAAAAAAAGAACCAAAAAACTTCCTTCAACTATGCTTTAATTGCTCCGCCACCGCCAAGGGTTCACTCCCCCGGGCACGCGCCATCAATACGGCACCTGGAGAATACTGATGTCCGAACTTAAGATAGTTGAGAATTTTCAATTTCTAATACAATTCATTGTTCCCGGAATTGTTGCGGTATATTTTCGATCTTTATTGACAAACGGAAGGCTCATTAACCAAAAAGATCAGATCGTGAGTTTGCTTACAATTTCGTTGATATGGAATATAATATGGAATTCGTTCAATAGTTATTTTTTCACGAAAATTATGAGCTTCGAATTGTCTGAAATAAATATTTTTTCCTTATTTATTGGGCCATCCATTTTCGGAATTTTTCTCGGACTTAATGATCGCAGACAATGGCTTAGAAGATTTTTATCCAAATGCCGCCTACATACGGTCGATCCGATTCCAAGCGCGTGGGATCGTCTTTTCAATGCCAAAGAACCGTGCTGGATGATCATAACCTTGAAAGATGGATCAAAAATTGGAGGATTTTGGGGAAACGATTCCATCGCATCCTTCGATCCCACCGAACGTGACATTTTTATATCGCAGAAATGTGGACTCGATCACAATAATGTATTAACAGGAGATTTTGAGGGTGGTGGGATCTACGTCAGCCATGGCGAGATCCGAACAATAGAATTTTGGCCGGACAACGAGAGTAGGGACTGACTATGGCAAAAAATGTTCGTCCTACCACCATAATGACAACGGATGGTCACCGGCCTCTTCAGAAAGGTTACACCCCCGTGGGCGTGAATCGCCCCGCTACCACTAGTGTAACTGGCGGGTATAAGCCGACAACGTCGGAAGCTGGCCCCAAAGGCCCAGCTCCAAACCAAGGATCCACAGTGAAGCCGGCCAAAAAGTCCTAGAAATTACCTGGAGTTGAAATCTTTTCTGGGGGGGGGCTTGATAAGAAGATTCTACAGGAGAGTCTATTTTATTGATATTGAGTATCGTTTTTATGTTTTGATTTCTTTTCGATACGCGTAGTTCTTGTCCAGCCGCTCCATCAGGTAATCCCCATACCGCACCGGAGACCACCGCGCCGGCTCACCCGCCGAGCAACACGTCGGCACGCACTCCACCACGCTATCCATGTCCATGTCGAAGAAATACGGGTTGGAATACCGATCCCCGCCCGACAGGTTCTTCACCCGATGCGGCGTGCTCTGCCACCGCCGGTTCGTCCAGCGCGACAGCATGTCCGCCACGTTCACCACCCAGGTCCCGGGAACCGGCGGCGCCTTCAGCCACGTCCCATCCGCCCGCCGAACCTCCAACCCCCCGGCCGTATCCTGGCAGAGAATAGTCAGGAACCCATAGTCGGTATGCGGCGCCGACCCGAACGCATCATCGGGCGCATCCGCCGGCTGCGGCGGATAATGCAGCATCCGCAAAAACGTCGTCGGCTTCTGGAAATGCGGCAGGAACCAATCGGGCGCCAAATCCAGCGCCAACGCCATCGGCCGCAGCAGCTTCATGCAGAACCCCCGCATCGCCGCCTCATACGCCGAAACCGCCTCCCGAAACCCCGGCAGATCCGGCCAAACATTCGGCCCATGCACCTCGGTCCCATACCGAGGATCGTCCTCAGCCACCTCATGCATCAGCATCAGGGATTCCGAGTAATTCGGCCGCTTCACGTTCGCCACGGAGGACGTCACGATCACCGAGGAATTCGGCGCCATATACCCCCGATGCGTCGCATTCATCGCCAAAGCCCGCTTCTCGCCCTCCGGCAATCCATGGAACCGCGCCGACTCCCGGAACAACCCGTCCACCAGCCCCTGCGGCACCCCGATATTCCGGAAATAGCAGAACCCGATCGACCGAAAGATCCCATCCAACTCCCGCGCCAACGCAAGATCCGCCGCCTCGCTCGTCCCCAACGCGGAGAAATCCACAATCGGCAAGGCGTCCAGTTCAGCAGTCGCAGTCATCGAGTCCTCCATCCCATTCCCGAACCCTACCCCCCACCCCGCGGCCGGAACAAACTCAACACCGCCGCCCCCACCGAAAACCCCGCAGCCACCATCAGCACCAGCGAACTCCCCCCCGCCGGAAACAGGTTGAACAGCATCGCCACCAGCGCCGACCCAATCGTCTGCCCCAGCAACCGGCTCGTTGCCTGCATCCCGCTCGCCCCGCCCGACCGCGAGCGCGGCGCCGCCGCCATGATCGTCCGGTTGTTGGGCGAGTTGAACAACCCGAACCCCACCCCGCACACCACCATCGGCACCACGAAGAACACCCATGGCGGCGCCCCCGCCTGCCACCCCACCACCGCCAAAAGCACCAGGCCCAAACACAACCCCGCCTGCCCCAGCGCCCCCATCACCGCCGGCGAGAACCTATCCGATAGCCCCCCCGCAAAGAACGCCGTCAACGCCATCGCCGCCGACCACGGCGTCATCAAAAT
>CAMDAM010000070.1 GCA_945888575.1 Asaia bogorensis | reverse complement strand
CTGGTGATGGTCTGGCGCTACGCGCGCCAGCTGCGCGGCTGGTCGGACACGCGGGTGGAGCTGACCAACGACCTGGTGGAGGCGATGGTGGGGCACCGCACGCGGTTGGCGCAGGAATGGCCTGCCCGGCGCGATGCGCGCGAGGATGCGGCGCTGTCCGGCTATCTGCATCGCTCCCGCATGATGGACCGCAGCATGGTGCCGGTGGCGGCCATCGCGGCGGGCGGATGGATGCTGCTGGGGCTCGCGGGGCTCGCGCCTGCCTTCGTCTCCGGCGGCGGCACCGCGCTGGGGCTGGCGATCGGGCTCGGCGGCGTGATGCTGGCCAACCGGGCGCTGGCCGGCATCGGCGGCGGGCTGGCGGGGCTGGCGCGGGCGGGGATCGCCTGGCGGCAGGTGGGCCCGCTGTTCCGCGCCGCCGCCACCCGCCCCTCCGCCGCACCATTCCGTGCGCCGGGCGCCCGCGCGGCGGACCCGGCAGCGCCGCTGGTGGATGCCAGCGACCTCTCCTTCCGCTACCGCCCGGATGCGGCGCCGGTGCTGCGTGGGCTCGATCTCACCGTCCGGCATGGCGAGCGCATCCTGCTGGAAGGGGCGTCGGGCGGCGGCAAATCCACCCTGGCGGCGCTGCTGACCGGTCTGCGCGTGCCGGGCTCCGGCCTGCTGCTGCTGGACGGGCTGGACCGCCCCACGCTGGGCGAGACCTGGCACGACGTGGCGACCGCCGCGCCGCAGTTCCACGAGAACCACATCTTCGCCGGCACGCTGGCCTTCAACCTGCTGATGGGGCGGGAGTGGCCGGCCTCGGAGGAGGCGATCGCCGAGGCGCGCACGCTCTGCGTGGAACTCGGCCTGGGCGACCTGCTGGAGCGCATGCCGGCGGGGATGCTGCAGCAGGTGGGCGAGACCGGCTGGCAGCTGTCGCATGGTGAGCGCAGCCGGGTGTTCCTGGCGCGCGCGCTGCTGCAGGGGGCGGAGCTGACGGTGCTGGACGAAAGCTTCGCGGCCCTGGACCCGCAGACGCTGCGCCTGTGCCTCGACTGCGCCGTGGCGCGCGCCCGCACCCTGGTGGTGATCGCGCACCCCTGAGGCCTGGGGGTGATGCCCCAACTGGGTGGGGCATTTCCCCCACCCACCCCGGCGGCCTCCCCAAACACAAATCCGTGACGAACAATTCCAGTGCCTTGCCTGTGGCGCCGGCAGTACAGCGACATGGCACGGAGCTTGCTGTTCCCCAGGCACGACGCCGAACGGAACCAAGATGGACCGCGCCCCCAGCTGCCCCTTCAACCACGCCGCGCCCGCGCAGTGCCCCGTGCACGAAGCGGATGATGCGGTGGCGGTGCGCGTGGCGCCCGGGGACCTGCTGGTGCTACCGTTCCACCGGCGCACCATCGTGCAATACGCCACCGAGGCCGACGGCGCGCGCACGCTGCATCTCTACTACGACGACAAGCACATCTCCTTCGACGACCCCACGTTGTTCGCCTTCGGCGAGGCGCTGGCGAAGCAGGAGCGCTTTGTGGCGCTGGATGCGACGGGCTGGGGCGACGGCTATGCCTGGGAGCATGTCGGCCTGCTGCTGGACCACTTGGTCGCCGAAGAGGTGCTGGTCCCCGCCGACCAGACGACGCCGCCGCCGGCCCTGCGGCGCGACGGGGTGGTGCCCTCGCCGCTTCCGCCGGCGCCGTGCGACAGGCCGCGCAGTTGGGCGGAACTGGCGGACATCACCGCCACCCTGACCGGGCATGCCGTGGATCCCGGGCACCTTGAACTCGTGGTGCCGGTGTTCCGCGTGGCCCATATCGCAGTGGATGGCGACGGCCGGCAGGTGGGCGAGGCCAACGTGTTCCCGCGCGCCCTGCGGGTGGACGTGCCGACGGAATGGCGTGTCTCCAACCTGCCCGGCACCCGGTTCCAGGTCGACCGGCCAATGAACATGACCGCCATGAAGGCGATGCGGCAGCACTGGCCGCAGATGATGGGCGCGCTGCTGCGCATCCGCACCGCCTTTCTTGCCCGCTTCCCGGAGGCGCTGAACGGCTGGACCGTGGGTCACCTGGAACGCCTGGCAACCGCCGTGCTGGCGGTGCCCACCTACCAGGTCGCGCGCGGCGCCGTGGCGAACGGGGCGCTGCATCCCGCCCTTTCGAACATGTTCCGCGTGACCGACGGGCTGCGCATGGTGATGCACCAGATGCTGTTCGTGCCGGTGGGCGAGCCGACGCTGCCGCCCACGGCGCCGATGGATGTGGACACCATCCTGGCCTATGCCGAGCGCAACTATTCCTTCCATTCGGAAACCGGCGTGTGCGCCGGCCCGCAGGCGATGGTGCGCGAGTTCCTGCAGGTGCTGGTGGAGGGCACCGCGGCCACCGACTACGGCGCCGTGGCGCTGGACCCGGCGGTACTGGCGGCGCTGGACGAGGTGGAGCCCGCGATCGACTACGCGCTGCTCGGCCTGCAGGCCTATGCCGCGATGTTCTCGCTGTGGCCGGCGATGACGCGTGCCTACGACGCGCTCGGTGCGCTGGCGGAACGCTGGGGTGGGCAGAACCGGCCGGCATTGGCCGCGTTCCAGGCGCGCCTGGCGCAGCATCGCGCCACGCTGGAGCAGACGACGTTCCTGGGCGCCGAGGCGCTGCGGCTGGATCGCGATGCCGTCTATGCCGACATGTTCCGCGCCTGCGCCGAGGGCCTGGGCGACAACCCGGCCGAAGCCGACCTCCCCGCCGCACTGGCCGGCCATCGGACCACCGGGGCCATGACACTGGAGCCGACGCTGCGCTTCCTGGCCAGCCGCCGCCTGGGCGATCGCGGCGCGCCGCCGGAAGGCTTCGCCGACACCTTCGTGGAGATCGCGGCCGGCTTCCTGCGCCGCACCCAGGCGGTGCTGGCGGTGGCGAGCCAGGTGCAAAACCGTATCAACCGCCATCTCGGCCGCGCCCCCGCCGCGCGCGCCTTCAGCGCCGCCGATGCCGACGTGCACAACCTGCTCCAGGGTGCCGAAATTCGCCGCCTGCCGTTCCTCGTCACCGAGCTCGGGGACATTCTCGGCGCCCACATCCAGATCGACCCCAGCGAAATCGCGCTGCGCCTGCCGCATGGCATGAGCGCCGCATGAGCCGGGTCCCCGCCATCCGCCGCGACCGCGCGGCGGAGCACCGTGCCATGGGGGCATCACGCCCCTGGGCACACCCTACCAAGGAGAGCGACCATGAAGGTTGAAACCAACATCCGCGCCGGCAAGAAGAGCCAGAAGCGCGGCAGCAGCACCGACTCCAGCTCCGATTCGGTGCCCGTGTACGTGCCGCCCGTGAGCCGCTGCGTCGGCGTCTGAGGCACATGGCAGCGGGGCGTCATCCGGTGCCCCGCTGCGCCTTCCCGCCGATGCGCGCCCTTTCCGCCACCCTGCTCACGGCCGCCCTGCTCGCCGGCTGCGCTCGGCCCGGCCCGCGCGAGGCCGCGCTGCCGGCAGTGCCAGGAGCATTCAAGGAAGCATCGGCCGCGCCGGTTGCCGGGCCCGATGCCACGGCGGAACCACAGGATTGGTGGCGCATCTTCGCCGATCCGGTGCTTGATCGGCTTGAGGAGCGCGCGCTCGGCGCCAACCGCACGCTGCACCTCGCCGCCGCCAACCTGGCCGCCGCCCGCGCCGCGCTGGGCGCCGCCGAAGCCAGCCGGGCGCCGTTGATTTCGCTGGGCCTCAACTCCACCCGCCAGGAAGGCCCGCTGACCAACGCCGCCGGCACCTCCGGCCCGCTGCACGTGGCAGGGCTGAACCTTTCCTACGAGATCGACCTGTTCGGCCGCCTGGCCCGGCTGCGCGACGCGGCGGCGGCGGATCTGCGCGAGCAGGAGCACCTGCTGGCCGGCGCCCGGCTGATGGTGCAAGCCGACCTGGCGCAGGCCTACTTCACGCTGCGCGCGCTGGACGCTGAGCAGGAGATCCTGCGCGCCACGGCCGAAACGCGGATGCGGACCCTGGCGCTGACCGAAGGTCTCGCGCGCTCCGGCCTTGCCGCCGACCTGGGCGTCGCCCGCCTGCGCGCCGAGGCGCAGGCCGCACGGGCCGAGGCGCTGGCGCTGGAGCGCCGCCGGGCCGCGCAGGAGCACGCCATCGCCGTTCTGGTTGGCGAGCCGGCCTCGTCCTTTACCCTGGCCCCCACCATGTTGCCTGCGGCCCCGCCGGTGGTTCCACCGGGGATTCCCGCCGCCGTGCTGGCGCGCCGGCCCGATATCGGCGCCGCCCAGGCCGCGATGCTGGCCGCGCAAACCCGGCGCACCGCGGTGGGCGATGCCTGGCTGCCGCGCCTGTCGCTGACCGCAGTGGGCGGCCTTGCCTCTCCCGACCTCGGTACGTTGCTTCGCCTGTCGGCCGGCGCGATCGGGGCGGGTGCGCTGCTGTCCGCGCCGCTGCTCGATGGCGGGCGGCACCAGGCGGAGCTGGCGGGGGTGGACGCGGCGCTGGATGCCGCCGCGGCACGCTATGGCCAGCAGATCCTGGTGGCATTGCGCGAGGTGGAGGACCACCTGGCCCAACTGCGCCTGTTGCAGGGGCAGAGCGCAGCGGCGGCAGAGGCGGCCGATGCGGCGGCGCGCAGCGTGGCGCTGGTGACGCGCGGGCATCGCCTGGGCCTGGCAAGCCAGCTTGAGGTGCTGGACGCCCAGCGCACCGAACTCGCGCGGCGCCGTGAAACAGTCCAGGCCCATGCGGAACGCTTCTTCGCCACCGTCGGGCTGGTGCGGGCGCTGGGCGGAGGATGGAGCGCGCCGGCCGCCGTCGCCGGCACGCTTCCCCGCAACGGCTGATGCCTGACGAAGCGATCCCCCACCACGGTGAAGTCGGTGTTTCCGACACCTGCACAAGCGGCAGGGTACAGCCTCCCGCCTTGAGCGGCCCGATGCCTGTGCTGCGGCGGCCGGCCACGGGGGCGCAGATCGTCATCGTGGAGGACGAGGCGCTTCTTGCCCGCAACCTCGCCCGGTTCCTGGAGCACGAGGGCCATAGCGTGACGGTGGCGGCCACGCACGCCGCCGGGCTGGAGTGTTGCCGGCGGCAGCCGCCAGATCTCGTGATCGTCGACCAGACCCTTCCGGACGGAACCGGTGTTGATCTGATCTGCCGCCTTCGCGGAGCCGGGTTTCCTGCCGCCGTTGTCTTGTTCACCGCACATGCGCCGGCCGACCTGGCTGCTCTCGCGACACAGGCCGGGGTGGATGCGTCGCTGACCAAACCGGTCTCTCTCGCCTATCTCGGGCAGGTCGTATGCGTCCTCATTCGGGACAAGCGGGGCGCAGGCCCCAGGCTGGCGTAGCCCGGCCGCGAGGCTCCACCTTCGAGGAGCCGTCGCAGATGCCAGGGAGTGCAGGCAAGGCACCTCGGCGACAACAAACGGGGCGCGGGCGGCGTGACGTTCCGGACGTGGCGAGGTTGCGTCGCGTGCCATTTGCAGCGGGGGCCGTTGATGCGATCGGTATGGCGCGCGCCGAGCCCCGATGACCCCGGCATGCGTGCCAAACCCTCTGCACATCCATGTCGTGCCCACCGGAATAGGGCAACATGGTCATCCCGCCGCGCCTTCTGGATAACGAAAAGCCTGCCGCCCCTTGCCGAGGACGGCTCTTCGGGGGAGCCGGGTGCAGAGGCAGGGCCGCTGGCCTTCCCTTGCCCATGCCGGAGTCACCTCGCTAGAAGAGGCCATGTCCATCCTGATTGCCCCCAGCCTTCTGGCGGCCGACTTTGCCCGTGCCGGCGAGGAGGTGCGCGCCATGGCCGCCGCCGGTGCCGATTGGCTGCATCTTGACGTGATGGATGGGCATTTCGTGCCCAACATCAGCTTCGGCCCCCCGGTGATCGCGCGGCTGAAGCCGCATTGTGCGCTGCCGTTCGACGTGCACCTGATGATCGCGCCGGTGGATGCCTATGTGGCGGCGTTCGTGGAGGCGGGGGCGGACCGGATTTCGGTGCATCCGGAGGCGGGGCCGCATCTGCACCGCACCTTGCAGCTGATCCGGTCGCTGGGCTGCGCGCCGGGGGTGGTGCTGAACCCGGCGACGCCGATCGAGGCGGTGCTGCCGGTGCTGGATATGGTCGATACCGTGATGATGATGACGGTGAACCCCGGCTTCGGCGGCCAGCCCTTCCTGGAGAGCCAGCTGCCGCGGATCGCGGCGATGCGCGCGGCGATCCGGGCCAGTGGGCGGGCGATCCATCTGCAGGTGGATGGCGGCATCACGGCCAAGACCGCACCCAAGGTGATCGCGGCGGGGGCCGATGTGCTGGTGGCCGGCACGGCGGTGTTCGGCGCGCCGGACTACGCAGCGGCCATCGCCACGCTGCGGAGCGTTCCGGCATGAAGCCGCCCGGCACCTGGCTGCGCGATGCACGGCGGCAGCTGGCCCGCCTGCCCAGCCTGCGCATGACGCGCGTGCCCGATGCCCCGGCGCAGCCGGTGCGCGACCCCTGGTTGGGCGAGCTGGAGGCCGGCGCGCAGGTGATGCGCGGGGAGCTGGTGCTGGCCGGCGGCGGCATCCCGCTGCGGCCGGGCGCCTTCGGGCCGAGCCCGGCCAATGCGCTGCTGCGCGCCGCGCTGCACGGCTTCACCTGGCTGCGCGACCTGCGGGCGCTGGGCACCGATGCCGCGCGCATGCGGGCCCGTGCCCTGGTGTCGGACTGGATCGGCGAGGCGGAGCCGGACCGGATCGCGGATCGGCCGGATGTGGTGGGCGCGCGCATCGCCGCCTGGCTTGGCCACTACGATTTCTTCGCCGCCTCGGCGGATGACGGGTTCCGCCAGCGGTTGATGGCCCGGCTGGTGGCCGATGCCCGCGTGCTGGCCGCCGCGCTGCCGGCGGAGGAGCTGGATGCCCGCGCGCTGACGGCGGTGAAGGGGCTGATCGCCGCCGCCGTGGCGCTGCCGGAGCATTCGGCGTTCCTGACCCGCGCGCTGCGCGTGCTGCCGCAGGAGCTGAACCGCCAGATTTTGCCCGATGGCTGCCATTGCGAGCGCTCCCCGGCGCAGCAGCTTGGCGTGCTGATGGATTTGGTGGAAATCCGCGCCCTGCTGCAGGCGGCCCAGGCGCCGCCGCCGGAGCCTTTGGCGCGCGCGATCGAGCGCATGGGCCCGGCGCTGCGGATGATGCGCCACGGCGATGGCGGGCTGGCGCTGTTCAACGGCACGTCGGAGGAAACCGCGGCGCGGATCGAGGCGGTGCTGGCGCAGGCCGGGCGGGCAGGGCGCATGCCTTCCCAACTGGCCGAGGGTGGGTTCCACCGGCTGCAGACCGGGCGCACCGTGCTGATCATGGATTGCGGCGCGCCAGCGGCGGCGAAGCTGGATCGCTGCGCCCATGCCGGCACCCTGGCCTTCGAGCTTTCGATCGGGCGGGAACGGCTGATCGTGAATTGCGGTGCCGCCCCCGGTGCCGGGCCGGAATGGCGCGAGGCCTGCCGGGCCACGGCGGCGCATTCCACCCTGGTGATCGCCGAGACCAGCTCCGCCGACCTGCGGGCGGAGGGGCTGGGGCCGCGCCGGCCGGAGCAGGTGGAGGTCTCCCGCCAGGAGGCCGGGAGCGCGCACTGGCTGCACGCCAGCCACGATGGCTGGCGCATCCCGTTCGGTGCGATCCATCACCGGCGCATCTACATCGCCGAATCCGGCGAGGACATCCGCGGCGAGGACGCGGTGGAATCGCAGGAGCCGCAGCCCTTCGTGGTGCGCTTCCACCTGCATCCCGGCGTGGAGGCCAGCCTGCAGCAGGATGGCGAGGCGGTGCTGCTGCGTCTGCCCTCCGGCAGCGGCTGGCGGCTGCGGGCCGATGGCGCGCGGGTGAGCCTGGAGGAGAGCGTGTACCTGGGCGGCGCGGAGCCGCGGCAGACCGAGCAGGTGGTGCTGACCGGCCACCAGGACGGGCCGCAGCAGGTGCGCTGGGCGATCACGCGGGTGGGGTGACCGCCCGGTGAAGGTGCTGGAAGTCACAAATGTCGATTTCTCGTTGCGGCAGTTCCTGCTGCCGACGATGCGGGCGCTGCGCGCGCGCGGGCACGAGGTGATCGGCGCCTGCGCCGAGGGGCACCTTCTGGACGACGTGCGGGCGGAGGGGTTCCGCGTGGTGGCGCTGCCCTTCGCGCGCTCCCTCTCGCCGGTGGCGCATTGGCGGGCGCTTTCGGCCCTGGTGCGGCTGATGCGTGCGGAACGGCCGGACGTGGTGCACGCGCACATGCCGATCAGCGCGTTCCTCACCCGCGTGGCCGCCCGCATTGCCGGCGTGCCCAAGGTGGCCTTCACCTGCCACGGCTATCTGCACCGCCAATCCGGCTCCTGGCTGCGGCGGGTGGGCGGGTTCGCGATGGAGTGGATCGGCGGCAAGCTCACCGACGTGTACATGAACGTCTCGCGCGAGGAGGCGGTGGAGGCGCGGCGCCTGTGGATCCATCGCGGCGCGGTGGCGGTGGGCAACGGGCGCAACCCCGCGCTGTTCCGGCCCGACCCCGCCACGCGGGCCAGGCTGCGCGCGGCGATGGGCGTGGCGCCGGGCACGGTGGCGGTGGTGATCGTCTCCCGCATCGTGGCCCCCAAGGGCTATATCGAGCTGCTGGCGGCGATGCGCGACGTGCCGGCGGAGCTGTGGGTGGTGGGCGAGCGGCTGGCGAGCGACCGCGGCGAGGATCTCGGCCCGCATTTTGACGGCTTCGCAGCCACCGGCCGGCTGCGCCTGCTGGGCTATCGCACCGACGTGGCGGACATTCTGGCGGCGGCGGACATCTTCGTGCTGCCGAGCCATTTCGAGGGCCTGCCGATGTCGGTGATCGAGGCGATGCTGGCCGGGTTGCCGGTGGTGGCCACCGATATCCGCGGCCCGCGCGAGCAGGTGGTGCCGGGCGAGACCGGCCTGCTGGTGCCGGTGCGCGACCCCGCGGCCCTGGCCGCTGCGCTGCGGCAGCTGGCGGAGGATGCGGCGCTGCGGGCGCAGATGGGCGCGGCCGGGCTGGCGCGCGCGCGCGACATGTACGACGAGACCCGCGTTGTTGCCCACACCATCCAACTGATGGGGCTGTAGGCAGCGCACCGCAGCCTTCCCGCCCCGCGGGTTGCCGGGCTACGGCGCCGCGCGTATCTGGGCGCACCCCTCGGCCACGGCAAAGGCGCCCCAGCATGTCCGACATCGTCCCGATCCGCCGCGCGCTGATCTCCGTCTCCGACAAGGCCGGGCTTGTCGCCTTCGGCCAGGCGCTGGCAGCGAGGGGCATCGAGATCCTGTCCACCGGCGGCAGCGCAAAAGCCCTGCGCGAGGCCGGCGTGCCGGTGAAGGAAGTCTCCGAACACACCGGCTTCCCGGAAATCCTCGACGGACGAGTGAAAACGCTGGTGCCCCAGATCCACGGCGGCATCCTCGGCCGTCGCGACCTGCCCGAACACCTTGCCCAGATGGCAGAGCACGACATCGCGCCGATCGACCTCGTGGCGGTGAACCTCTACCCGTTCGAGGCCACCGTGGCCCGCGGTGCCGCCTTCGACGATTGCGTGGAGAACATCGACATCGGCGGCCCCGCGCTGATCCGCGCCGCCGCCAAGAACCACGACCACGTGGCGATCCTGACCGACCCGGCCCACTACGCCGAGGTGCTGGCCGAACTCGAATCGGGCGGCACCACCCTGGCGTTGCGCCGTCGCCTGGCTGGCGAGGCCTATGCCCGCACCGCCGCCTACGACGCCGCCATCGCCGCCTGGTTCGCGGGCCAGCGCCCCCAGGGAAGCAACGACGCGCTGCCCAGCCGCTTCGCCATTTCCGGCACCCGGCGCCAGACGCTGCGCTACGGCGAGAACCCGCACCAGCAGGCGGCCTTCTACACCACGCAATCCCGCCCCGGCATCGCCACCGCCACGCAGGTGCAGGGCAAGGAGCTGTCCTACAACAACCTCAACGACACCGACGCCGCCTTCGAATGCGTCGCCGAATTCGCCGAGCCCACCGTGGTGATCGTGAAGCACGCCAACCCCTGTGGCGTCGCCACCGCCGCCAGCCTCGCCGATGCGTGGGACAGCGCGCTGCGCTGCGACCCCGAATCCGCCTTCGGCGGCATCATCGCGGTGAACCGCACGCTGGATGAAGCCGCCGCCGAGAAGATGGCCGCCATCTTCTCCGAAGTGATCATCGCGCCGGACGCCACCGAGGGCGCCAAGGCCGCCCTGGCCCGCAAGAAGAACCTCCGCCTGCTGCTCACCGGCGGCCTGCCCGATCCGGCCGCGCCCGGCATGGCCTACAAATCCGTCGCCGGCGGCTTCCTGGTGCAATCGCGCGACGCCGGCCGAATCGCCGCCGCCGACCTCAAGGTGGTGACCAAGCGCACCCCCACGGAGCAGGAACTGGCCGACCTGCTTTTCGCCTTCCGCGTGTGCAAGCACGTGAAATCCAACGCCATCATCTACGCCAAGAACGCCGCCACGGTCGGCATCGGCGCCGGCCAGATGAGCCGGGTGAACTCCAGCCGCATCGCCGCCTGGAAAGCGCAGGACGCGGCCGACAAGGCCGGGCTGCCGCAATCG
This sequence comes from Asaia bogorensis, assembly GCA_945888575.1. GTDB lineage: Bacteria > Pseudomonadota > Alphaproteobacteria > Acetobacterales > Acetobacteraceae > CAMDGX01. The sequence continues at coordinate 6,321 of CAMDAM010000070.1, read as the reverse complement.
CTGGCCATCGGCAGCGTCGTCGCCTCCGACGCCTTCTTCCCCTTCGCCGATGGCCTGCAAGCCGCCGTGGCCGCCGGCGCCACCGCCGTGATCCAACCCGGCGGCTCCATGCGCGACAACGAAGTGATCGCCGCCGCCGACGAGGCCGGGGTGGCGATGGTGCTGACCGGCATGCGGCATTTCAGGCACTGAAGGAAAGCAAGGCCAGGGCTCTGCCCTGGACCCGCCAGGGACCTGAGGTCCCTGGACCCACATGAGTCTTTCCGCCTTCGGCGGGAGGGGCCGTCGCGGCGCGCGACACAGACCGGGTCGGCCCCTCCCACCGAAGGCGGAAAAGGTATCGGGGTCTGGGGCCTAAGGCCCCAGCGGGGTCGAGGGGCAGAGCCCCTCGCCTTCCCTTCCTACAGCAGCGTGAACTTCGCCACGCTGGCCAGTGCGATCAGCCACACAGCGCCGCTGACGTCGCCGGGTTTGCCGGCGACGGTCTTCACCAGGGCGTAGGTGATGAAGCCCAGGCCGATGCCGGTGGCGATGGAGAAGGTGAACGGCATGGCGAAGGCGGTCACGATCGCCGGCAGATAGTCCGTCATGTCGTCCCAGTTGAGGTGCTTCAGCGCCGCGGCCATCAGGCAGGCGACAAACACCAGCGCGGGGGCGGTGGCGAAGCCCGGGATGGATTGGGCGAGCGGGGCGAAGAACAGGGTGAGCAGGAACAAGATGCCGGCGACGACGGCGGTGAGGCCGCTGCGCCCGCCGGCCTGGATGCCGGCGGCACTTTCGATGTAGCTCACCACCGTGCTGGTGCCGAGCGTGGCGCCGATCATGGCGCTGCCGGAATCGGCGGTCAGCGCCTGGCCGAGGCGGGGCACGGAGCCGTCCCGGTTCATCAGCCCGGCCCGCTGGGTGGTGGCGATCAGGGTGCCGGTATTGTCCAGCAGGTCCACCAGGAAGAAGGTCAGCACGATGCCGACCACGCCCAGGCTGAGGGCGCCGCCGATATCCATCGCCAGGAAGGTCGGCGCGATGGAGGGGGGCGTGGAGACGATGCCCTGGAAGGTGGTGAGGCCGAACGGGATACCGAGGGCCGCGGTGGCCAGGATGCCGATCAGCACCGCGCCGGTGAGCCCGCGGGCGGAGAGGCCGGCGATCAGCACGAAGCCGATGCAGGCCAGGACGGTCTTGGTATCCGTCAGGCTGCCCAGCGTCACCAGCGTGGCGGGGTGGGCGACAATCAGCCCCATGCCCTTCAGCCCGATCACCGCCAGGAAGAAGCCGATGCCGGCGGCGATGCCGAGCTTGAGCGAGAGCGGGATGGCGTTCACGAGCCATTCGCGCCATTTCAGCAGCGAGATGATGAGGAACAGCACGCCGGAGAGGAACACCGCGCCAAGCGCCACCTGCCAGGGCACCTTCATGCCCAGCACCACGGCGAAGGCGAAATAGGCGTTCAGCCCCATGCCGGGCGCCAGCGCCAGCGGGTAGTTCGCCAGCAGCCCCATCAGGATGGAGGCGATGCCGGCGGCCAGGCAGGTGGCGGTGAACACCGCACCCTTGTCCATCCCGGCGGCGCCGAGGATCGCCGGGTTGACCGCGACGATATAGACCATGGCGAGCCAGGTGGTCAGGCCCGCCAGCACCTCGGTGCGCACCGTGGTGCCAAGGGCGGGAAGCTGGAAGCGGTCCAGGATGGGGTTCACGCGCAGCCTCCGTGGGGTCGGTTCGTATGCGAACGCTGCCCCACGGGCTGGCGCGCCGCAAGCGCGGCATTACATGGCGGAGAGGGAAGCCCGGCCGTGGCGCGGTTGCGAGGCATTCTCATTATTGCGAAGCCGTGTTGATCGTTCCGGCCCTGGCCGGGCATCATTGCGGCGCGAAGGAGAGGCTGCCCGATGCGGAATTTCAGTGAATTGAGCGAGCGCGACGTGCTGGCGCTGGCGATCAGCAACGAGGAGGAGGACGGGCGCATCTACCTGGACTTCGCCGAGCGCCTGCGTGCCGACTATCCGGCGAGTGCCGCCGTGTTCACCGCCATGGCCGCGGAGGAAAGCGAGCACCGCCGCCGCCTGTTCGACACCTATCGCGAGCGCTTCGGCGAACACATCCCGCTGATCCGCCGGCAGGATATCCGCGGCGCCATCTCGCCCAAGCCGATCTGGCAGTTGCCGGAGCTGAACCTCGATGAGGTGCGCCAGCAGGCCGAGATGATGGAGGCGGAGGCAGCGCGCTTCTATCGCCTGGCCGCGTCGCGCACCAACGACGCCTCCGTGCGCCAGTTGCTGATCGACCTCGCCGAGGCGGAGGCGGCGCACGAGCACACCGCCGAGAAACTGGCGGCGACGAAACTCACCGACAACGCCCGTGCCGAGGAGGACGAGACGGCACGGCGCCTGTTCGTGCTGCGCTACGTCCAGCCCGGCCTGGTGGGGCTGATGGACGGCTCCGTCTCCACCCTGGCCCCGCTGTTCGCAGCGGCCTTCGCCACTCACAACCCGTGGGAGACCTTCCTGGTCGGCATTGCCGCCTCCGTGGGCGCGGGCATCTCGATGGGCATGGCGGAAGGGCTGAGCGACAACGGCAGCCTCACCGGCCGCGGCGCGCCCTGGATGCGCGGTACGATCTGCGGCGTGATGACCACACTGGGCGGCATTTTCCACACGCTGCCGTACCTGATCCCGGATTTCTGGACCGCGACCGTGCTCGCCTTCGTGGTGGTGATGCTCGAACTGGCCGTGATCACCTGGATCCGTTGGAAATACATGGACAGCGCCCCGATCTCGGCCGCGCTGCAGGTCGGCCTGGGCGGCGCACTGGTGTTCGCCTCCGGCGTGCTGATCGGCAGCGGCTAACTGTCACAAAAGCATTGATTTTGACACAATTCTGGACCAGCCTACATTTGCAGGCAATGTACCTGCAGATATGGGAGAACATGGAATGCCCCGGATTGTCCTGATTGCCGCAGCGTTCGTGCTCGGCCTGGCCGCCGTGCCGACGAAGCTGACCCTGGTGGGTGATGTCTCCGTTCCCGGCATCTCGCTGGGGAGCGAGGCGATGGCCCAGCGCGCCTCCGACCCGCGCTACCAGCCCGGCAACAGCTCCTGCCGCGACGGCGCTGGCCGTCGCTGCTAAGCCGCCTCACCCTCGGGTGACGACACCGGCGGGGCCTGTCCCCGCCGGTTTGCGTTTGGGGCCGGGAGATCAGGCCATCGGCATCCGGGACTGCAGCCCGTCCGGCACGATGCGCAGCGCCGCACGGCGCGCCGTGCGCCAGAAGGCCGAGAGCAGCAACAGGCCGGAGCCCACCACAAGCGCCGTCAGCGCGAAGCCGGCATCCACCGCGCCCGCGGCCCGCACCAGCGTGCTGATCGCGAAGAGCACGTAGAACAACGAAGACACCAGCAGCGCGCGGCGATCCACCACCAGCGCCACCGCGGCCAACCCCACGTAAAGCCCGATCGCCATCCCCGCTCGCATAATGTCCGCCTTGCCGTCCAGCAGGCCCAGCAGCGCGAACACGGGATGCACGATCAGCGGCGCGGCGGCGAGATGCAGCCAGAACGCCACATCCGCGCGGCGCGTCGTCCGCGTCCGGTCGCTCATGTCCCAGCGCATCGCCAGCGCGAACAGCGCCAGGCCCGCGGCGAACAGCAGCATCAGCCAGCGGTCGCCCAGCGCCGGCACCAGCGCGGTCAGGGCGGTGAGCACGGCGGCGGTGGCCGCGATAGCGCCGGCCGCCACCGTGATCGGCACGCGGAAGCGGCGCCAGTGCAGCCATGTCCCCAGCATGGCGATGGCAGCCCCGCCAGATACCGCCAGGGTCTCCCCCCCGCGCCCCAGCCCGGCAATATCCTGGATCGCCTTGGCCAGCACCATGCCGCAGAAGAACAGGCTGCCGGCGAAGGCGCACAGCAGCAGAATGCTGGGCAGCGCCATGCGGCGGTGGCGGGTGAAGAACTCGGCCAGCCCCCAGCTGGCCCCCACCAGCGCCGCCGCGCCAATCACGGGGCTGGACATGGAGGCGAGCCACCCCAGCGCCACCAGCAGCAGCACCATGGCGATCGACACGAAGATGTCGTTGAAGCCGGTCAGCAGCCGGAACTGCTCCTCGTCCGCCGGCGGGGCCGCGCGGTGGCGGGCGACGAAGGCGCGCAGTGCCGCGGCCGAATCGGGGCTGATCGCCCCCTCCGCCACTGCCGCGTCCAGCTCTGAATCGCTGTACATTCGTGCCGCCCCCCAACGATGCACGAGATTATGGCTGCCCGCATCCACTTGGAAGGGGCGACCGCACGGAATGTCCGCAACCCGAACGGGTCGGCAGGCGTTCCGACATCCGAAGGGCAGTTCGCGCACCAGCGAGCCGCCCGATCTGGAACAGGAGCGAACATGAGCCGGAACATGAGGGCGACGCGGAAGGCCCCCTGGGGCATCGCTGCACTGGGGCTGGCCCTGGCCGTGGCGGGCTGTGGGCAGACATCGTCGGAGCGCACCAGCGGCGGTGCCGCGGCGGGCGCGGCGGCGGGTGCGGGTGTGGGTGCGCTGGCCGGGCCGGTGGGCGCGCTGGCGGGTGCGGCGGTGGGCGCAGGCGCGGGCGCCGTGACCGGGGCAACCACCAGCCCGCAGGATGTGAACCTGGGCCGCCCGCCCTGGACCAATCCGCAGGCGCGGATGCCGGGCATGTCCGACGATGCGCCGCGCGGCGCCGGACGGCGTGTCAGCGCCGATGCACGCGAGGCGCAGCAGGCCCTGGCGCGGGCCGGCCACGACCCTGGCCCGGCCGATGGCGTGTGGGGGGCGCAGAGCATGCGGGCGGCGCGCGACTACCAGCGCGCGAACAACCTCGCCACCACCGGGCGGGCGGACAGCGCCACGCTGGCGGCCCTGCGAGGCAGCAGCCCGGCGGCTACCGCCCCGCCGGCCATGCCAGCGTCACCGGCAACAGTGCCGCCGACGCGCTGAACGAAGCCCCTACGCCTCGTCGGCGTAGGGGTTCTTCGTGCCGCGGAACTGCAGCCGGATCGGCGTGCCCGGCAGGTCGAAGGTGTCGCGCAGGCCGTTGGTGAGGTAGCGCCGGTAGTCGTCCGGCGTCTGCTCCGCGCGGGTGCCGAAGATGATGAAGGTCGGCGGCCGCGCCTTGGCCTGGGTGACGTAGCGCAGCTTCAGCCGCCGCCCTTCCACCAGCGGCGGCTGATGGCGTTCCAGCGCCGCCTCGAACCAGCGGTTCAGCTCGCCCGTGGCCACGCGCCTGTTCCACACCTCGTGCGCCTTGCGGATGGCCGGCAGCAGGCGTTCCAGCCCCTGGCCGGTGAGGCCCGAGAGCGTCACCACCGGAATGCCCTTCATCTGCGCCAGGCTCGCCTCCAGCCGGTCGCTGATCATCTTGCGCGCGGCGTTGCGATCGGCCACCGCATCCCACTTGGTCATGGCCAGCACGCAGGCGCGGCCCTCGCGCTCGATCAGCCGGGCGATCTGCAGATCCTGGTCGTGCAGGCCGCGGCCCAGCTCCGCCTCCGTGGCATCCACCGCCAGCACCACCACCTCGGCCATCTTCAGCGCCTCGATGCTGGCGGAGGTGGACATCTTCTCCAGCCCCTCATCCACCCGCGCGCGCTTGCGCAGCCCGGCGGTGTCCACGAGTTCGATGGCACCCTGGTCGTCGTGGAACTGCACCGCCACGGCATCGCGGGTGAGGCCGGGCTCCGGCCCGGTGATCATGCGCTCCTCGCCGATCAGCCGGTTGAGCAGGGTGGACTTGCCGGCATTCGGCCGCCCGACGATGGCCAGCTTCAGCGGCTGCACCCGGCCGGCACCCTCGGCTTCCTCCGGCAGGCGCTCGGCGATGTGGCCCATCAGGTCGGCCAGCCCGTCGCCATGCTCGGCGGAGACGGCCACCGGCTCGCCCAGCCCCAGCGAGAATGCATCGAGCGCCGCGGCGGCACCGGCGCGGCCCTCGGCCTTGTTCACCACCAGCAGAAGCGGCTTGCCCTGGCGGCGCAGCCAGTCGGCGAAATGCTCGTCGGCCGGCGTCACGCCGGTGCGGGCATCCACCACGAACAGCACGAGGTCGGCCAGGTTCACCGCCCGCTCGCTGCTGGCGCGCATGCGGCCATAGATTGAATCCGGGGCGGATTCCTCCAGCCCCGCGGTATCCACCAGCCGCACCTCGCGCCCGCGCAGGGTGGCCGTGGCCTCCTTGCGGTCGCGGGTCACGCCCGGTGTGTCGGCTACCAATGCGGCGCGGCGGCCCGCAAGCTTGTTGAACAGGGTGGACTTGCCCACGTTCGGCCGCCCGGCGATGACCACGACGGGGAGCATGCGCTAATCCTC
>CAMDAM010000069.1 GCA_945888575.1 Asaia bogorensis | reverse complement strand
GATTTCGCCGCCGCCAAGCGCGAGCTGGAGGCCGCCGGCTACAAGGGCGAGCGGATCGTGCTGCTGCACGCCACCGACCTCACCTCGGTGAAGACGCTGGGCGACGTGGCGGCCGACATGCTCAAGCGCGCTGGCCTCAACGTCGAGGTCGCCGCGATGGATTGGGGCACCGTGGTGCAGCGCCGCGTGAAGAAGGAGCCGGTGGCGCAGGGCGGCTGGAACGTCGGCTGCACCTACTGGTCGGGCCAGGACCACCTGACGCCGGCCGGCCACGTGTTCCTGCGCGGCACCGGCGAGCGTGGCGGCAACTGGGGTTGGCCCGAAAGCGCCAAGATCGAGGAGCTGCGCGAGGCCTGGTTCGCAGCCCCCGACCTCGCCGGCCAGCAGAAGGTCGCCGCCGACATGCAGCGCCAGGCGTTCCAGGACGTGCCCTACGTCCCGCTGGGCCAGGTGCGCGGCGTCACCGCCTACCGCAAGAACGTCACCGGCGTGTTGAAAGGCATTCCGGTGTTCTGGAACGTCCAGCGCGCCACCGCCTGAGCCTGACCGTCCCGCGGGGTGGAGCCACCGGCTCCGCCCCGCCCCCCCCCGGATGTCTCGACCAGGAGAACGACCATGAAACGACGCAGCTTCGTTGCTGCGGCCGGCGCCAGCCTTGCGCTGCCGTCTGTCGTAAGGGCCCAGGGTGCCTCCACCCTGCGGTTCATCGCCGAGATCGACCTCACCTTCCTCGACCCGCACTTCACGCCCGCGAACGTCACCCGCAGCCACGGCTTCATGGTGTTCGACACGCTGTTCGGCGAGGACGGCAAGGGCGGCACCTCCCACCAGATGCTCGAAGGCCATGTCGTCGAGGATGGCGGCAAGCTCTGGAAACTCACCCTGCGCGACGGCCTGATGTTCCACGACGGCGAAAAAGTCCTCGCCCGGGATTGCGTCGCCTCCATCAAGCGCTGGGCGCGCCGCGACCCGATCGGCGAGGCGATGATGACCGCCACCGACGAGCTGTCCGCACCAGACGACAAGACCATCCAGTTCCGCCTCAAGAAGCCATTCCCGCTGCTGCCCTACGCGCTCGGCAAGGCCGCCTCGCCGATGTGCGGCATCATGCCCGCTCGTCTGGCGGAGACGGATGCCTTCAAGCAGATCACCGAGATGGTCGGCTCCGGCCCGTTTCGCTTCGTGGCCGCCGAGCGCGTGCAGGGTGCGCGCAACGTCTATGCGAAGTTCGACAAATACGTGCCGCGCAAGGATGGCGCCGTCACCTGGACCAGCGGCCCGAAGCAGGTGCATTTCGACCGCGTCGTCTGGACCACGATGCCAGACAACGCCACCAAGGCGAATGCCCTGGTGGCCGGCGAGCACGATTGGTGGGCCAACCCGGCCTACGACCTCTACGGCCTGCTGCGCCGCAACCGCCAGGTCGAGCTGAAGGTGCTGGACCCGATGGGCGGCGTGACCATGGTGCGGCCGAACATGCTGCAGCCGCCGTTCAACAACCCGGCCATCCGCCGCGCCCTGCTGGAGGCGATCGACCAGACATCCTTCATGGAAGCGATCGTCGGCGATGAGGTGGACTACATCCGCACGCCTTACGCGGTGTTCCCCAAGGGCGCGCCGATGGAAAGCGCCGCGGGCTTGGAGGCACTGACCGGCCCGCGCGACATCGCGAAGGTGCGAGAGAAGATCAAGGCCGCAGGCTACGCCGGTGAAAAGGCAGTATTGATCGTACCGACCGACTATGCCGGCCTCAAGGCCACCGCCGATGTCTGGGCCGACCTGCTGAAGCGCTGCGGCATCGAGGTGGACTACGTCGCCACCGATTGGGGCCAGATGCTGACCCGGCGCAACAACAAGGGCCCGGTCAACCAGGGCGGCTGGTCCTGCTTCACCACCGGTTGGTCCGGCAGCAGCGTCGATACGCCGGCCGGCCACCCCCCGCTGCGCGGCAACGGCGACACCAAGGCCTCCTGGCCCGGCTGGTATGTCTCGCCGGCGATGGAGAAGCTGCGCGCCGACTGGTTCGACGCGCCAGACCTCGCCGCCCAGAAGCGCATCTGCGACGACATGCAGCGCCTGGCCCTGCAGGATGTCCCATTCTGGCCCGTCGGCCAGGCGCTCGCGGCCACCGCCTTCCGCAAGGACCTGACAGGAATGGTCGACGGCTTCACGATCTTCTGGAACATTCGTCGCGCCTGACCGACCAGCGGGGCAGGGGGGCAACCTCCCGCCCCGCCCCAAACCGCCCACGCCCGGAGACAGACCATGAAACGCCGCAGCTTCCTCGCCACCGCCGCCGCGGGCGCCGCGCTTGCCCCCGCCGTGGTGCGCGCCCAGCGGCAGACCACACTGAAATTCATCCCGCAGATCGACCTCGCCTTCCTCGATCCGCACTGGACCACAGCCTATGTTACCCGCAACCACGGCTACCTCGTGTTCGACACGCTCTACGGGCAAGACGGCACCTACAAGGCCTCGCCGCAGATGGTCGAAGGCCACGTGGTGGAGAACGACGGCAAGCAGTGGAAGCTCACGCTGCGCGACGGCCTGATGTGGCACGATGGCGAAAAGGTGCTGGCACGCGATTGCGTCGCCTCCATCAAGCGCTGGGCCAAGCGCGACGCCCTCGGCGATGCGCTGATGTCCGCCACCGACGAGTTGTCGGCCACCGACGACAAGACCATCCAGTTCCGCCTGAAAAAGGCCTTCCCGCTGCTGCCGGATGCGCTGGGCAAGTCGCCCTCGCCGATGTGCGCCATGATGCCGGAGCGTCTGGCCAATACCGATGCCTTCACCCAGATCAAGGAAATCATCGGCTCCGGCCCCTACAAGTACAAGATGGACGAGCGGGTGCAGGGCTCGAAGAACGTCTATGAGCGCTTCGCCCAGTACAAGCCCCGCGAAGGCGGCACGCCGGATTGGACCGCCGGCCCCAAGCGCCCGTGGTTCGACCGCATCGAATGGACCACCATGCCCGATGCCTCGGTCGCCTCCGCTGCGTTGCAGAATGGCGAGCAGGATTGGTGGGAATACCTCACCCACGACCTGATGCCGCTGCTGAAGCGCAACAACCGCATCCGCGTCGGCATCCAGGACCCGACGGGCGGCGTGATGATGGCCCGCGCCAACCAGCTCACCACGCCCTTCAACAACCCGAAGATCCGCCAGATCATCAACGCCGCCATCAACCAGGCCGATTTCATGCAGGCCATCGTCGGCGACGATCCCAGCATGTTCTACACCCCGCTGGGCTTCTTCACGCCCAAGACGCCGATGGCCAGCGAGGAAGGCCTGGGCATCTATGTCGGCAAGAAGGACTTCGCCAAGATCAAGGCCGAGCTGGCCGCCGCCGGCTACAAGAACGAGAAAATCGTTCTGATGGTCGCCGTCGACTACCCGATCCTCAAGGCCCTCGGCGACGTGCTGGCCGACGTGCTGCAGAAATGCGGCATGAACGTGGACTACATCGTCACCGACTGGGGCACGATGCTGCAGCGCCGCGGCAAGAAGGATCCGGCGGAGCAGGGCGGCTGGAACCTCTTCGTTACCGGCTGGGCCGGCACGGACCACCTCAATCCGGCCGGCCACATCGCGCTGCGCGGCAACGGCGACCAGCCCAGCTCCTGGCCCGGCTGGTGCGTCAGCCCCGAGATCGAGCGCCTGCGCACCGCTTGGTTCGACGCGCCCGATCTTGCCGCCCAGCAGAAGATCTGCGCCGACATCCAGAAGCAGGCCTTGGTCGACGTGCCCTACATGCCGCTCGGCCAATACCAGCAGCCCACCGCCTATCGCAGCGACATCACCGGTGTTCTGAGCGGCTTTGCCACCTTCTGGAACGTGCGGAGAGCATGACCATGGCACTGCGGCGCCGCCAACTTCTCGCCGGAGCCGGGGCAGGGGTGCTTGCCACCCCCGTCCTTGCGCAACCCGCTCGCGTGCTGAAGTCGGTGCCGCAGGCCAACCTCACCTCGATCGACCCGATCTGGACCACGGCCAACATCACCCGCAACTACGGCCACATGGTCTATGACACGCTGTACGGCATCGACCAGTCCTTCGTGGCCCGCCCGCAAATGGCCGCCGGCCACGTGGTGGATGAGGACGGCAAGCGCATCACCATCACCCTGCGCGAGGGCCTCACCTTCCACAATGGCGAGCCCGTCCGCGCCGCAGACGCCGCCCAATCGATCCGCCGCTGGAGCCAGCGCACCGCCTACGGCCTCAAGTTGCGCGACGTGCTGGACGAGATCTCGGCGCCGGACGACAAGCGCATCGTCCTGCGCCTCAAGAAGCCCTTCCCCATGCTGTTCCAGGGCCTCGGCCAGGTCAGCGGCGCCTGCTTCATCATGCCGGAGAAGGTCGCCCAGACTGACCCGTTCAAGCAGATCGACGACTCCACCGGCTCCGGCCCGTTCGTCTTCGTCAAAAGCGAATACAACACCGGCAGCCGCATGGCCTTCGAGCGCAACGCCCGCTACGTGCCGGTCTCCGAAGGCGAACCCAGCCTGATCGCCGGCCCCAAGCGCGTGTTCTTCGATCGTGTCGAGTGGCACATCATCACCGATGCCGCCACCGCCGCCGCCGCCCTGCAACGCGGCGAGATCGACTGGTTCGAGCAGCCGCCGCCGGAAATCCAGGAACTGCTCGCCCGCAACCGCGACATCACCGTAGACCTGATCGACAAGTTGCCGCTGGGCGGCGTCATGCGCCTCAACCACCTGCACCCGCCCTTCAACGACAAGAAGATCCGCCAGGCCATCCTGCCGGCCATCGACCAGACCGACTACATGACCGCGGTCGTCGGCACCGATCCCTCGGTCTACCGCGCCAATGTGGGCGTGTTCACCCCGGATACGCCGCTGGTCAACAATGCCGGCCTGGAGGCCCTCACCTCCCCGCGCAGCATCGACCGCGCCAAGGCTCTCCTGCGCGAAGCCGGCTACACCAACCAGCCCATGCGCCTCATTGGCCCCACCGACATCCTGGCCCCCGCCGCCCTCACCCAGGTGGCCGCCGACATGTTCCGCCGCCTGGGCATGAACATGGATTTCGCCCTGTCCGATTGGGGCACCGTCATCCAGCGTCGCACCTCGCGCGAGCCGGTGGCGAAGGGTGGCTGGTCCGTCCTGTGCACCGCCTCCTCCAGCTTCGACCAGGCCGACCCCGCGGCCCATTCCATGATCCGCGGCAACGGCACCGCCGGCTGGCCCGGCTGGCCGACGATTCCCGCGCTGGAGACGCTGCGAAACGCCTGGTTCGACGCACCGACGCTCGACGAACAGAAGCGTATCGCCATGGAGATTCAGCGCGTGGCGCTGGACGAAGTGTCGTACATCCCGCTCGGCAGCTACTATGGCAAGACCGCTTTGCGCAAGAATCTCACCGGTCGCGTTCCAGGCCTGATGCTGTCGTGGAATTTGCGTCGTGTCTGACAGGAATGGCTTGCGGCAGGCGTCTCCACGCCGCATAACTGTCATACCTGATCGGGCGGAGGCATCACTGCTTGGTTGGACCCGTATTTTTCGGGAAACACAAATTGATGCTGTGGAAATGCCGGTCCCTGGTCCTGTCGGATGGGGGCATGAAGGAAGACGAAGCGTTGGCGACCAGACCCATGGCAAACCGACCGTGGGTCGTGCTCAGCGCGGAGGCTTTTATTGACCCCGTTCAGCTTGTCCAGGCCGCAGTTGTGCAGGTTGGCTATGGCCAGCCCGCCCAGGCTGGGGCAGGCTATTACCTTGCACGCCGTACGGTGCCGCGCCGCCTGTGCGGTGCGCCAGTCATGATGGAGCTTGCCGCGACGATGCCACGCCAAACCCCCAACCGCCCCGGCCCGGCCGCCTCGCCGCGCCGCTCCGCGCGCACAACCCGGAGGTAACCAGGGGATGTTCGCCTACACCATTCGTCGCGTCATCGCCACGATCCCTGTCATGGGCATCGTCGCGCTGTTCGTGTTCAGCCTGCTCTACATCGCCCCCGGTGACCCCGCGGCGATCATCGCCGGCGACCAGGCCACGCCCGAGGACGTGGAGCGCATCCGCGCCTCGCTCGGCCTCGACCGTCCCTTCATCATCCGCTTCACCGAGTGGCTGTGGCGGGTGTTGCAGGGCGACCTCGGCGTGTCGATCTTCACCAACCTGCCGGTCTCCCACATGATCAAGCAGCGGCTGGAGCCGACCTTCTCGCTGATGCTGCTCACGCTCACCTTCGCCCTCACCTGCGCCATCCCGATGGGCGTGGTCGCGGCCTGGAAGCACGGCACCTGGATCGACCGGTTCGTGATGCTGTTCGCCGTGCTCGGCTTCTCGGTGCCGGTCTTCGTGGTCGGCTACGTGCTCGCCTACACCTTCGCGTTGCAGCTCGATTGGTTCCCGGTGCAGGGCTACACGCCGCTCTCCAACGGTATCGGTGGCTGGGTCTCGAACCTCACCCTCCCCGCCGTCGCCCTGGGCAGCGCCTTCATCGCGCTCATCGCCCGCATCACGCGCGCGACCATGCTTGAAGTGCTGAACCAGGATTACGTGCGCACGGCAAAAGCGAAGGGCGTCGGCCAGCGCGCCATCCTCTTCGTCCACGCGCTGAAGAACGCTGCAGTGCCGATCATCACCATCGTCGGCATCGGCTTCGCCGGCCTGATCGGCGGCGCCGTGGTGACGGAAAGCGTGTTCGCCATCCCCGGCGTCGGCCGACTCGTGGTCGATGCCATCCTGCGCCGCGATTATCCGGTCATCCAGGGCGTGGTGCTGATGTTCAGCTTCACGTACGTGATCGTGAACCTCATCGTCGACCTGCTCTACACCGTGTTCGATCCGAGGATCCGCTACTGATGAGCACCACAACCCTACCCCCGGACGGATTCACCCCGGCCCCGAAGCTCGCGGACGTGCTGCCGCCCCGCAAGGAGCGGTCCAAGCTCGGCATGTTCGTCTACCGCCACCCCACCATCGCCGTCGGCGGCTTCATGGTGTCCCTGTTCGTGCTGATGGCGATCTTCGCGCCGCTGCTCTGGACGGTGGACCCCACCGCCCTGGCCCCGGCGAAGCGCACCCGTGCACCCAGCGAGCTGTACTGGTTCGGCACCGACATGCTGGGGCGCGACGTCTATTCGCGCGTCGTCTATGGCGCTCGCATCTCGCTGATCGTCGGCTTCGGCGTCGCCATCTGCGCGGCCTCGATCGGGCTCTTCATCGGCCTGATCTCCGGCTTCATCCGCGCCGTGGATGCGGTGGTGATGCGGATCATGGACGGCATGATGTCCATCCCGTCGATCCTGCTCGCGATCGCCATGATGGCCCTCACCCGCGCCAGCGTGGAGAACGTCATCATCGCCATCACCATCGCCGACGTGCCGCGCGTCTCGCGCCTGGTCCGTGGCGTGGTGCTCACCCTGCGCGAGCAGCCCTACGTGGAAGCAGCCATCGCCGCCGGCACGCGCACGCCGATGATCATCATCAAGCACATCCTGCCCAACACGCTGGCCCCGGTCATCGTGCAGGCAACCTTCCTGTGCGCCTCGGCGATGATCGCGGAAGCAACGCTGTCCTTCATCGGTGCCGGCACCCCGCCGATCATCCCCTCCTGGGGCAACATCATGGCCGAGGGCCGCGCGCTCTGGCAGGTGAAGCCCTACATCGTGTTCTTCCCGGCCGTCTTCCTGTCGATCACCGTGCTCTCCGTGAACCTGCTGGGTGACGGCCTGCGCGACGCGCTCGACCCGCGCATGGCCAAGAGGATCTGACCCCAGATGTCTTCATCCACTCCTCTGCTGGAAGTCCAGAACCTCCAGACCCACTTCGGCACCGTCGACGGCGTGGTCCGCGCCGTCGAGGGCGTCAGCTTTCACATCAACGCCGGCGAGACCCTCGGCGTGGTCGGTGAATCCGGCTGCGGCAAGTCCGTCACCGCCATGTCCATCCTGCGCCTGATCTCGACACCCCCAGGCAAGATGGCCGGCAAGATCCTGTTCAAGGGGCAGAACCTCCTGGATCTGTCCGAGCCCGAGATGCAAGCCATCCGCGGCAAGGACATCTCGATGATCTTCCAGGAGCCGATGACCTCGCTGAACCCGGTGCTCACCGTCGGGCGCCAGATCGGCGAAACCGTCATGCTGCACGAAGGCGTCTCCGCCAAGGATGCCGAGCAGCGCGCGGTCGAGATGCTCACCCTGGTCGGCATCCCCGCCCCCGGCAGGCGCGTGCGCGAATACCCGCACCAGCTCTCCGGCGGCATGCGCCAGCGCGTCATGATCGCCATGGCCCTGGCCTGCTCGCCGCAGCTCCTGGTGGCCGACGAGCCGACCACCGCGCTCGACGTGACCATCCAGGCGCAGATCCTGGAGCTGATGCGCGACCTGAAAACCCGCGTCGGTGCGGCCATCATGCTCATCACCCACGACCTCGGCGTCGTGGCGGAAATGGCCCAGCGCGTGATCGTCATGTATGCCGGCCGCAAGGTCGAGGAGGGCACGGCCGAGGAGATCTTCCTCAACCCGCTGCACCCCTACACCCGCGGCCTCATGGGCTCCATGCCGAAGCTCGGCTCCTCGCTGCACGAAACCGGCCGCAGCAAGCTCACCGAGATCCAGGGCCAGGTTCCCAGCCTGCGCCGGCCCATCATCGGCTGCGCCTTCGCCGGCCGCTGCCCGAACGTCACCGATGTCTGCCGCCAGATGGCCCCGGCCATCGAGGAAAAGGCGCCGAAACATCTCGTCGCCTGCCACTACGCCCCGCGCGTAGCCGTCGCGGCCTGAAGAGGTAGAGAATGAGCAACTCCCAGACCCCAGCCCCGGGCACGCCGCTGCTCGAGGTCAAGGGCCTCAAGAAGCATTTCCCGATCCACGGCGGCATCCTTGGCGGCAAGACCGGCAACGTCTTCGCCGTCGACGGTGTCAGCTTCGACATCAAGCGTGGCGAAACCCTGTCCCTGGTCGGCGAATCCGGCTGCGGCAAGTCCACCGTCGGCAAGGCGGTGCTGCGCCTCTACCCTATTACCGACGGCCAGGTCCTGCTCGACGGCCGGCGAATCGACAACCTCCCCGCCGGCGAGTTGCGCCCCCTGCGCAAGCGCATCCAGGTCGTCTTCCAGGATCCGTTCAGCTCGCTCAACCCGCGCCAGAAGCTGCGCGACATCATCGCCGAGCCGATCATCAATTTCGGCCTGGCATCAGGCTCCGAACTCGATGACCGCGTCGGCGACCTGCTCGACAAGGTCCGCCTGCCGCGCGACGCGATGTACCGCTACCCGCACGAATTCTCAGGCGGCCAGCGCCAGCGCATCGCCATCGCCCGCGCCCTCGCCCCGGGCTCCGACCTCATCATCTGCGACGAGGCCGTCTCCGCGCTCGACGTGTCGGTGAAGGCGCAGATCGTTAACCTGCTGTCCGACCTGCAGGACGAGCTGGGCCTCACCCTGCTCTTCATCAGCCACGATCTTGCCATCGTGGAACACCTCACCCACCGCGTCGCCGTGATGTATCTCGGCAAGATGGTGGAGATGGCCGACCGCAAGACGCTGTTCTCCACGCCGCACCACCCCTACACCCGCGCGCTCCTCTCCGCCGTGCCGGTGCCGGACCCCACGGTGAAGCGCCAGCGCATCATCCTGCGCGGCGATGTGCCCAGCCCGATCAACCCGCCCTCGGGCTGCCGTTTCCACACCCGCTGCCCCTTCGTGTTCGACCGCTGCAAGGTAGACGAGCCGCAGCTGCGGGATGTCGGCATGGGCCGCATGTCCGCCTGCCACCTGGATGTGGTGCCGGATACCGTGCCGGACGCCAACCGCCAGGCCGCCGTCGCCGCCTGACGCTACCAACCTGCTGCACTGAACCCGCGCCGGGCCCGCAAAGCCTGGCGCGGTTGCGTTTAAGCCGCACTGTCCCGAAGGGCCGCACGCGATGACCCTCGCCTTCCTCCGCGCCTATGTGCGCCACGAATGGTTCGGCAACATCCATGGCGACCTGCTCTCCGGCCTCGTCGTCGCCCTCGCCCTGATCCCGGAAGCGATCGCCTTCTCCATCATCGCTGGCGTCGATCCGAAGGTGGGTCTCTACGCCTCCTTCTCCATCGCCGTGCTGATCGCCTTCTTCGGCGGCCGCCCGGGCATGATCTCGGCCGCCACCGCCGCCACCGCCGTGCTCATGGTCACCCTGGTGCGCGATCACGGCCTGCAATACCTGCTGGCCGCCACCTTCCTCGCCGGCATCCTGCAGATCCTCTGCGGCCTCTTCCGGCTCGATCGGCTGATGCGCTTCGTCTCCCGCTCCGTTCTCACCGGCTTCGTCAACGCGCTCGCCATCCTCATCTTTATGGCCCAGCTGCCGGAACTCATCGGCGTGCCCTGGCTCACCTACGTCATGCTCGCCACCGGCCTGGCCATCATCTACGGCGTCCCCCGCCTCACCCGCGCCATCCCGTCCCCACTGGTCTGCATCGTCGTCCTCACCACCATCTCGCTCGCCCTCGGGCTCGACCTGCGCACGGTCGCCGACATGGGCCAGCTCCCCACCTCCTGGCCCACCTTCCTGCTGCCGGACGTCCCCTTCACCCTGGAAACCGTCTGGATCGTCCTGCCCTATTCCGCCGGCATCTGCGCCGTCGGCCTGCTCGAGTCGCTCATGACCGCCCAGGTCGTCGATGAACTGACCGACACCCCCAGCAACAAGCGCATGGAATGCGTGGGGCAGGGGATCGCGAACGCCGCCACCTGCTTCATCGGCGGCATGGCCGGCTGCGCCATGATCGGCCAGTCCGGCATCAACGTCATTTCCGGCGGCCGCGGCCGGCTCTCCTGCTTCGCCGCCGGCGTACTGCTGCTGATCTTCTGCGTGGCCCTCGGCGAATGGGTCGGCCGCATCCCCATGGCCGCCCTGGTGGCCGTGATGGTCATGGTCTCCATCAGCACCTTCCGCTGGGGCTCGCTGCTCGCCATCCGCACCCAGCCCGCCAGCTCCAGCGTGGTCATGGCCACCACCGTCGTCGTCGTCGTCGCCACCAAGAACCTGGCCCTCGGCGTGCTTGCCGGCGCGCTCCTCTCCGGCCTCTTCTTCGCCTGGAAAGTCGCCCGCCAGGTCCGCATCACCTCCACCCTGGAAGGCACCACCCGCACCTACCTCCTCGAAGGCCAGGTCTTCTTCGCCTCCGCGGAGGACGTCATCGCCGGCTTCAACTACCGCGAACCCCTGGACCGCGTGGTGATCGACGCCACAAGCGCCCATGTCTGGGACCTCACCGGCGTCGCGGCACTCGACACGGTCGTCACCCGCCTGCGCCGCTCCGCCCACACGGTGGAATTCGTCGGCCTGAACCCGGAAAGCCAGGGCCTCGTCACCCGCCTCTCCACCCTCGCGAACCCCAGCCCCGCTGGCCACTGAGCGCTCCCGGCAGGGTTTTAACGGCGCAACGCTTGACCATATAGGGCGCGGGTGCCAACACTCGGCACCATAGGCGCGCCACACATGGCGCCCGGTGAAACACGTTCGACAGGGGAGCAAGCGATGCCTCAGGTAACGCTGACGGTGAACGGCAAGACCTCAACCGTGGAGGTGGAGGGCCGCACCCTCCTGGTCGAACTGCTGCGTGAAAAGCTGGGCCTCACCGGCACCCATGTCGGCTGCGACACCAGCCAGTGCGGCGCCTGCGTCGTCCATGTGGACGGCAACTCGGTGAAGTCTTGCACCATGCTGGCCGTCCAGGCCGATGGCAGCAGCGTCACCACCATCGAGGGCCTCGCCAAGGCCGACGGCACCCTGCACCCGATGCAGGAGATGTTCCGCGAGCACCACGCCCTGCAGTGCGGCTTCTGCACCCCCGGCATGGTCATGGCCGCCGTGGACCTCGTTGCCAAGAACCCGCAGGGCCTCACGGAAGACCAGATCCGCCACGGTCTGGAGGGCAACCTCTGCCGCTGCACCGGCTACCACAACATCGTCAAGGCGATCGACGCGGCGCAACCGCTGATGCACGCGAAGTAAGAACGCCAGAACAGAAACGATCCCGGCGCGCCTCGTGATGCGCGCCGGATGGGGGGCACCATGAACGCACCGTTCGAAGGCATTGGCGCTTCGGTCCGCCGCAAGGAAGACCTGCGCTTCATCTCCGGCCGCGGCAACTACACGGACGACATCAACCGTCCGAACCAGACCTACGCGGTCTTCCGCCGCAGCGACCGTCCGCACGCCAACATCGTCTCGATCGACACCTCGGCCGCGAAGTCCGCGCCGGGCGTCGTCGCCGTCTACACCGCCGAAGACCTCGCCGCGATCGGCGGCCTGCCCTGCGGCTGGCAGATCCACTCCAAGGACGGCTCGCCGATGGCCGAGCCCAAGCACCCCGTCCTCGCCGAGGGCAAGGTGCGCCACGTCGGCGACCCGATCGCCGTCGTCATCGCCGAAACCAAGCAGCAGGCCCGCGACGCCGCGGAGCTGATCGAGATCGATCTGCAGGACCTGCCCGCCACCGCCACCGTCACGGATGCGCTGAAGTCCGGCGCCGCCCAGATCCACGACAACGCCCCCGGCAATGTCTGCTACGACTGGCATATCGGCGACAAGGAAGCGACCGAAGCCGCCTTCGCCAAGGCCGCCAAGATCGTCAAGCTCGATCTGGAAAACAACCGCCTGGTGCCGAACGCCATGGAGCCCCGCGTGGCCCTCGGCGATTACGACCGCCACACCGGCGACTACACGCTCTTCACCACCAGCCAGAACCCGCACGTCATCCGCCTGCTGATGGGCGCTTTCGTCCTCGGCCTCCCGGAGCACAAGCTGCGCGTCGTGGCCCCCGATGTCGGCGGCGGCTTCGGCAGCAAGATCTACCACTACGCCGAGGAAGCCACCGTCACCTGGGCCGCCGGCAAGCTCGGTCGCCCGGTAAAGTGGACCGCGGATCGCACCGAATCCTTCATGTCGGATGCCCACGGCCGCGACCACGTCAGCACCGCCGAAATGGCGCTCGATGCCCAGGGCAACTTCCTCGGCCTGCGCGTCCACACGCTGGCGAACATGGGCGCCTACCTCTCCACCTTCGCCCCCGCGGTGCCCACCTACCTCTACGCCACGCTGCTCGCCGGCACCTACCGCACCCCGGTGATCTACGCGGAAGTGAAGGCGGTCTTCACCAACACCGTCCCGGTCGATGCCTACCGCGGCGCAGGCCGCCCGGAAGCCACCTTCCTGCTCGAACGCCTGGTGGACACCATCTGCCACGACACCGGCTTCGACCCCGTCGCCATCCGCCTGCAGAACTTCATCCCCAAGGATGCCTTCCCGTACCAAACGCCGGTGGCGCTGCAGTACGACAGCGGCGACTACTTCACGACCATGGAAGTGGCCATGAAGAACGCGGATTACGCCGGCTTCCCCGCCCGCAAGGCGGCCGCCGCGGCGAAGGGCAAGCTGCGCGGCATCGGCATCTCCACCTACCTCGAAGCCTGCGGCATCGCCCCCTCGGCGGTTGTCGGCTCGCTCGGCGCGCGTGCCGGCCTCTATGAGGTCGCCAACATCCGCGTCCACCCCACCGGCTCGGTCTCGGTCTTCACCGGCACCCACAGCCACGGCCAGGGGCATGAGACCACGCTCGCCCAGCTCGTCACCAGCCAGCTCGGCGTGCCGTTCAGCCAGGTCGAAATCGTCCACGGCGACACCAACCGCATCCCCTTCGGCATGGGCACCTACGGCAGCCGCTCGCTCGCCGTCGGCGGCACCGCCATGGTGAAGGCGATGGACAAGATCATCGCCAAGGGCAAGAAGATCGCCGCCCACCTGCTCGAAGCCTCGGTGGACGACATCGAGTTCGCCGACGGCAGCTTCAAGGTCGCCGGCACCGACCGTGCCAAAAGCCTCAGCGAGATCGCGCTGACCGCCTACGTCCCGCACAACTACCCGATCACGGAGATCGAGCCGGGCCTGGACGAGACGGCGTTCTACGACCCCGCCAACTTCACCTTCCCCGGCGGCTGCCACGTCTGCGAGGTCGAGATCGACCCCGAAACCGGCGTCACCAGCATCGTGAACTTCACCGCGGTGGACGATGTCGGCCGCGTCATCAACCCGATGATCGTGGAAGGCCAGGTCCAGGGCGGCGTCGCCCAGGGCATCGGCCAGGCGCTGCTCGAACACGCCGTCTACGACAGCAACGCCCAGCTCCTGTCCGGCTCGTTCATGGACTACACCATGCCGCGCGCCGACAACCTCACCAACATCTCGGTCGCCACCGAGAACACCCTCTGCACCCACAATCCGCTGGGTGTGAAGGGCTGCGGTGAGGTCGGCGCCATCGGCTCGCCCCCGGCCGTCATGAACGCGGTCATCAGCGCGCTGAAGGATTACGGCGTGCGCCACATGAACATGCCCGCCTCCCCCGAGAAGATCTGGGGCATCATCAACGCCGGCCGCAAGGCCGCCGAGTAAGCACGAGGAACCCGACATGTACGATTTCGGTTACACCAAGCCCTCGAGCCTCGCCGACGCTGTCGCCGCCCTCGCGGGTGACGACGAAGCCAAGGCCCTCGCCGGCGGCCAGACCCTGATCCCGGTGCTGAAGCAGCGCCTGAACAAGCCGACCAAGGTGGTCGACCTGTCCAAGCTCGGCCTCTCCGGCATCACCGTCACCGGTGACAGCGTCACCATCGGCGCCATGACCAACCACGCCACGGTCGCCGCCTCGGCAGATGTGAAGCGCGCCATCCCGGCGCTGGCGGCCCTGGCCGGCGGCATCGGCGATATCCAGGTCCGCAACCGCGGCACCATCGGCGGCTCGCTGGCCAACAACGACCCCTCGGCCTGCTACCCCTCCGCCGTGCTGGCCCTCGGTGCCACCATCACCACCAACAAGCGCAGCATCTCCGCTGACGACTACTTCCAGGGCATGTTCACCACCGCCCTGGAGGCCGGCGAGGTCATCACCTCCGTCAGCTTCCCGGTCCCGGCCAAGGCCGCCTACATCAAGTTCAAGAACCCGGCCTCGCGCTACGCCATGGTGGGCGTGTTCGTTGCCAACGGCCCGAAGGGCATCCGCGTCGCCGTCACCGGTGCCGGCCAGGGTGGCGTCTTCCGCCACACCGCCGCCGAAGCCGCCCTGTCCAAGTCCTGGTCGCCCGCGTCGCTCGACGGCGTGTCGATCCCGGCCGACGGCATGAACAGCGACATCCACGCCAGCGCGCCCTACCGCGCCCATCTCGTGGGCGTCGTCACCAAGCGCGCCGTCACCGCCGCGGGCTGATCCCCGCGCCCAACGCCTAGCAAACAGGGGGCCTCGTGCCCCCTGTTTTCGTATCTGCCCTCCCGGAGAAGCCCGCCATGCAGGTCACCGAGCACGTCTGCCGCACCGCGCGCCACACCAGCTTCTACCTGCAGGCCGGCGCTCCCTCCGCCACGCCCATCATCTTCGTCCATGGCTGGCCCGAACTCGCCATCTCCTGGCGCCACCAACTCCCTGCCATGGCCGCCCTCGGCCTGCGCGCCATCGCCCCCGACATGCGCGGCTACGGCCGCTCCAGCACCTATCCCACCAATGCCGACTACGCGCTGGAACACGCGGTGCAAGACATGATCGACCTGCTCGATCACCTCGGCGCCGAAAAGGCCATCTGGGTTGGCCACGACTGGGGCGCCCCTGTCGTCTGGTCGCTCGCCAGCCACCACCCGGAACGCTGCCACGGCATCGCCAATCTCTGCGTGCCCTACTATGCCAAGGGCTTCGCGCCGGAGAACTTCCTCCCCTACGCCGACCGCACCCTTTACCCCGAAGCGGACTTCCCCTACGCCCAGTGGGAATACATGGCCTTCTACCAGGAGAATTTCGCCCGCGCCCATCAGGGCTTCGAGGCGAACGTGGCCAAAACGGTGAAAGCCATGTTCCGCAAAGGCAACCCCGCCGCCGCCGGCACCCCGTCCCGCACCGCCCTCGTCCGCAAGGGCAATGGCTGGTTCGGCCCGTCCAACGCCGCGCCGGACGTCCCCCGCGACGCCGACGTGCTCACCGAAGCCGACTGGCACGCCTACACCGCCGCCCTCACCCGCACCGGCTTCTTCGGCCCCGACAGCTGGTACATGAACTTCCCCGCCAACCTGGCCTACGCGAAGCACGCCCAGAACGCCGGCAAGCTCTCCCTGCCGGTCCTCTTCCTGCACGGCGCCTACGACTACACCTGCGAAACCATGACCTCCCGCCTCGCAGACCCCATGCGCCAGGACTGCGCGGACCTCACCGAAGTCGTCGTCCCCTCCGGCCACTGGATGGCCCAGGAACGCCCCACCGACGTCAACGCCGCCCTCGCCAAGTGGCTGTCCGCGAAACTCCCCCAGCTCTGGTAGCCCCCCGCACGTAGGGCGGGTCGGAAAGCGGACCCGCCATCTCTTCGCTAACAAAAAATCCAAATAAGAGCATTTTTTCCTTGTCCGCCGGTGTTGCGTATGGTCAACTCCCCGGTGATGCCACATCAACCCGCCGCTCCGGTCGAAGCCGACGCACCGCACCCCTGGGTGCGGGCGATTCTGCACGCCCGGATTCCGGCCGCCCTCAAGGCGCTCCTGCTGGCCCTGCTCGCCGCCCTCTCGAAGGCGGAGGCCCCTGGCCGCACCCTGCGCGCCCTGCGCCAGGACTGGCTCTTCTCCACCCACTCCGACCTCAGCGACGACCTGGACTCCGCCCAGCACCCGTCCGCCCTGCGTCGTCTTCTCCAGCTGCGCGCCGAAATCGGCTGGCTCCTGCGCGGCACTCCCAACCGAGGCATGCCCCTTTCCGGCCATCGCGCGCCCGCACTCTGCCCGGCCCAGGCCGCCCGCGCGCCCCCCTAGGAGCCCGTCCTGGTAAGCGTTTGACTGGCACGTCAATGATGTCTGGTTGCGCAAGAGTGAAGGCGGTTGTCATGCTGTTGCGGCCGTGGCGCGTGCGCCCGCCAGCTTGAGCAGGTTGTGGACGGTGCAGATCATCGCCCA
>CAMDAM010000068.1 GCA_945888575.1 Asaia bogorensis | reverse complement strand
GTCAACGGCGCCGCCGCCCTGCGCATACGCGTCACCGCCAAGGCGGCAGACAACACCATCGCCCGCATCGTGCGCCTGGTGGAGGAAGCCCAGGAACACCGCGCCCCCACCGAACGCATGATCGACCGCTTCGCCCGCTGGTACACACCCTCGGTCATGGTCATCGCCGCCCTGGTCGCCGTGCTGCCGCCGCTGCTGCTGGGCGGAGATTGGGCCGGCTGGATCTACAAGGGCCTCGCCCTGCTGCTGATCGGCTGCCCCTGCGCCCTGGTCATCTCCACCCCCGCCGCCATCGCCGCCGGTCTCTCCAACGGCGCCCGGCGCGGCCTGCTGCTCAAGGGCGGCGCGGTGCTGGAGCGCCTGGGCCAGGTGACGATGGTCGCCTTCGACAAAACCGGCACGCTCACCCGCGGCAAGCCGGAAGTGACCGATGTCGTCGCCTTCGCCCTCCCGGCGCGCGAGGTCTTACGGCTGGCCGCGGCCCTGGAAACCGGGTCCAGCCATCCGCTCGCTTCCGCCATCCTGGCCTCGGCCGAGGAAGACCGGCTGGCAGTGCCGCGCGTGGAAGGGGCCGCCGCGCTGGCGGGGCAGGGGGTGTCGGGCACGGTGGAGGGCAGGGCGCTTTTCCTCGGCGCCCCGTCCGCCGCGCTGCAACGCGCCACCGCCACCGACGATGAGCGGGACACCATCGAAGGCATGGCCGCCACCGGCCGCAGCCTGGCCGTGCTGGTCGCCGACGGCAGGCTGGCCGGCGCCATCGCCCTGCGCGACATGCCGCGCGACGACGCCAAGGCCGGCCTCGCCGCGCTGGCGGCCCTGGGCATCGGCCGCGTGATGCTCACCGGCGACAACGAAGCCACCGCATCCGCCATCGGCGGCCGCCTGGGCATCGAATCCCGCGCCGGCCTCAAGCCGGAAGATAAGCTCGAAGCCGTGCGCGCCTTCCAGGCCCAGGGCGAAGTGGTGGCCAAGGTGGGCGATGGCATCAACGACGCCCCGGCCCTGGCCGCCGCCGATATCGGCATCGCCATGGGCGGCGGCACCGACGTGGCGCTGGAAACCGCCGACGCCGCCGTCCTGCACGGCCGCGTGGCAGACGTGGCCGCCATGATCGTGCTGTCCCGCCGCGTCATGGCCAACATCCGCCAGAACATCGCCATCGCCCTCGGCCTGAAGGCGGTCTTCCTGGTCACCACAATCGCCGGCATCACCGGCCTCTGGCCCGCCATCCTCGCCGATACCGGCGCCACCGTGCTGGTAACCCTGAACGCCCTGCGCCTGCTCGCACCCACGCGAAGCCGGGCAGTGGAGTCAAAGCAGTAGAAAGAATCTTCTTTTTGTGAACAAAAATAAGCAAAAAAACTTCAATAATAGATGCGGATAGGCCTCGGCGGCACCTTTACGAAATACCGTCATTGCGAGCGCCAGCGAAGCAATCCAGAACGCCACCGCTCAACCGCGACACGGAGAGCGAAGCCTTCTTCCTTCTCCCCGTCTCTCCGTTTCCATGTGAATCTTCTTTCTTCCTTCCCCCAACAACCTCCATCCCAAGCCAAACCGTATCGCGGGTCACCCCCATCACCATAAGCAAAAAAACCTTTGCACCGATTTACGTCATCGGTGTAAACTAACCAAATGGATGTTTATCCCAACAGCCGGGCGCAAAGCCCCGCCTGTTCCCGCGCCCAAGGCGCGGCGGGAGAATTGCGCCTACAGGACATCCTGCGCGCCCTCATCCTCTCCCTCCTGTCCGTCCTCCTCGGCCGCCGCCGCCAGCCCCAGGCATGGCTCTACGAACCCGCCTGGATCGAGGAATACGCCCTCCCCTTCCCGCAGGCAGACTCCGCCCGCCCGATCCGCATCCGCTCCATCCACGACGGCACGCACCTCGTCTGCGAGCACCCGATTCTCTAAGTCATCGGCCCCGGGCCCGGAAAAGGCATGCGCCCCATCGCCCGCTCCACGCCCGTACTGCGCCCGCGCCACGCCCGCGCG
This sequence comes from Asaia bogorensis, assembly GCA_945888575.1. Lineage (GTDB taxonomy): Bacteria > Pseudomonadota > Alphaproteobacteria > Acetobacterales > Acetobacteraceae > CAMDGX01. The sequence continues at coordinate 15,034 of CAMDAM010000068.1, read as the reverse complement.
CCCCCACGCGCGCCGCCACACCCCCCGTACAACCCCATCCGCGCCAAATCGCCCCCAAGCAGGGGACGATGGCGCGCGCCTGTCTTCGTACTTAAGCAATCCTAGATGTGCAGATAGTCGCGGATCCGCCCATAGGCGATGCGCGCCGCCACGCCGGTTCGCCACAACGCATGGAACGGCACCGGCTTCAGGTCAGTGATCGGCATGTCGATCTCGTCCTGCCGCCCGCCCAGGATCCGCTTGGCCAATTGTGGCCCCATCGCGCTGGCCATCGCCACGCCGCGGCCATTGTAGCCCAGGCACACGGTCACCCCCGGCGCCGGCTCATGGATATGCGGGTAGTGGTCCAGCGTGATCGCCAACTGCCCGTTCCAGCCATGGGTCCAGCGAATGCCCTTCATCACAGGCCACAGCCGCTCGGCATAGCGCCGCAGGAACATCAGATCCTCCGGCCCGCCCACCGGGGATTGCTTGCTGCGTCCCCCCATCAGCACCCGGTTCTGCCGATCCAGCCGGTAATAGGTCGTCACCTTGCCCAGCTCATAAAGCGAGGACCGCATCGGAAAGATCGCCTGCGCCGCCTCGTCGCTCAGCGGCTCCGATGCCACCACGGCGCTGAACACCGGCACCACCGTCTTGCGCAAATCGGGCCAGAGATTGTCGGTATAGCCGTTGGTCCCCAGCACGATCTCGTCGGCATGCACCGTGCCGGTCGGCGTCTGCACATGCCACTTGCCGCCATCGCGCCACACCTTCTGCGCCGGCGTCCCGCCATGCACCACTGCCCCGGCCTGGATTGCCGCCTGCGCCAGCCCGCGCGCATAGCCCAGCGGATTCACATGCCCGCCGCGCTTGTCCACGAAGGCGCACAGGTAGCGATCCGTGCCGGTCGCCTCGCGCATCCGCGCCCCGTCCAGGAACTCCACCGGCATCCCGCGCTTGGCACCCTGCTCATACGCGGTCTCGATCTCGGCGACGTTGTTCTGCTGGAACGCGGCGCGGATCGTCCCGGTCTGGCTCGCATCGCACTGGATCTGGTGGCGGCGGATCAGCTCGAACGTGGTGTTCGGCGCATTCCAGCTCATCTCCACCATGCGCCGGCCCAACTCGGGGCCGAACAGCCGCTCCACCTCCTCCGGATCGCCCTTCAGCCCCGGGTTCACCTGCCCGCCATTGCGCCCCGATGCCCCCCAGCCCGGCTCATGCGCCTCCAGCACCGCCACATCCGCGCCATGCTCGGCCAGATGCAGCGCCGCCGACAACCCGGTGAACCCACCCCCGATCACCGCCACCGAGACGGTCTTGTCCCCGTCCAGCGGCGGCGCTTCCACCGGCGGGCGCGCCGTTTCGGCATAGAGGCTGGGCGGCAGCGGCAGTCGGTTCGGGGCGGTCACGGCAACCTCGTCGGTCAGGCCATCCAGGGCGGGATGGGCAATCCCTTCTCGCGCAGGAATTCCGGGTTGAACAGCTTGGACTGGTAGCGCGCGCCACCATCGCACAGGATCGTCACGATCGTGTGCCCCGGCCCCATCGCCTTCGCCACCCGGATCGCCGCCGCCACATTGATCCCGGCCGAGCCACCGATCGACAGCCCCTCATGGATCAGCAAGTCGAATACCTGCTCCAGCGCCTCCGCATCGGGAATGCGCACGGCATCGTCGATCGGCACCCCCTCCAGGTTCCCCGGCACCCGCCCCTGGCCGATCCCCTCGGTGATCGAACTCCCCGTCACAGTCAGGTCGTTTCTCTTCACCCACCCATACAGTGCGCTGCCCTCGGGGTCCGCGAGCACCACCCGCACCGCGTTGCTGCGCGCCTTCAGCGCCATCGCCACCCCGGCCAGTGTGCCGCCCGTGCCGCAGGCGCAGGTGAAGGCGTCGATCTTGCCCTCCGTCTGCTGCCAGATTTCCGGCCCTGTCGTCGCCTCGTGCCCCTCCCGGTTGGCGAGATTATCGAACTGGTTCGCCCACACCGCGCCCATCTCCTCGGCCAGCCGACGCGACACATGCACGTAGTTGCCGGGGTCCTTGAACGGCTTGGCCGGCACCAGCCGCAGATCGGCGCCGATCATGCGCAGGAAGTCGATCTTCTCCCGGCTTTGCGTCTCCGGCATCACGATCACGCTGCGATAGCCCTTGGCATTGCCCACCAGCGTCAGCCCGATGCCGGTATTGCCCGCCGTCCCCTCCACCACCGTGCCACCCGGCTTCAGCAGCCCGCGCCGCTCCGCATCCTCGATGATCGCCAGCCCCGCCCGATCCTTCACGGAGCCGCCGGGGTTCATGAACTCCGCCTTGCCGAGGATCGTGCACCCCGTGGCCTCGGAGGCGCGGCGCAGCCGGATCAGCGGCGTGTTGCCGATCGCGGCCTCCAGCCCGGCGGCCGGGAGGGGAGCGGCAACGGTCGCGGAAGGCGCCATCATACAGACTCTCTCGGTTGTTTCCCGTTGCAACCCGGCCAGCGCCGGGCCATGTCGCCATATCATCATAGGGAGTCGCAAAATGGTCGAGAACATTTCCCCGTCCCAGGTCTGGCAGGTGCTGCAGCAGGATCCGCAGGCCCAGCTGGTGGATGTGCGCACCGATGCCGAATGGACCTATGTCGGCCTCGTCGACCTCTCCGCCGCCGGCAAGCAGCCTGTGCTGATCCCGTGGCAGATCTTCCCGAAGATGGAGGTCAACACCGCCTTCGTGGACCAGCTGAAGCAGGCGGGCTTCACGCCGGAACATCGTATCTACTTCCTCTGTCGCTCCGGCGTGCGCTCCCTCGCCGCTGCCCAGGCGGCCTCGGCAGCCGGGTTCCCGCAGGTGTACAACGTGGCCGACGGGTTCGAGGGCAACCCGGATGGCAGCGGCCATCGTGGCCAGATCGCGGGCTGGAAGGCCTCGGGTCTGCCGTGGCGTCAGCGGTAACATCCGGACCCAGCCTCGCCGCCTAGATCGGCCGCGCCTACGACACGGTGCCGTACGAGGGCGAGGCCATCCCGGCGCTTGCGCTCCCGGCCCTGCGCGGCGCAGCGGCGGCGCTGGGGCTGGAACCATCACCCGGCCCTGGCACGCACCAACCTGCGCGTCATGACCGGCATGGTGCCGGCCCAGGGCGAGGCAGCGCCCCATGCCCGCACCACTTTGGCCTCGATGGAAGCAGCACCCGATGAGGTTTTGTTCCACGAAGCACTGGGCCCGGTCTTCGACCCGCTGATGGCCTCCGGGCTGGAGGCCACGCTGGCGCCGCACGGCCTCGCTTACCTCAACTGCCTCCCGCCGCTGCCCCTGGCGCCGGGCGTGCCGTCCAGTGCGGCGGCGCGGTCGGCCGACGCATGGGATTTCGCGACCGGCGGTGGCTACCGCACGATGCTCTTCGCCCGGTCAGGCGCACCCGGGCACGGCGTGCGCCATCCCGGCGTGGTCTGGACCGCCGCCCTTCGCCGCGAGCAGGCGCCAGGCGGCGCTGCGGTGTTCTCCGATCCGGACCGCCGCGCCACGATCAACGGCAACACCCCTTGGTCCCTGGCGCAGCTGGAAGCACTCTGCGCCGGGCCCGGCACGTGGCTGCAATTGCGCGATGCCGCGGCCGCCCTGCTGCCGGGCCACGGTGCCGCCGCGCCAGAACCTGCCGTGTTCGATGCCGGGTTGGATGAGATCCTGCTGCTGCTCTGGCGGCAATCCCTGGTGCAGCCCAGCCTGGCGACGCCCGGCTGAATTGCCTTCAGCTGTCCGACCGCTCCAGCGCCCGCGCCATCTGCGGCTGCTTGTGCCAGGCATAGGCACAGGCCAGCAGCGCGAGCGTGCAGCCGATCACCACCGGCCAGCGCAGCCCGCCGATCTCCGCCGCAATCCCGTAGATCAGCGCCCCGAGCGCTGGGCCGGCCCGCCCGACCATGCCCCACAGGCTCAACGCCCGCCCCAGCATCTGGCCGGAGGTGCCGGACTGGATCAGCGTCTGCGCCGAGATCCCGTGCATCGTTGTCGCGGCACTCAGCACCGCAGCGACCGCGCAGGCGAAGGCGAAATGCCCGGTGGCCACGAAGCCCGCGGTGCACACCGTCAGCACCACGCCCGCCCAAACGGTCACCGTCGAAAGGCCGGAAAGCTTGCCGCGCAACCCAATCGCCATCCCGCCCGCAAAGGCGGCCAAGCCCATCACGCTGGACAGTACCGCCAAGCCCTCAGGCCCCTGGCCGAACACCTTGTCCACGTAGGGCGGCAGCATCTCCTGGATCGGCCGCGCCAGCACCGCCAGCACCGCGGCGAAAATGAACAGCGGCCGCATCCCGGGGTGGCGCGCGACGTACAGCAACCCGTCCAGCGTCTCGCGCAGCATGGAGCCTGTCGGCGCATGCCCCCGTCGGGTCGTGGGATCCAGCCGCAGCGCGAACATCGACAGGCAGGCGATCACATAGGCGGCGCAGTTCACCGCCATCGCCGGCACCACCCCCCAGAACGCCACGATCACGCCGCCGATGCCGGGGCCGATGGAGCGGCCGAGATTCCAGGTGAGCGAGTTGATCGCCACCGCCGCGGGCAGGTCCTCGCGCGTTACCATGCCCGGCACCAGCGATTGCCGTGCCGGCTGGGCGAAGCTGCCGGAAATGCCGGTGAACACCGCCAGAACCGCCAGGATCTCGATCCGGATCCACCCGGTCACCACCAGCAGGATCAGCAGGGCCGAGTGGGTGGCCACCACCAGCTGGGTGATCTGGGTCAGCCGCACCCGGTCCATGCGGTCGGCGATCGCGCCGGCGAACGGGGAGACGATGACCGAGGGCGCCAGGTTGCAAAAGGCCAGGATGCCCACCCAGAGCGGCGAATGGGTCAGCTGCCACGCCAACCAGTCAACGGCGATCTGCTGGATCCAGATCCCCGTCCAGCACGTCATGCTGGCGCCGTAGAACACCGCGGTGTTGCGCCGCGACAGCACGCGGCCGATGGAAGCGAGGTTGGCCACGGCTGCGTGCTGGCTTTGTCAGGGCCTCGCGCGCGCAGCGGGCGGTGCCGGCGCAACCGCCGGGGCCGGGGCGTCGGGCGTGCTGGCGACATTGTTGGCCGCCCCGCGCAGGCACTCGGCCAGCATGCGGTCGCGTGCAAACCGGCCTGGCAACCCGGCCACCGCCGCAGCCGGCGAGCCGGTGGAGGAGAACATCGCATCGCGCGTGCCGGAGGCGTAGGTGTCGCTGCGATACACGTCGGCGCGGTTCTGGCGCTCGTAGACCTCGTCGGCCCGCTGCCGGCAGGCGGCTGCCTGTGCCGGTGTGGCGGTGGTGCTCGGGGGCACGGTGCAGCCGGGCAACACGGCGACCCCCAACAGGATGGTGAGTGTAAGGGGGCGCAGGATCATGCGCGGGCTCCGGGGTGGGAGGGGGCGGCAACCGATATCGGCGAGGCGGCTGGCGCGGGCAGGGCCGCCTCCTGCCGCAGGACCTCGCGAAGCGTGCCGGCATCGAAGGTGGCATTCGGCGTCAGCGGCGCCACGGAGGCAGCACGCAGCAGCGAGGGATGAACCGAGGCACCGTCGCGGTTGAGCGCGACCAGCGGCAGCGCCCAGGGCTCGCGCGGCAGCAGTTCCACCAGCGCCAGAAGGCGAAGGCAAACGGATAGCCCATATGGGCTGGCCAGGCCCACCGTCGCGTCCACCGCGGCTGCCCAGCAGCAGGCATCGGCATCGGCAAGCGCCAGCTCGGTCTCTTCGGCGTCCGGCCTGCGGAAGCGCAGCATCAGCGGCCGGCCCCATTGCTGGGCGATCGCGGCACCGCGCGCGCTGTCCCACGCCGCATGCAGGTCGCGCGGCCGCACCGGCGGCAGGGCCTCCGGCGGCAGGTCGATCAGGTAGGTGCGCGCGCCGCTGGCCGCCTCAGCCACGCGGATACGGGAATCGAACCGGTCCATTGCCCCTAGGATGGACCCGCGGCGCGGCGCGCGCCACCCTTGCCTGCGCGCGCCTGCCCTCCCGCGCCGCCGGGGCGCAGGTTGACCGGCCCGGCCGGCCCGGCCATCGTCGCGGCACCAGGAGGGCCCCATGAACGATGCCATGACCATCACCTCGCCCGAGGATGTCGGGCTTTGCAGCCAGCGCCTCGCGCGCATCGACACCTGGCGCGACGAGCTGGTGGCCAGCGGCCGCTTCGCCGGCGTCTCCACCCTCGTCGCCCGCCGCGGCCAGGTGGCGCATTGGGGCATGAGCGGCCTCGCCGACAAGGAACGCGGCGTGCGGATGGCGCCGGACACCATCTTCCGCATCTACTCGATGTCCAAGCCGATCACCTCGGTGGCCATCATGATGCTCTACGAGGAAGGCCGCTTCCAGCTGGACGACCCGATCAGCCGCTTCCTGCCCGCGTTCAAGGGCAGCCGGGTGGCGGTGGGCGGCAGCCGCGGCAAGGTGGAAACCGTTCCGGCCGAGCGCGACATCACCTTCCGCGACCTGCTGACCCACACCTCCGGCCTTACCTACGGCTTCATGGAGGCCACCGCCGTCGATGCGCTGTACCGCGACAACAAGCTCGCGGATTTCGGGCATCCCGACAGCGAGTTGATGGAAACCGTTGAAAAGCTGGCAAAGCTGCCGCTCATTGCCCAGCCCGGGAAGGAGTGGAACTACTCCGTCGCCACCGACGTGCTGGGCGCGCTGGTGCAGGCGATCAGCGGCCAGACCTTCGGCCAGTTCCTGCAGGAACGTATCCTCAACCCGCTGAAGATGAACGATACCCACTTCATCGTGCCGGAGGAGAAGCGCGCCCGCTTCGCCGCCAACTACGTGCCGCACCCCAAGGGCGGCGTGATGCTGTTCGACGATCCCGCCACCAGCCGCTACCTCGGCGATCGCAAGATGGAATCGGGCGGCGGCGGCCTCGCCTCCACCACCGGCGACTACCTCAAGTTCTGCATGATGCTGCGCAACAAGGGCGTGCTGGGCGGCGAGCGCCTGCTCGGCCGCAAGACGGTGGAACTGATGACTATCAACCACCTGCGCGGCGACATGGGCGACATGGGCCAGGCGCGCTTCAGCGAGAGCAGCTACCTCGGCATAGGCTTCGGCCTGGGCTTCTCCGTGATGCTCGACCCCGCGAAGGCCCAGATCCTCGGTACCCCTGGCGAATACGCCTGGGGCGGCGCGGCCAGCACCGCCTTCTGGGTGGATCCGGTCGAGGACATGATCGTCATCATGATGACGCAGCTGATGCCCAGCAGCACCTACCCGATCCGCAAGGAGCTTCGGGTGCTGAGCTATCAGGCCGCGATCGACTGAAGAAGAAAGGCGCAAGCGGTTCTTTTTGATGAAGAAACCGTTTGCGACCTACCTCTTCGCCCAGGCGATAGACGCCAGCGCCAGGGCATCGATGGTGTCGATCACCGGGACCGGCAGCGTCTCGTGCGGCCCGGCCAGGATGCCGAGCGGGATCTCGGTGCAGCCCAGCACCACCGCCTGCGCCCCGCGTGCCGCCAGCGACGCCACCACCTCGGCCAGCGGCGCATAGGCCTCGGCCACCTTGTTCGCCTTCACCAGCCCGATCCCCGGCGTAACCCGCGTGGCCATCTCCTCGTCGGAGGGGGTGAGGCAGGTCCAGCCCTGCGTCTCCAGCCGCTCCTGATACAGCCGCATCCGCAGCGTGGCCGCCGTGCCCATCAGCCCGATCGTGCCGCGCGGTGCCGCCTTGCGCAGCTCCGCCGCCGCCGCGTCCACGATGTGCAGGATCGGCAGCCCCTCCGCCGCCATCGCGTCGTACCACCCATGCGCCGTGTTGCACGGGATAGCTATCGCCCCACACCCGGCCGTCTTCAGGCCCCGGACGCCGCGCAGTAGCCAGGGCGCCGGGTCCTCCCCGCCATCCAGCTTGCCCTTCGTGCGGTCTGGCACGCGCGGGTCGGACCACAACACGGCCGGAATGTGCTCCTGGTCGCGCGACGCCGGGGTCAGCAGGGTGAGCCGGAGCATGAACTGCGCGCTGGCCAGCGGACCCATGCCGCCGAGCACGCCGAGAATCTTCTGTGTCATCCGCACAGTCTGCCGTGATCTTGACGCGCCGGCAAACCCGGGGGAGACGGATGCCATGGCACAGTCATTCCACATCTCCGGCCACCGCGGCGCACGAGGGCTCTGGCCCGAGAACACGCTGGAGGGCTTCGCCGGCACCTTCGCCCTGGGCGTGGCCTCCGTCGAACTGGACGTGGCCCTCACCGCCGATGGGATCCCTGTTGTGGTCCACGATCCCGTCCTGCACGGCGATATCGTCCGTGGCCCGGACGGGCGATGGCTGGCGGGGCCAGGGGCTCGCGTGCGCGACCTGACGCGCGCTGCGCTGCATCGCTTCGATGTCGGCCGCCTGCGACCCGGCAGCTCCTATGCGGCGCCCTTCGCCACCCAGGCACCGCGCGACGGCGCGCGGATCCCCGCCTTGGTCGACGTGCTGGCACTGGCCCGCCCGTCCGGCGTTGTGGTGGATATCGAGATCAAGACCATGCCCGATCGCCCGGAACTGACGGCGCCGCCGGAACTGATCGTCGATGCCGTGCTGGATGCGGTCGCCGCGATCGGCATGCTGCATCAGGTTGCCCTGCGCAGCTTCGACTGGCGAGCCCTGGCCCATGCCCAGCGCGTCGCGCCGTCCATACCGCGCGGCTACATCACCAGCGCCGAGACGCAGGCCAAGGCGGCCCTGTGGTGGGCGGGCGCCGATCCAGCCGCGCATGGCGGTTCTGTCCCGGCCACCATCGCGGCCCTCTCGCCGGCGCCGGGAACGCTCTGGGCACCAGGCTTCCGGGCCCTCACCGCCGCGCAGGTGGCGGAGGCGAAGGCACTCGGCCTGCGCGTGATGCCCTGGACCGTGAACGAGCCGGCCGACATGGCCCGGCTGATCGCAATGGGCGTGCAGGAGATGTGCACGGACTACCCGGACCGCTTGCAGGCCGTGCTCGCCGCTCAGGTGCCCTGATAGAAGTTGCTGCGCACGGAGGCGCGGGAAACCAGTTCGCGCAGCGCCGGGTTCTCGTGCGCATCCTCTGCCACCAGCGTCTCCATCGGTACGAAGTACTCGTGCGGCTGCGGTAGCTGGCATTCGGCGAAGCCCTTGTACTGCCGCTGCTTCAGGGCGTACATCACCCGGATGTCCCGCACCGGCAGCACCAGCGGCACGATCGGTTCGCCGCGCAGCACCCGTGTGGCCTTCCATCGCGGCGTGGGGTCCCCGGGCATCACCGGAGCCATCAGCCAGGAGACCGGGCAGACCGCCAGCAGCGACCGCGTGCTGGGCGCGAAGCGGGATCGCTTGTCCAGCAGGTTCTGCAGAGAGCCGCAGGCCTCGATGGCGAAGATATCGGCGAACGGCTCGTCCGGCGTGCCGCCGAAATTCAGCCATAGCCCATCCGGCAGGGTGCGCATGCGGTTGCTGCCCGGGAACTTCAGGAAGGGCTGCGCCGGCGGGATCGGGCTGTTGCTGGGGTCACCCGGCCGGCACCGCAGCCAGGCTTCGCGCACAGGTTGCTTGTTCAGCCCTGGCGGCCGTTGGGGCCATTGCTGCAGCCGTCGTCGCACGAGATGGTCAAGGGATCGTAATGGCACCATAATGTCCATTCTCCTGACGGAGATTGACGGAACATCACAATAGGACCGGTTTCGCTGCTGAATTGCAACTAGCAATTGGCCGGAAGTTGTTCATTCCTAAGCTTTCTTTGTCCCGATGAAGTACGACATGAGCGCGCCTCCATGGTTCCGTGACGCGACTCATATATTAACAATTCGTTAATTAGAATTTCCGCACTTATGTCTGCCGTGAATAGAAATTTGGAAAGGGAGTCCTATAAGCAACTTGCGCGACCATCTTGAGGCGCAGCGTCACATCACGGATTCACGGGATTCACACGCAGGGAGACGGCGGGGCCATTCCGGCAAGTGGCGGCGCAAATCGGGGCATGTGCTGCACTAATCGCATCCCAGACACGCAAAAATGCTCTCCGAGCCCTGAGGCCCGCCTCGTCCTCTACGGGGCCGGTCATGGAAAAGCCGACCGGATGCATCCATCCGATCGGCTCGCCAAGGTCAGGGTCTGGATCGATCGCCGCCCTTCCGCCGGGCGGCGGCCGGAAGACTACCGCTTGCCCATCGGCACGAAATCCCGGCGGGCGGCGCCGGTGTAGATCTGGCGCGGGCGGCCGATGCGCTGCGACGGGTCCTCGATCATCTCCTTCCACTGGCTGATCCAGCCGGTGGTGCGGGCAACCGCGAACAGCACGGTGAACATGCTCACCGGCAGCCCCATCGCCTTCAGGATAATGCCCGAATAGAAATCGACGTTCGGGTACAGCTTGCGGCTGACGAAGTAGTCGTCGGAGAGCGCAATCCGCTCCAGCTCCATCGCCAGGTCCAGCAGCGGGTCGCCCTTGATGCCGAGCTCCTTCAGCACCTCATGCGCGCTCTGCGACATGATCTTCGCGCGCGGGTCGTAGTTCTTGTACACGCGGTGGCCGAAGCCCATCAGGCGGGTGTGGTTGTTCTTGTCCTTCACCTCGGACAGGAACTGCGGGATGTTCTTCACGTCGCCGATATCGGCCAGCATCTTCAGCACCGCCTCGTTGGCGCCGCCATGCGCGGGGCCCCACAGGCTGGCCACGCCCGCCGCGATGCAGGCGAACGGGTTGGCACCCGAGGAGCCGGCCAGACGCACGGTGGAGGAAGAGGCGTTTTGCTCGTGGTCGGCGTGCAGGATGAACCAGCGCTCCATGGCCTTCGAGAGCACCGGCGGCACCGTGTAGGGCTCGGCCGGGACCGCGTTCATCATGTACAGGAAGTTGTCCACATACCCGAGGTCGTTGCGCGGGTAGATGAACGGCTGCCCGATCGAGTACTTGTAGGCCCAGGCGGCGATCGTCGGCACCTTGGCGATCAGGCGGAAGGCGCTGATGCGGCGGTGCTCGGGGTCGTTGATGTCCAGGCTATCGTGGTAGAACGCCGACAGCGCGCCGATCACGCCGCACATCACGGCCATCGGGTGCGCATCGCGGCGGAACCCGTCGAAGAAGCGGCGGAGCTGCTCGTGCAGCATCGTGTGCCGCATGATCCCGAGGTCGAATTCCTTCTGGGACGACGCATCGGCCAGCTCGCCGTTCAGCAGCAGGTGCGCCACTTCCAGGAAGGTGGACTGCTCGGCCAGCTGCTCGATCGGGTAGCCGCGGTACAGCAGCTCACCCACGTCGCCATCGATGTAGGTGATCTTGCTCTCGCAGGATGCCGTGCTGCCGTAGCCGGGGTCGTAGGTGAACACGCCCAGCTGGTCGTACAGCTTGCGGATGTCGAACACGGCCGGGCCCACGGTGCCCGCCATCAGCTTCATCGATGTTGTCTTGTTGCTGCCGTCGAGCGAGATCGTGACCGATCCGCCGCCCGTGCTTGCCGTCGCACTCATGCCTCATCCCCTGGCTTGGCGGCGCTCCGCGCCGCCCGATACAATCCGTAGCACGCCGCAAGTCAGCTGGGCGGCCATCGTCTCCGGCCAGCGGCCGGATCAGCCGATGCTACGGCCACCTCCTTGCAGAAGGCTTGAAACCTACGGCTGCCGCCGCGGCAGCGCAACCGGGCGCGGCGGCGGGGTGCCGCGCGGTCAGAAGGAAGCTTCGCCCCCTTGCCACAGGCCACGATGCGCCGCCTTGGCCAGGCCCTCCTCGTCCCCGAAGCTGGCGGCGGCAAAACCCGGGGACTCGCTGCGTGCCCGTGCCCAGCCGGAGGCGACCATGCCGCGGTTGATCTCCCGCCCCTGGGCCTCGCACAGCCCCTGCAGGAAGCCCGCGGCATCGCGCCCGTAGAGCCGGCACGCCACGGGTTCGCTGCGCAGGAGCTGCGCCAGGGCATCGCTCGCGGCCGCCCCGCAATCGAACCGGCTGTTGTCTGGCCGCAGGCAGGAGGTACCGCGCGGCGGGGCCGAAACGCCCTGCAGCCGCACCACCGTTTCGCCCAGCCGCAGGGTCTGGCCATCGACCACCGCTACCTGGGCCGCAGGCACCGCCACGGTCCCGGTCATGGCGGGCGCGCGGCCGAACAGGTCGGCCGGCTGCAGCAGCAGCGCGCCCACGCCCAACACGGCGGCCCCGGCGAGCGTTGCCACCAGGCCGCGCGGCACTTCGGCACCGCCATTCCGCGATGCCAGGCCGCCACTGAAGATACGTCGCTTACGATGCAGGGCCACGCCGCGATTCCTCACGGGTTGTCACTGGAGGCGCCCGGGCCAAGTCCCGAACCACGCTGCACCTAGCGCGCCACTGGCATGGGCGCAACACTCGATTCGTGGCCGTGCGAATCGTGCGCGAATCGGCAAACAAATCGATTCGCCGGTCTCATTGCCAGAACGGACCGGCCTTGCGCAGCCGCTTCCAGGCGCGCGTGGCCGCCTGCCGCGTCTGCCCGGCCTGGCCGGCGACGAAGCCGCGCACCAGCCCTCCGGCCAGCCCGTCTCCGCCATGCTCCACCAGTGCCTGCATCAACCCGGCTGCCACGGCGTTGTCGTTCAGGTGGCCGAGCGCTTCCTGCAAGGCCGCCAGCCGGCGCAGGAAGCGCTGCGCCTCCCGCCCCGGGAACAGCGGCGCGAACACCTCCGCGGCATAGCGCAGCCGCTTGGCCTTCAGCCGCACCTCATGCAGCACTGCATCGGGCTGGGAACCCATGCCCTTGGCCTGCCGCGCGACCTGCCGCATGCGCTTGGCCAACACCGCTGCCCCGAAAGCTTCGGTCTCCGGCGCGGGAAGGCCCGCCACCCCCTCCCAGGGCCGGCCGATCGCCAGGGCGGCGGTCCGGATGGCTAGGCTGCGCAACTCCGGCCCCGCCAGTGTTGCGCCCAGTGCCGCATAGGCCTCGGCCCGCCGTGTCGCCGCGGCCGCCATCAGCGCTGAGACCTCGGCAACCTCCGGGAACGCCGCCAGCACGCGCCGGCCGGTGCCGTCCAGGAAGACATCCCAGTCCCGCGCCGGCCCCAGCGCATCCGCCAGCGCCTTCAACCCCGGCCGCACCGCATCGAGCTCCGGGCAGGCCACCACATCCCGGAAGACTGAGGCCAGCGCGCGCAGCCGGCGCAGCGCCACGCGCATCTGGTGCACCGGCTCGCCCGTCTGCCCGGCCGCCGCCGCCGGGGCATGGTGCAGCAGCACGCCGAGCAGATGCCCCGCCGCCTGGGCGAAGCCGGCACCGGGTGGCAGCCCAGACGGCAGGTTCGGCGCCCCCAGCCGCCGGGGGGGCACCGGAAGCCCCGCGCGCAGCAATGCCTCCGCAGCCAGGCTGCGCGCCGGCACCGAGACCGGCAACGCCTCCGCAAGCGAGAGCCCCAGCGCCGTCACCTCCGCCTGCGGTCCGGACAGAAACAGCCGCGCCACCCCGTGCCCGTCCTGCAGCATTCCGTCCACCAGCCGCAGCGCGACATCGGCCAGCAGCCCCTCGCGCAACCGAGCCTCCAGCCGTTGCACCGGCTGCAACCCATCCGGCACCGCCACCCCCTGCAGCGCGCTTGCCGAGGCCGCCTCGGCGCGCACCGGCGCGGCGGCCCCTGGGGCAAGTGACGCATCGAGCGCCTCCGCCCGCCAGCCTGAAAGCTGGCCGGAATGCCAATGCGCCAAGGCAAGACCGTGCCGGGCGAGCGAACCCTCGCCATCGTCGTGCCAATCCTGGGTCAGGGCCACGGCGCGCCCCAGCGATCCCCGCAGCCGGCGCCGCACCGCCGCGATGCCCGCCACCGGCAACGTGAGCTCAAGGGTCACGCTGGCCTGGGCCTGGGTCATCGCATGCTCCGGCTCATTCCCCTGGCAGGTCGCGCGGTGTCACGAACCGCACCAGCCGCCCACCGCCCTCGCCGAGCGCGGCCCAGCTTCCGGGTACGCTGAATTCCGCCAGCGCCCCGCTTGGGAACCCTTCGTCCAGCCGTCGCCGGATCGCCTCGTCACCGGGGCCGGCCAGCAGCAGGGCCAGGTCATGCAGCCCGGGGTTGTGCCCCAGCAGCAGCACGCTGCGCGCGGTCTCCGCCACCCCGTGCAGCACCTGCAGCAGCTGGGCGGGATCGGCGAGGTAGAGCGCGTCCATCGGCTCCACCAGCGGTGTGTCGTCCCACGGCTCCAGCGCCTCCAGCGTCTGCAATGTGCGCCGCGCGGAGGACACCAGCACGATATCGGGCGCGAGCCCCACGGCCTGCATCATGCCCCGCATCGCCGCCGCCGCCGCGCGCCCGCGCGGGTTCAGCGGCCTGGCATGGTCCGAAAGCCGGGGGTCATCCCAGGATGACTTGGCGTGCCGCATCAGCAGCAGCTGGCGAAAGGCGGAGATCACGGCCTCCTGTGGCGGTTCGCCCCCACAGTAGCGCGAAGCGGCCGCCATGCCAGCCGGCCGAACATGACAGTTCCGGCCGGATCGGCCCTAGGGGCGCGGTTCGAACAGTTCCACGCAATTGCCGGAGGGGTCCTCGACCAGGATCTGCCGGCCACCCGGCCCCGCCAGGATGTCGTTGCGGAACACCACCCCGGCCGTGCGCAGCCGCGCCACCAGCGCCGGCAGGTCCTGCACCTCCAGCACGAAGCGCCCCCAGCCGCCTGGCACCGGCTGCCGCCCATCCGGCATCGGCTTCGCGGCGGAGGCCATCGGCCCGGCGAGCCACAGCGTGAGATCATCGCGCGCCAGGATCGCCATCGCAGGCCCGAATTGCTGCTGCAGCGTGAAGCCCAGATGCTCCGTGTAGAAGGCGATCGCCGCCGGCACGTCCTGCACGAGATAGCGCACTGCGGCCATGGCCCAGCTCCCTGTTCGTTGCAGCCGAATCCTAGGCCGGCAGGTCGATCCAGGAAAGATGCCCGCCCTTGCCCGCTCCGGTATCCAGGAATACGGCCGTCCCGCCACCGCGCCCGGTGCGCAGATAGGGCCGTCCGTCGTTGCTGCGCCGGTCATGGCCGACATAGACGGTCATGCCCGCGGGGATATGGTCCACCCAGTACAGCACGCGTTCCGGATAGCCGTCTGGCTGCAGGCGCCCGGTGGTCTGGCCATAGAGCGCGCGGGCCAGCACGCCCTGCACCTT
>CAMDAM010000067.1 GCA_945888575.1 Asaia bogorensis | reverse complement strand
CGCGCGCTTCGATTCCGAGAGCTATTCCTACGGCTATTCCTGGTCGAAGGAGCTGCTGCAGGACTGGGATTGGTCCGAACACTTCGCCCCGCAGCCGGAGACGGAACGCTACCTGAACCACGTGGCAGACCGCTTCGACCTGCGCCGCGGCATCCGCTTCGAAAGCCGTGTCGCCAGTGCGCACTGGAACGAAGAGGGCCGGCTCTGGGTGCTGACGCTGACCGACGGCACCGCCTTCACCTGCCGTTTCCTCGTCACCGCCATCGGTCCGCTTTCCGCCCCCGTGGTGCCGAAGATCGAGGGCCTCTCCAGCTTCAAGGGCGAGGCCTACTACACCGCGCTGTGGCCCAAGCATCCCGTGAGCTTCGAGGGCAAGCGCGTGGCCGTGATCGGCACCGGGGCCACCGGCGTGCAGACCATCCAGGAAGTGGCCAAGACCGCGGGTTCCCTCACCGTGTTCCAGCGCACCCCCAACTGGTGCGCCCCGCTGCTCAACCGGCCAATCCCCAAGGAAGAGATGGCGCAGATCCGCGCCGGCTACCCCGCGTTGTTCGACCGCTGCCAGCAGACCTTCGCCGGCTTCCTGCACACCGCCGATCCCCGCAACACCTTCGAGGTGAGCCGGGAGGAGCGCGAGGCGTTCTGGGAGAAGCTCTACAACGAGCCCGGCTTCGGCATCTGGGTCGGCAATTTCATGGACGTGCTGACCGACCGCGCGGCCAACGCGGAGCTGTCCGCCTTCGTCGCCCGCAAGATCCGCGAACGCGTCAAGGACCCGGCGGTGGCGGAAAAGCTGATCCCCACCAACCACGGCTTCGGCACCCGCCGCGTGCCGCTGGAGACGCGCTACTATGAGGTCTACAACCAGCCCAACGTGCGCCTGGTGGACATCAAGGAAACCCCGATCGAGCGCATCACGGAAACGGGCATCGTCACCGCCGGCGAGACGTTCGAGTTCGACATGATCGTGTTCGCCACCGGCTTCGATGCGCTGACCGGCGCCTTCGACCGGATCGATTTCCGCGGCGTGGATGGGGTGCGCCTGCGCGAGCTCTGGACCGGCGGGCCCAAGACCTTCCTCGGCGTGCAGGTGCAGGGCTTCCCCAACATGATGATGCTGATGGGTCCGCACACCGCGCTGGGCAATCTGCCGCGCAGCATCGAATACAACGTCGATTGGGTCTCGCGCCTGATCGCCTTCCTGCGCGAACACGGGCATACGCGCGCGGAGGCCACCGCCGAGGGCGTGACGGCCTGGACCGAGCATGTGCGGAAGATGGGCGAGGGGCTGCTGGCCAACGAGGTGGATAGCTGGTTCACCGGCATCAACCGCAACATCGAGGGCAAGACCACCCGCATCATCGCCCGCTACAGCGGCAGCGCGCCCGATTACCGCAAGCGCTGCGAGGAGGTGGTCGACGCGGGCTACGCCGAGTTGGCGATCGGCTAGCCGGGGCAGCGAAAGGCTGACCCGCACCGCATGATCCGCCGCCGCGCTGTTCTGCAGGCCGCCCTGGCGCTGCCCGCCCTGGGCGTGCCAGCGCGCGCGCAAGGTGCGCCGCTGGTGTTCCTCGGCGACCGGGCGTTGCCGCCCTATGAGTTCGTCGAGGGCGGCATGGCGCGCGGGGCCAATGTGGAGCTGGCGCAGGCCATCGGCCATGTGCTGGGCCGGCCGGTGGAGGTGCGGCTGCTGGATTGGGACGAGGCGCAGCGGCGCCTGCTGGGCGGCGAGGGCCATGCGCTGACCATGCTGGGCCGCAGCACGCAGCGCGACGAGCACTACGGTTTCTCCCAGCCGACCATGCCGGCCCTGTTCGCCTTCTTCGTGCGCGAGGACCAGGAGCGCGCATTCGTCGGCCGGAACCGATTCGCCGGCGTGCGCATCGGCATCACCCGCGGTGGCCTGGCGGGCGAGCTTGTGGCCGCGAGCCATCCCGATGCGGAACGGGTGGAAGTGGCGAACCTGCCGGACGGGATCGACCGGCTGCGGCTCGGCACGGTCGATGCGTTGGCGGGCAATGCCTGGGCGATCCGCCACCTGCTGGCCCAGCGCCGCATCACAGGGGTGAGCGAGCTGCCGCCCTTCGCGCGGCGGTCCGGCAACATCGCGGTGCGTGAGGGCGATGTTGCCCTGCTGGCGGAGATCGACCGCGCCCTGTCGGTGCTGAAGGCGAGCGGCGAGTTCGATGCCATCCTGGATCGCTGGTCGGGCCGCGGCGCCTACCTGGTACCGGATTGGGTGGTGCGCGTATCGTTGGCAGCCGGTGCCGCGGCCGTGGTGGCGCTGGCGGGGCTGGGGTGGCAGGCGATGCGGCTGCTGCGCGAGGTGCAGGAGCGCAAGCGCGCCGAGGCCGCGTTGGCCGCGAGCCAGGAACGCCTGGCGCTGGCCTCCGCCGCGGCCGGGGTGGGGGTGTTTGATGTGGATGCGCATAGCCGCAGCGGCATCGTGAACGGCGAGTTCCGCACACAGTACGGCCTGCCGCCGGGCGATGGGCCGGTGCCGCTGGCGCAATGGCTGGATTGTGTTCATCCCGAGGACCGGCCGCGCGTGGCGGCAATTGCCGAGGAGGCGTTTTCGGAGGGCGGCCATTACCGCGCCGAGTATCGGATCCTGCGCCAGGACACCGGGGAGGAGCGATGGGTGGCCGCCCGGGGTTCGGCGGTGGCGGCGCCCGGCGGCGGCGTGGCGCGGATCGTGGGCATCAGCCAGGACATCACGGAGCGGCGGCGGGAGGAGGAGCGGCAGATGCTGCTGGCGCGCGAGGTGGACCACCGCGCGCGCAACGTGCTGGCGGTGGTGCAGAGCGTGGTGCGCCTGACGCGCAGCGAGGACCCGAAGGATTTCGTCGCGGCGGTGGAGGGGCGGGTGGCGGCGCTGGCGCGGGCGCATTCGCTGCTGTCGCGCGATCGCTGGACCGGGGCGGCGCTGGACGAGCTGGTGCGCGAGGAGTTCGCCGCCTATCGCGATGCGCAGGCGCCGGAACTGTCGGGGCCGGCGCTGCGGCTGGAAGCCGGGGCGGTGCAGCCGCTTTCTATGGTGGTGCACGAGCTGGTGACGAATGCCGCCAAGTACGGTGCCTTGTCCCGGCCTGGGGGGCGGGTGCGGATGGGGTGGCGGCTGGTGCCCGCGGAGGACGGGGAGCGGCTGGTGATCGAGTGGGAGGAGCGGGGTGGGCCGCAGGTTGCCGGGGAGCCGGCGCGGCGCGGGTTCGGCAGTGCGCTGATCGGGGCCACGGTGCGCGGCCAGCTGGGTGGGCGGTTCGAGACCGGCTGGGAGCCCGATGGCCTGCGCTGCATGATCGACCTGCCGGCGCAGGGAACGCTGGCGGCGCAGCCGGGCGGGCTGCAGGAGTCGGCGTTGTACGGGCGGCGGGTGCTGCTGGTGGAGGACGAGCCGCTGGTGGCGCTTTTGCTGCAGGAGATGCTGCAGGATGCCGGCTGCACCGTGCGGGGACCTGCTTCCACCCTGGCGGATGCGGAGCGCCTGGCCGGGGAGGAGGGGCTGGACGCGGCAGTGCTGGATGTGAACCTGCCGGGTGGGCCCACCATGCCGTTGGGCGCGCGGCTGGCGGCGCGAGGGGTGCCGGTGGTGTATGTGACCGGGTTGGAGGGCGTGCCGGGCATGAAGGGCGCGGTGGTGCTGCGCAAGCCGGTGCGGCCCGAGATGTTGCTGGCGGCGCTGGGGCAGGCGATGCGGCCGGTGGGCTGACGGTTCAGCCGCGGGCGCGCATCTCCTCGCTGGGCTTGCGGTCCTGGGCGCGGGAATAGACGGCGACGGCGAGGACCAGCACCACGGCCATGAAGGCGAACAGGGAGCGGTAGGCGCCCTCTGTGCGGGTGCCGTCGGCGAGCGGTTCGAAACTGCCGAGGATGACGCCGGAGAGGGTTTGCATGCAGGCGACGCCGAGCATGACGGAGGTGTTCATCGTGGCCATGCCGCGGCCGATCAGGCGATCGGGGAAGATGCCGCGGCCATGGGCCATGATGACGGTGCTGCTGGCGCTGAGGGTGCCGATGGCGATGATCGCGGCCACGGCGAGCCAGGCGGGCGGGTGGGAGAGGGCGGCGAGCAGGGCGAGGATGGCGGCGATGGTGAGCGTGCCGGCGACGGCGATCCATTTGCGGGTATCGAGGATGCGGTCCAGCGGGCCGAAGACGAGCATGCCGACCTGGTAGGCGATGACGGCGGCGAGCAGGACGTGGCCGGCCTCGATGGCCGTGAAGCCGTGCACCTCGCGCAGGAAGGGGCCGCCCCAGAGGCCCTGGATGGTGAAGGTGCAGGCGTAGTTGCAGAAGTTCAGCGCCAGGATGAACTTGAGCGTGGGGTTGCGCAGCACCTCGCCGAGGCCGCGCAGCATCTCGCGCGGGGATTCCGGGGTGCGCGAGAGGAAGGGGTGGCCCGCCGGCGCATCGCGCACGATGAACCAGACGGCGATGGCGGCGAGCGCCGTGAAGGCGACGACGGCGCCGAAGAGCGGGCGCCAGCCGACCTGCTGCACGCCCCAGGCGAGCGGCGAGGTGGCCAGGAGGTTGCCGAGCAGGCCGATGGCCAGCACCATCGAGGTGACCTGGGAGAACAGATTTGGCGGGAACCAGCGGGTGATGACCACCATGCTGCCGATCAGCATGACGCCGAAGCCCGCCCCCATCAGCACGCGGCCGGCGAGCAAGGTGGGCCAATCCGGCGCCAAGGCGAACACCGTGCCGCCGATGGTGGCCAGCACCAGCATGCCGGTGACCGTTTTGCGCGGGCCGTAGCGGTCGAACAGGAAACCCACCGGGATCTGCATGGCGGAGAAGCCGAAGAAGAAGGCGCCGGTGAGGGCGCCCAGGGCTTCCGGGCCGATGGCGAGGTCCCGCATCAGGTCCAGCCCGATGGTGACGTTGGCGGCGCGGAAGAAGTGGCTGGCGACGTAGGCGGTGGCGAGCGTGGCCACGATGATGACCGCCTGCCGGCTTATCCGTTCGGCCATGCGCCGCTGTCTCCTCCGGTTCTTGGTTGCGGACCTATCACGCGGCGGGGGCGCGGGCTATCCAACGCGCATGGAGGAAACCCGACACCACGACCGGCGCGGCAACCTGCGCGGCGCGATGGCGATGCTGGGCGCGATTGCGCTGTTCATCATCAACGACGCGATGATCAAGCTGGCCAGCGACGGCGTTCCAGCGGCGCAGACCATCGGCGTGCGCGGCGTGTTCGCGACCACCTGGGTGGTGCTGGCGGTGACGGTGGCGGGGCTGTGGCACCAGTCCCACCACGCGCTGGACCGTCGCACGATGGGGCGCGCCGCCTTGGACGTGGGCAGCACCTTCACCTACCTGATCGCGCTGTTCCACATGCCGCTTTCGCTTGCCGTGGCGATCGGCCAGACGGCGCCGCTGATGATCCTGTGCCTTTCCGTGCTGTTCCTGCGCGAGCGGGTGCCGTGGGCGCGGTGGGTGGCGGTGGCGGTGGGCTTTGCGGCCGTGCTGCTGGTGGTGCGACCGGGGAGCGAGGGGTTCAGCGCCTGGGCCTTGCTGACGCTGTTCGGCACGCTGATCAGCGCCATGCGGGACATCTACACGCGGATCGTGCCGGCGCGGGTGCCGTCGCTGATCATCACGCTTGCCACCGCGGTGGCGGTGACGGTGACGGGGGTGACGTTGACCGCGCTGCATGGGTGGGTGCCGATGCGCGGGGAGCAATGGGCGTTGCTGTTCGGGGCTTCGGTGTTCCTGGCGGGGGGGTATCACCTGGCGATCGTGGCGATGCGGCATGGCGAGGTGAGCTTCGTGGGCGGGTTCCGCTATGCCTCCCTGCCGTTGGCCGCCGCGGTGGGGTTCGTGGTGTGGGGGCACCTGCCGGACCTAGTGGCCGTGCTGGGGATGGGGGTGATTGTGGGGGCCGGGTTGTATCTGTTTCGGTCGGGCAGAAAGTAAGGAAGAAAGCGGCCACAGAGGCACAGAGACACAGAGGAGCAAGGCAAGGGAGAAGGGGGGGGATGGGTTCCTCCGCTTCCATTCATAAAAGTCTTTTTGCTTCTTTTTCTTCAGAAAAAGAAGATTCTTGCTTATGCGCGCGCGTGATCGCTTCGGCGCGGGGGGCTGCCGATGGGGGTGGGCTTGGGTTTTGGGCGTGTTTGGGCCTGGGTGGGGCGCGGGCGTGCGGGGGCGGGGTGATGGACGTGGTACGGGCGTGGGGGCGCATGCCGCGGTGGGGGCCGGGGCCGATGACGAACAGATAGGGGATGAGGAGGCGGATTTCGGCTTCGCTGAATTCCGCGGCGGTGTCGGCGTGGACGCAGTACGGGCCGAGCTGGATGAGGTTCTGGCGATGGGGGGTGAATGCCGCGAGGATGGCGTGGGCGGCGCGCTCGCCGAGAAGGGGGAGGAGGAGGGCGAGCAGCCACGCCTCCAGCCAGGAGAGCGCGCGCGCGTTTTCCCGGTCCCCATCGGGGGGACCGGGGCGCGGGCTTCGCTCGGCGGGGTGGCTGGGGTGCAAGGGCATCGTCAATAAAAATAACTGACAATGATAGCCGCTGCAAGCGGGTTTGGCGGAATTTTTTCAGGGGTCGATGAGGCGGTTTTTCTCGATGCGCAGGATGCGGGTGGCGATGGCGGCGGTGAAGGCGCGGTCGTGGGAGACGAGGACGCAGGTGGCGGCCCCGCCTTTTGCAGAGGTCGCGAGGATTTCCTCTTCCAGGCGTTCCTGGCCGGCGATGTCCACGTGGTTGGTGGGTTCGTCCATCAGGTAGAAATTGGGCTCGGCCAGGCGCAGGGCGAGGAGGCCCAAACGGGCTTTCTGGCCCGGGGAGAGGCGGGCGATGGGGCGGGCCTGGCTGGGCACGTCGAAGCCGGCGCCGGCGAGCAGGCTGGTGCTGCGCTGGTCGCCGAGGCGGAAGCTTGCGGTGATGAAGCCGAGCGGGGTTTCCGCAGCCGGGAGCTGGGACATCTGCTGGTCGATGTAGCCGGGCACCACGCTGGGCGCGACGGTGAGGCCGGGGATTTCCTCGCCTTCCACGGCGCGGCGCAGGAGGTGGACGAGGCGGGATTTGCCGGCGCCGTTGGGGCCGGTGAGGACGATGCGCTCGCCCTGGTGGATGCGCAGCTTGCCGGTGCGGAAGAGCGGGCGGCCATCGGGGGTGGAGACCTGGAGGTCTTCCAGCGTCAGCAGGACCTTGGCGTGGGTGGTGGAGCTGGCCAGGCGGAGATCGGCCTGGCGGGTTTTGGTGAGCGGGCGGGCCGATTGCTCGATGGCTTCGGCGCGGGCGTTCAGCTGCTTGGATTTCTTCAGCAGCAGGTCGCTGCCGCTGTTGATGCCGACGTTCTTGAGCCGCCCTGCGTTGGCGCGCAGGCGGTCGGCTTCCTTCATCTCGCGCGCGAAGACCTTTTCCTGGCGGGCGTCGTCGGCTTCCAGAAGCGCGCGGGCAGCGGAGAAGGGGTGGGCGTAGAGGGCGCTGCGTTCGGGGCGCAGGAAGAGGGTGTGGGTGGTGCAGGCATCGAGGAAGGCACGGTCGTGGCTGGCGACCAGGATGCCGGCGCCTTCGGTTTCGTGCTGGAGCCAGGATTCCAGGCGTTCGAGGCGGGCGAGGTCAAGGTGGTTGGAGGGTTCATCGAGCAGCAGCAGGTCGGGCTCGGCGATCCAGGCGCGGGCGATCAGCGCCATGCGCTGCCAGCCGCCGGAGAGGTTGGCGAGCGGCTTTTCGTAGAGGTCCTCGGGGGTTTCGAAAGTTTGCAGCAGGACATCGACGCGCCATTCGTTGGCGGCGCGGTCGGCGGCCGGGAGGGCACGGCGGATGGCCTCGTGCATGGGCAGCGGCAGGAGGGTTTCGGGGACGTCTTGCTCGACGTAGCCGGTTTTGAGGCCGCGGCGGCGGGTGAACTCGCCGGAGGTGGCCTCGTGGGTGCCGGCGAGGATGCGCAGCAGCGTGGATTTGCCGGCGCCGTTGGCGGCGACGAGGCCGATGCGTTGGCCCGGCTGGATGGCGAGGTCGAGGCCGGCGAAGAGGGGGCGCGGGGTGGCGACCGTGAGGGCGCGCAGGGTGAGGAGGGTCATCGAGGGGGATCCGTGGTCCGGGGTGCCCTGGGGAGGGCTTGGGTCGTGCCTATGGGGAGGCAGGCCGGGCGGATCGGGGGTGGTTCAGATGCGCCTGTGGGCCCGCCCCGCAACGATGTGCTGCGGGGCCTGGCAGGGGCCGCGGGTGCGGTGCTGCTGGTTTGCGGTCATGGGGGCAGCCCTCCTGCGGCTGGGGTGGCGAGTGAGGGGGAAGATGGCTGAGGTTGGTTGGGGTGGCAAGCTTGGCGCTGGCGGAGGGAGGTTGGGAAGCAAGCAAGAAGAAGATTCAACACAGAGACACAGAGGCACAGAGAAGAAAGGCAAGGGAGAAGGAAGAAAGAAATATATCTGCGGCAAAAGTGGGATGTCTTATATCGAGACCGAAAATAGGGCGACGAAAGCGCCTGAAGATACGCCTTCCGGACCGGAAGATCTTTCCTTCTCCCTTGCCTTGCTTCTCCGTATCTCTGTGCCTCTGTGTTAAATCTGAACTTCGTGACGAGGCACGATGGTTGGGCCGTGAAATGCGATCCACTTTGCCCAGTGTCGTTGCGGTTGCACGTGGGGTGGCGGATCCGCTTCGAGATCCGCCTTACGCGATGGAGTGGAGTGCATGGAAGGCGGGTTAAAGCCTGCCCTACGGGGCGGGGGTGAGGACTTCGTTGAGGGCACCGTTGGGGAGTTCGGGGTTGGCTTCGTGTTGGAAGCAGGCGGCGGCGCGGCGGGCTGGGCGTCGGCCTGCTGCCAGGGCAGGGCGATGGCGGTGCCGGCGAGCACGCTGGCCTTGAGCAGGTCGCGGCGGTTGGGGGCGCGGCGTGTGGTGTGGGACCTGGCTTGGTCCTTTCCTCCTGGGCTGCGCGGGTTGGCCCCGGCAGATGTTATGGCAGTGGCGCGGGGCCCTGACTTTGAAAGCAGGAGGCGGGGCGGGCCGCCTGGCGTGGAGCGGTTCCCCGGCCTGCGTGCTCGAGCGATAGCCGACCTGATGGAAGGTTGGCTATCGCTCTCGCTTTTTGTTTTGGCGAGCAACTTAAGCCGATCGGATGAATCCATCCGATCGGCTGTTGCTCTAGACGTAGGGCTGGCCCCAGCGTTCGCTGAAGACCACGTCTTCCAAGTTGGTGCGGCCTACGGGGCCGAACTTGCCCATGGGCCAGCCGATCGGGAGGATGGCGTAGCTGTGCACGCCTTCGGGCAGGCCGAGGGCGGCTTCCGCCTCCTTCGCGTAGAGCAAATGGCGGGTGGTGAGCGTGCTGCCGAGGCCGAGCGCGCGGGCGGCGAGCAGCATGTTCTGCACTGCGGGGTAGATGGAGGCGCCGGAGGTGCGGGTTGGGGTGTTCTTGCCCTCATCCAGGCAGGCGACGATCCAGACCGGGGCTTCGTGGAAATGCTCCGTCAGGTGTTCCACGGCGTGGTGCTGGCGGGCGTATTTCTCCGCCGAGATGCCCGGGGGCGGCGGGGAGTTGGCATAGCGGGGGCCGACGACCTCATCGAAGGCCTTCTTGTACCACACCTGCACGGCCTTCTTCACTGCCGTGTCCTTCACGACCATGAAGCGCCAGCGCTGGTAGTTGCCGCCATTGGCGGCGCAGACGCCGGCTTCGAGGATCTTGCGGATGAGATCATCCGGTACCGGATCGGGCTTCAGGCGGCGCATGGCGCGGGTGGTTTGGATAATGTCGAAGACGTCGTTCATGGCGTGCGGTCCTTCAGGAACCAATCCACCAGCGCGGGCTGGGCGTCGCGCGGGTAGGTGTGGGAGAGGTCGTCCAGCTCCAGGTAGGTGACGGCGGCGCCGGCGGCCTGGAAGGCATCCCGCGCGGTGCGGGCCACGTCGACCGGGAACATCCAGTCGAGCTCGCCGTGGCAGAGATGGATGGGGAGGTTGGCCAGGCGCGAGCGCTCGCTCATCTCGATCAGGATCGGGTGGAAGCTGGCGGCGAAGGGGGCGAGGTGGGTGAAGCGGCTGTCGGATTGCACGCCGCTGAGCAGGGTGAAGGTGCCGCCGTCGCTCATGCCCGTCAGCAGCAGGCGGGAGGTATCCACCGGCCAGCGTTGCGACACGAAATCGATGATGCGTTGCAGGTTCGGCGTGTCCACATCCTCGCCGGCCAGGGCCCAGGTGGGGCCGATGGAGGTGGGGGTGGCGACGATCAGGCCGCGGCTGCGGGCGGTGCGGACCCAGTGCCAGAGGAAGCTGCGGCCGTGGCCGCTGCCGCCGTGGAGCGCGATCACGAGGGGGCGGGGCACGTCGTCGCGCGTGTCTTCCGGCACGAACAGGCTGAAGCCGCCGCGCTGGTCTTCTGTGTTCTCGGCATGCAGCACGCCGCGGTTGGACTTGCCCATGCCCTGGGCGAGGTCCGCCTTCAGCGCCGCGTTCTCCCGCGCCTCCGGGTCCAGGAAGAACAGGCTCACCTGGGGAATGATGCGGGCCAGGGGGAACAGCGCCTCCTGCGCGCGGGCCTCGCTGCGCAGGGCGCGGTAGGCGCGGCGGATATCGTTGCCGACGGCGGCCAGGCGCAGGGCGCCCCAGGCTTCCAGCGTGGCGTCGGCGGCCTTTTCCACCTGGGTGCGGAAGGCGGTGAGCTGCTGGGGCCACTCCGCCTTTCGGAACTGCTCGATGGCGATGGTGAGGCCGCCATCGGGCTTGCCGACGGCGTCCAGCACGGCATCGATCTCGCCGGGGTGAATGTGGCGGGCGACGAAGCCGAGAGGGGCGAGGGCGCCCATCAGCGAGTCGAGCGTTTGGGCGATGGTTTGTTCTAGGTCTGACATCAGGAAGGAAGGATTCTTCTTTTTGTGAACAAAAAGAAGCAAAAAAACTTCATTTGTTCAGGCATTTGGTTGTCCGGACTGGGCGCAAAGTCATGAAAGTTTTTTGGTTCTTTTTTTCAAAAAAGAACCGCTTACTTGATCTCTGGCTTACCTTTTTCGACCCACGCCCGATAATCCGCCATCGTCCGCTCGCTGGCCGGATAGAACCCTGCGATCGGTTCTCCGAGTTCCACGCGGCGCTTGATGTAGGCTTCCACCTGTTCCTGCTCCAGGCCCGAGACGGCGACCTTGTCGGCGAGGTGGCGGGGGATGACCACCACGCCGTCTTCGTCGCCGACGACGATGTCTCCGGGGAAGACCAGCGTGCCGCCGCAGCTGATGGTTTCGTTGACGCCGATGGCGAGCGTGCTGGCGGTGTTGGGCGGCGGGGTGAAGACGCGGGCGTGGATGGGCAGGCTCA
Organism: Asaia bogorensis; assembly: GCA_945888575.1. Classification (GTDB taxonomy): domain Bacteria; phylum Pseudomonadota; class Alphaproteobacteria; order Acetobacterales; family Acetobacteraceae; genus CAMDGX01. Next base: position 5,863 of record CAMDAM010000067.1, on the reverse strand, counting down.
TGGCCATGAGGGGCCCGGCGTCGCGCATGGCGCCGTCGGTCACCAGGCCGGCGATGCCGCGGTAGATCATGCGGGCGGCGAGGATATCGCCTACCGCGCCGCCGCCGATATTGCCGCCGGCGTCGATCATGATGACGGAGCCGGGGGCGGATTCCTCGATGGCGCGGCGGGTGGGGTTTTCGGTGGCGGCCATGTTGGCCATGGATTTCTCCAGGTCTTCGCGTAGCGGGCCGTAGCGCAGGGTCACGGCGGGGCCGACGAACTTGGCGTTCGTGGGGCTGAGTGGGCGGATGTTCAGCGGCGAGCGGGTGCGCAGGCCGGCGACCTTGATGAGCTGAGAGGTGAGGGTGGCGGTGCTGACGTGGCGCAGCAGCTCCAGGGTGTCGGGGGCCAGGGGTGTCATGGATGTTTCCTCGCCGGTTGTTGCGCGAAGTCTAGCAGTGCCGTGGGCGAAGGTGGCAACATGGGGGGCATCTTGGGAGAAGAGCCATGGCTGTCGATCCGAACCGCGTGATCATCAACGGGGAAAACCCCTTCATCCGCCTCAGCGAAACCGATGGTGGGGAGATCACCACCAATGCCAGCTTCTGGCGCGTGATCTTCTCGCCGGGCGGGCCTGGCCACGTTCTGTATCTGAAGAGCGAGCTGACCGGCGGGGCGTGGAAGATCTACACCGACAACATCAGCATGGCGCGCTGGCTGCAGACCAGCGTGCAGGGGATGCTGAACGCGGAGCTGGCCGATACCAGCCTGCCGGTGTTCGATGCGAGCTTCAGCCGCAGCGGCGACATGCGCGATGCCTGGACCGAGAGCCTGACCACGTTCAACGAGGAGATCTCGCTGACCTGGTACAACCCGGGCGACCCGATGATCATGCACACCGACCCGAAGTCGGACCCGGCGCGCTACCTGGGCCTGTGCACGCTGTTCGTGCCCTGCGCCGGCGCGCAGCTGACGATCAACGGCGTGGCGGCGAAGGGGCGGGCCTGGCCGCGGGAGCGCGAGGGTCGGCCGTTCAGCACCTGCTCGCTGGCGTTTGCCGAGAGCTGGACCGAATCGCGCTGATTCAAAACGCGACCTCCCCCAGCGCGCTGCGCGTGCAGGCCGTGCTGGGGGAGGGGTTTCGGGTGCTGGAGTTTTCCGCCAGCACCCGAACGGCGGCGGAGGCCGCGGAGGCGATTGGCTGCACGGTGGCGCAGATCGCCAAATCCATCCTGTTCCGCGCCGCGAGCGGGCGGCCGGTTCTGGTGGTGGCGTGCGGCACCAACCGGGTGGACGAGAAGAAGGTGGCCGCGCTGCTGGGCGAGAAGATCGGCCGCGCGGATGCGGAGTTCGTGCGCGAGGCGACGGGCTTCGCCATCGGGGGCGTGCCGCCGGTGGGGCACGCCACGGCGCCGGTGGTGCTGCTGGACCGGGACCTGGAAGCGTTCGAGACGATCTGGGCCGCAGGGGGAACGCCGAACGCGGTGTTCCGGCTGACCCCCGGGGACCTCGCGCGGCTGACTGGCGCAGCGTTCGCGGATGTGGTGAAGGCCTAGCGCCACGGCGTGATGGGATTCTCAGGTGAAGGCGTGTGTCTGCGACCGCTACGGCGGGCCCGAGAGGGTGACTGTGGCCGAGGTGCCGACGCCTGTGCCGGGCCCGAACGAGGTTCTGGTGCGCATCATGGCCAGCACAGTCAGCGCGGCGGATAGCCGGGTTCGCGCGCTACGGGTGCCGCGTGGCATGGCCGGGATGGCGCGGCTGGCGCTGGGGCTGCGCGGGCCGCGGCGGCGGGTGCTGGGCACCGAGCTGGCCGGGGTGGTGGTGGCGATGGGCGCGCGGGTGACGCGGTTCGCGGTGGGGGATCGGGTGCTTGGGTTTCCCGGCGCCGATTTCGGCTGCCATGCGGAGTATCGCGCCATGGCCGAGAAGGATGAGCTGGTGGCGATGCCGGCGGGATTGTCGTTCGAGGAAGCCGCCAGCCTGCCGTTCGGGGCGATGAGCGCACTCCACTTCCTGCGGGCGGCCGCGGTGCAGCCGGGGGAGCGCATGCTGGTGGTGGGTGCCTCCGGCGCGGTGGGCAGCGCGCTGGTGCAGCTGGGGCGGGTGTTCGGCGCCGAGGTGACCGGCGTGACCAGCACGGCGAATCAGGAGCTGGTGGCCGGCCTGGGGGCGGGGCGTGTGATCGACTATACCGCCAGCGACATCCTGCAATGCGGCGAGCGCTTCGATATCGTGGCCGATCTGGTCGGCGCCGTTGGCTTTGCGCGGTACCGGCACGTGCTGCGCCCGCGGGGGCGGATGCTGGCGGTGGCCGCGGAGATGCCGGACATGCTGGCCATGGCCTGGGCGCCGTTCTGGGGGATGCGCGTGTTTGCCGGGCCGGCCACGACCAAGCCGGGGGATCTGGCCCAGGTGGCGGCGTGGGCGGCGCAGGGCGTGCTGCGGCCGGTGATCGACCGGTGCTACGCCATGGACGAAATCGCCGCGGCGCATGCGTATGTGGACACGGGGCGCAAGCGCGGCAGCCTGGTGGTGCGGATCGCGGGCGCCGATTAGCGGCGGAGCCGGTCCACTTCCCCTTCGGCCCAGCGGCGGCGGGCTTCGGCGGCGATGTGCGTGTCCACCACGGTGATGCCGATGGGGGCGAGGCTCATGCCCGCCAGCTTCACGTGCTGCCAGGCGAACGGGATGCCGATGATGGTCACGGCACAGGCCACGGCGGCGGTGAGGTGGCCGATGGCGAGCCAGATGCCGAACACCACGAACCAGACGATGTTGCCAACCAGGCCCAGCGCGCCGGTGCCGATATCCTCCCGGCCGGTGAGGGTGGCGCGCGAGATCGCCTCACGCCCGAACGGCCAGAGCGAGAATCCGGCAATGGCGAAGCAGGCGCGCGCCCAGGGCAGGCCGATGATGGTGATGGCGGCGAGCAGGCCGGCCAGGCACCACAGCAGGGCCATGATGAGCCCGCCGAAGACCACCCAGACGATATTCAGGATCAGGGCCATGTGGGCTGCCTATATGTTGGCGGCGGGGGGCGAAACGAAAAAGCGGCCCACCAGGGGCCGCTTTTCATATGCTGCAAGAGAAATGGCGCACCCGGAAGGACTCGAACCTCCAACCCCCAGATTCGTAGTCTGGTGCTCTATCCAATTGAGCTACGGGTGCAGCAGCAGAGGCGCGCGATATAGCCGTGCCTGCGCGCCTCGGCAAGGCGGTAAATGCAGGGCAGGGCGTTATGATCCGAGCTTGTCCAACTCGCGCACAACGGCCTCACCCATCACGGAGGTGGAGACCTTGGCGCAGCCCGGCGCCATCACGTCCGCCGTGCGCAAGCCAGAGGCCAGAACATTGGTGCAGGCGCGCTCGATGATCAGCGCATCCTCGTCCATGCCGAAGGAATAGCGCAGCAGCATCGCGAAGCTGAGCATCTGCGCCATGGGGTTGGCGATGCCCTTGCCGGCGATATCCGGCGCGCTGCCGTGGATCGGCTCATACAGCGCGTGGCGGCGGCCATCGCCCTGCACGGCGCCCAGCGTGGCGCTGGGGAGCATGCCGAGCGAGCCGGTGAGCATGGAGGCGAGATCGGACAGGATGTCGCCGAACAGGTTGCCCGTCACGATCACGTCGAACTGGCGCGGGTTGCGGACCATCTGCATGGCGCAGTTGTCGGCATACATGTGCGACAGCTCGACATCGGGGTATTCGGCCGCGCCCAGGGCGGTGACGGTCTGGCGCCACAGCAGGCCCGACTCCATCACGTTGGCCTTCTCCACGCTGCACAGCCGGCCTTGGCGCTTGCGGGCCAGTTCAAAGGCCACGCGGGCGACTCGCTCGATCTCCGGCGTGGTGTAGACCTCGGTGTTGATGCCGCGCTTGGTGCCGTCCGGCAGGGTTTCCACCCCGCGCGGCTCGCCGAAATAGATGCCGCCCGTGCTCTCGCGCACGATCATGATATCGAGGCCCTTGATCACGTCGGCCTTCAGGGTGGAGGCATCCACCAGCGGATCGAGCACGATGGCCGGGCGCAGGTTGGCGAACAGGCCGAGTTCCTTGCGCAGCGTGAGGATGGAAAGCTCCGGCCGCTTGTCGAAGCCCAGCGTGTCCCACTTCGGGCCGCCGACGGAGCCGAACAGCACGGCATCGGCCTCCCGCGCGCGCTGCACCGTCTCGGCGCGGATGGCGATGCCGTGGGCGTCGATGCAGGCGCCGCCGACGATGTCCTCGGCGATGTCGAACACCGCGCGGCGGCGGCGGGCCATCCAGTCGATCACGTGGCCGACCTCGCGCATCACCTCGGGGCCGATGCCGTCGCCGGGGAGGACGAGGAGCTTCTTGTTCGAGGCCATGGTGAGGGTCTTTCCAGGGAAGGGTAGGAAGAGTCTTCTTTTTCTGAAGAAAAAGAAGCAAAAAGACTTTTATTCGTTTGGTGCGGAGAGGCTGAGGCTCAAACGAATAAAAGTTTTTTGGTTCTTTTTTTCAAAAAAGAACTGCTTTCTTATACTGTGATGCCCGGCATCCAGGACTTCTCGGCCTGCTGCTTGGACTCGTAGGAGTCGATCGAAGGCGCGTGCTGCAGCGTCTGGCCGATATCGTCCAGCCCGTTGAGCAGCAGGTGCTTGCGGAAGGGGTCGATCTCGAACGGGATCTTCTCGCCATTCGGGCGGACAACCACCTGTTCGGCAAGGTCCACCGTGATGCGGGCATTGTCGCCCTGCTTTGCGTCTTCCATCAGCTGGTCGCAGATCTCGCGCGACAGGCGGATGGGCAGGATGCCGTTCTTGAAAACGTTGTTGTGGAAGATGTCGGCAAAATCCGGCGCGATCACGCAACGGATGCCGAAATCCAGCAGCGCCCAGGGGGCGTGCTCGCGTGAGGAGCCGCAGCCGAAATTCTCATGCGCGATCAGGATCTCCGCCTTGCGGTAGGGGCCCTGGTTGAGCACGAATTCCGGCCGTTCCTGGCCCTCGGCGTCGTAGCGCAGCGTGTCGAACAGGTGCACGCCGAGGCCGGTGCGCTTGATGGTCTTGAGGAAGCGGGCCGGGATGATCTTGTCGGTATCGACATTGGCCATCGGCAGCGGGGCGGCGACGCCGCTGAGCTTGGTGAACGCGTCCATCAGGCGAGCTCCCTCACATCGGCCAGGTGGCCGGAAACCGCGGCGGCGGCGGCCATGGCGGGCGAGACCAGATGCGTGCGCCCGCCGGGGCCCTGGCGGCCTTCGAAGTTGCGGTTGCTGGTGCTGGCGCAGCGCTGGCCGGGCGTGAGCTTGTCCGGGTTCATGCCCAGGCACATGGAGCAGCCGGGCTCGCGCCATTCGAAGCCGGCTTCGATCAGGATCTTGTCGATCCCCTCGGCCTCGGCAAGCTGCTTCACGATGCCGCTGCCGGGCACGATCATGGCGCGCACGCCGGGAGCGACCTTGCGGCCCTTCGCCACGGCGGCGGCGGCGCGGATGTCCTCGATGCGGCCGTTGGTGCAGGAGCCGATGAAGACGACGTCGATCTTGAGGTCGGTGATCTTCTGGCCCGGGGTGAGGCCCATGTATTCCACCATGCGGGCGAGCTGGGCGCGCTTGGCTTCGTCGGCTTCGTCCGCCGGGTTTGGCACCGTGGCAGTCACGGGCACGACGGCTTCCGGGTTGGTGCCCCAGGTGACCATCGGCGCGATCGCGGCGGCATCGAGTTCCACCACCGTGTCGTAATGCGCGCCGGGGTCGGCGGGCAGGCTGCTCCACCAGGCGATGGCACGATCCAGCGCCTCGCCCTTGGGGGCATAGGGCTTGCCGCGCACGTAGTCGAAGGTGGTCTGGTCCGGCGCGATCATGCCGGCGCGCGCGCCCGCCTCGATCGACATGTTGCACACGGTCATGCGCCCG
>CAMDAM010000066.1 GCA_945888575.1 Asaia bogorensis | reverse complement strand
GCAGCGCCGCCGCGAACCGCTTCTGGTCGATCCGCTCGCGCACATGGGAGTTGAAGTCGCAATACGGGCACTTCGCCAGGCAGAACGGCCAATGGACGTAAAGCGCCAGCGCCTCCATCACCGCCCCGCACACGCGCTCGCCGGCGCCGCCCCATCCAGGAACGCCGCCATACAGTCGCCGAACCGGAGCGCGAACTCAGGCGCGAAACTGCCCATATGCCCCTCCAGCCCCGCCGGCCGATCCAGCAGCAGCAACCGCCCCGCCCGCCCCGGCGCCGCCCCCCGCGCCAGCGCCGCCCGCGCCTCCGGCCCGGGGTCCCAGGGATCGTCGCGCAGCAGCACCAGCGCCAGCCCAACCTCCCTGCCCGCGTCCATCAGTGCGCCAAACGCCGCCATCGCCTCGCCCCGCCGCTCCACCCGCCGCCCATGCGCCGCCGGAGACACCGCCACCACCGCATCCACCAACTCCGGCCGCGCCAGCGCCGCCAGCCCGATGAACGCCCCGCGCGAAAACCCCGCCACCACCACGCGCCGGTATCCCCCGGCCCGCAGCGCCGCCACCCCGCGCAGCAACCGCGCGCCACCTTCCGCCAGCGGATCGGGCCGCGCCGGCCGATCGAAATGCCAAAGGTCGTAACCCCGCGCCAGCAGCGGCCGCAGCCAGTCCGGATCGTCCGGCCGCGCCTCGTTCGCCGCATCGTAGGAACCGTGCAGCCACACCACCGCACCCCGTGCCACATCCGGAGCCACCCTGGGCGCCACCGCCCCGGCCGGCACCAAAGGCGACGCATCCTCCGGCAGCGCCGCCCAGGCCGGCGACGCTCCCAGCAGCCAACCCAGGATCAGCGCGCGAAACACGCCGCGACAAGCTTCGCAAACGCCCGCGCCCGATGGCTGGTGGCGTGCTTCTCCCCCTGGTCCATCTCGCCATAGGTGAGCGCGCCACCTTCGGGCACGAACATCGGGTCATAGCCATGCCCGTTCGCCCCGCGCGGCGGCCAGGCCACGCTGCCATCCACCCGCCCCGCGAAGCACTCCGCATGCCCATCCGGCCATGCGAGACAGAGCACGCACATGAACCAGGCCCGACGATCGGCACTCTCGCCCATCTCCCGCCGCACCCGCTCCATCGCCGGCCGGAAATCCTTCCCCGGCCCGGCCCACAACGCCGAGACCACGCCCGGCGCCCCGCCCAGCGCACCCACGCAGAACCCGGAATCATCCGAAAGCGCCGGCAGCCCGGATGCCGTGGCCGCCGCTAACGCCTTGATCCGCGCATTGGCCTCGAAGCTCTCCTCGCCTTCCTCCGGCTCAGCCAGCCCCAGCGCTCCCGCCGAGACAACCTCCACGCCGAGGGGCTCCATCAGCTCCGCGATCTCGCGCAGCTTGCCCTGGTTGTGGCTGGCCAGAACGAGCTTTGCGCCGCGCGGAACCGACCGCATCAGGCCGCCTCCACCGCCGCCCGCTGCATCTCGAACAGCCGTCCCGTGCCCACGCGGGCCAGCCGCATCAGCTCGGCGAACTGCGCGTCGCTGAACGGCGCCTTTTCCGCCGTGCCCTGGATCTCCACGATCCCGCCGCCATCGGTCAGCACGAAATTCGCATCCGCATCGGCATCGCTGTCCTCGGCATAATCCAGGTCCAGCACCGGCTTGCCCTGGTACAACCCGCAAGACACCGCCGCCACCTGCCCCACCAGCGGCACTGATTTCAGCACATTCATCCGCACCAGATGCTTCAGCGCCAAATTCAACGCCACCCACGCCCCGGTGATGCTCGCGCACCGCGTCCCGCCATCCGCGTTCAGCACGTCGCAATCCAGCGTGATCGTCATCTCCCCCAGCGCCGCCCGATCCACCACCGCGCGCAGGCTCCGCCCGATCAGCCGCTGGATCTCCTGCGTCCGGCCAGACTGCTTGCCCCGCGCCGCCTCGCGATCGCCGCGCGTATGTGTCGCCCGCGGCAGCATGCCGTATTCCGCCGTCACCCAGCCCAGCCCCTGGTTGCGCATGAACGGCGGCACCCGCGATTCCACGCTCGCCGCGCACAGCACCTCGGTCCCGCCCATCTTGATCAGCACCGACCCCTCGGCATGGTGCGAAAACCCGGGAATGATCGAAACATCGCGCAAGGCATCAAGGGCACGGCCGGAAGGGCGCATCGTCGGGGTTCCTCTCTCTCGTCTGCGCCCCTCATGGCGCCACGCGCGAAGGAAGGGAAGGGTCTTCTTTTTTCTGAAGAAAAAAGAAGCAAAAAAGACTTCATTCATTTGCGCCCGTACAGACCACGCAACACCCGCGCAAGCGTTCAAAAGTTTTTTGGTTCTTTTTTTCAAAAAAGAACCGCTTCCTTGCCTTCCCTTCCTCCCTCCGCCACCATACCCCCGTCATATACGGGGACCCACGCATGATCTCTCTCGGCATCATCGGCGCCGGCATCATGGGCGAGCGCATGCTCCGCGCCGCCCTGGACCAGGCGCCAGACGTGGTGCGCGTCGCCGCCATCTGGGACCCGAGCCCCACCGCCCTGGCCCGCATCGGCACCGCCGCCCCCCACGCCGCCAGCGCCGAGGCCCTGATCGCGAGTGCGGACTGCATCTACATCGCCTCCCCGCCCGCCTCCCACCTCCCCCACGCCCAGGCGGCGCTCGCCGCCGGCAAGGCCGCCTTCTGCGAAAAGCCCCTCGCCGTCGATGTCCCCGCCGCTCAGGCCTTCCTCGCTGCCCACCCCACCGCCCGCGCCGCCGTCAACTTCCCCATGGCCTCCTCCCTCGGCGTCGCCACCATGCGCGAATGGCTCCCCTCCATCGGCACGCCGCTCCGCCTGGAGATCGAAACCAGCTTCCGCATCTGGCCCCGCCCCTGGCAGGCCGACGCCTCCGCCTGGCTCGACCGCCCGGCCCAGGGCGGCTTCACGCGGGAGGTCGTCTCCCACTTCCTCTTCCTCACCCGCCGCCTCTGCGGCCCCATGGTGCTGGAACAGGCCCACGCCAGCTTCCATGCCGAGGGTGCGAGCGAACGCGCCATCGCCGCCCGCATCACCGCCGGCGGCCTGCCCGTCACCCTCCTCGGCGGCGTCGGCACCACGCTGAAGGACGACCACAACACCTGGACCCTCTGGGGCACCCAGGGCGCCATCCGCCTGCGCGACTGGTCGGTCGCCGAGCGCCTCACCGGCAGCGAGTGGGTGCCCGACCCCGCCGCCATGCCCAACGAGCGCATGCGCCCCCTCGTCCTACGCCGCCAGCTCGAAGGCGTCGCCCGCATGACCAAGGGCGAACCCCACCACCTCGCCACCATCCAGGAAGCGCTGGACGTGCAGACCATTGTCGAGGGAATCCTCAAAAGTTGACCAAGCTTGCGGCAACCGCCCCCCGGCCCTAGCGTTCACGCCATGTCATCCCTGTCCGTGAACGCCCAGCGCCTGTGGAACGCCCATATGCGGATGGCCGAGATCGGCGCCACGCCGGAGGGCGGCAGCAACCGCCCCGCTCTCTCCGCTGGGGATGCCGAGGCCCGCGCCCTCCTGCGCCAATGGTGCGCCGAACTCGGCCTGGCCGAGGAACGCGATGCCCTGGCCAACAGCTTCTACCGCCGCCCCGGCACCAACGCGTCGGCCCCCGCCATCGCCTTCGGCAGCCATCTCGATACCGTCCCCACCGGCGGCCGCTTCGACGGCATCTTCGGCGTCCTCGCCGGCCTCGAAGTCCTGCGCACCCTCCACGAAGCCGGCCTCGCCACCCACGCCCCGCTCGAACTGGTCAACTGGACCAACGAGGAAGGCACCCGCTTCCGCCCCGCCATGATGGGCAGCCGCGTCCACGCCGGCCATCTCCCCCTCGCCGAGGCCCTCGCCACCGCCGACGATTCCGGTACCACCGTCGCCCAGGCCCTCGCCGCCACCGGCCTCGCCGGCCCCACCCCACCGGCCCCCCGCCACTGGGCCTGCCTGATCGAACCCCACATCGAGCAGGGCCCCATCCTGGAAGCCAACCACCAGGACATCGGCATCGTCACCGGCACCGTCCAGGCCCGCTACTTCCTCGTCACCGTCACCGGCGAGCCCAGCCACGCCGGCCCCACTACCATGGACCGCCGGAAAGACAGCCTCTCCGGCGCCGCCGAGATCATCCTCGCCGTCGAACGCATCGGCCGCGCCAGCGAACCCGGCGGCCGCTCCTCCACCACCTGGATCATGAATTCCCCCAACGCCCGCGGCGCCAACTCCGCCATCACCCGCCTGCATTGCGACGTCCGCCACGAAAGCCCCGCCCGCGCCGCCGAAATGCAGGCCGAACTCGAACAGGCCATCGCCGAGATCGCCGCCCGCCGCACCCTCAAGATCGAGATCGACCCCTACACCACCTTCGGCCCCGTCACCTTCGATCCCGCCCTGTGTGCCCGACTGCGCAACAGCGCCGCCGCCCGCCAGCTCTCCACGCGGGACATGACGGCGGTTGCCGGCCACGATGCCGTCATGGCCGCCGCCGTGGTGCCATCCGCCATGCTCTTCATCCCCAGCGTCGGCGGCATCACCCACAACCCCGGCGAGTATTCCACCCAGGCCCAGCTCGCCCACGGCGCTCAGGTTCTGCTGGATACGATCCTGGACCTCGCCGGAACCGCCAATTGAATCCTCTTGGCGCATGCCCACGCTACGCTACATTCGATAGGCAATGCCCATGGACCACCCGGTGAACCCCGCCGGCGGTCGCCCCGTGCTTGGCGCCCGCACGGCCCTGCCCCCCACGCTCGACGCGCGGTCGTCGGCCGTGCTGCGCGAGATCGTGGAGCAATACGTCGAAACCGGCGAACCGGTCGGCAGCCGCACCCTCTCGCGCCGCCTGCCGATGAACCTGTCGCCTGCCACCATCCGCAACGTGATGGCCGACCTCACCGATGCCGGCCTGCTCTTCGCCCCGCACACCTCCGCCGGCCGCCTGCCCACCGATCTCGGCCTGCGCCTGTTCGTCGATGGCCTGCTCCAGTTCGGCGAATTGTCGGATGACGACCGAGACGCGATCGCCACCTCGCTCGCCACCTCCGGCCGCAGCCTGGAGGATACGCTGGCGGAAGCCTCCACCATGCTCTCCGGCCTCTCCGCCGCCGCCGGCCTCGTCCTCGCGCCGAAAAGCGAAGGCCCCGTCCGCCACATCGAATTCGTCCCGCTCGGCTCCGGCCGCGCTCTCGTCGTGCTCGTCGCCGCCGACGGCCACGTGGAAAACCGGGTCATCGAGATCCCGCCCGGCGTCCCCCCCAGCGCCCTGCAGCAGGCCGGCAACTACCTCAACGCCCGCCTCTCCGGGAAGCCGCTGGCCGAGGTCCGCCGCCACGTCGCCGCCGAGATGGCCGCCAACCGCACGGAGCTCGACGAACTCTCCACCCAGGTCGTCGAAGCCGGCCTCGCCACCTGGACCGGCGAAGGCCGCGGCGCCAGCCTCATCCTGCGCGGCCAGGCCCGCCTGCTGCAGGACGTCACCCAGATCGAGCGCCTCTCGGCCATCCAGGTCCTGTTCGACCGGCTGGAAGCCCAGGAAACCATGATCCGCCTGCTGGAACTGGCCGAACGCAGCGACGGCGTGCGCATCTTCATCGGCTCCGAAAGCGGCCTGTTCGGCACCTCCGGCGTCTCCATGGTCGTCGCACCGGCCCGCAACGCCGCCAACCGCATCGTCGGCGCCATCGGCGTGATCGGCCCCACCCGCATCAATTACGGCCGCATCATCCCCGTGGTGGACTACACCGCCCGCGTCATCGGCCGCCTGCTCGGGTAGCAATCGGCCGTTAACCTCCACGCAACCCTGTAACGCGACGATACCGGCATGGAACACCACGCCGGCACCCCGCCCTCCGCCCCGGCGGAGCGGATTATCCGCCTCCTCGTCGTCGACGACGAGACGGTGCAGCGCCTGCTCGTCACCCGCGCCGCCGCCTCCCTCGGCCACACCGCCGATTCCGCCGCCACGCTGGAGGAAGCGGAGGCGCTGGTGCAGTCCCACCCCTACGACGTCATCGTGCTCGATCTCAGCCTGCGCGACCACGACGGCATCGAGCTGCTGCGCAGCATCGCCCGCGCCCGCCTCGATCCCGTGCTCATCTTCGTCTCAGGCTTCGACCAGCGCGTGCGCGAAGCCGCCGCCCGCCTCGCCTCCGCCCTCGGCCTGCGCGTCGCCGGCACGCTGGGCAAGCCGCTGCCGGTGGGCGAACTGCTCGCCCTGCTGCGCCGCATCCCGGCCCCGCGCCCCATGCCGCCCATCCTCCACCCCGCCGCCATCGATCCCGCCGTGCTCGCCGCCGCCATCCCGGGCCTGGAGATCACCTGCCGCTACCAGCCCAAGGTCTCCCTGGTCGATCGCCGCATCCTGGGCGTGGAAGCCCTGGTGCGCTGGCAAAGCCCACTCTACGGCGCCGTCCCGCCCAGCATCTTCATCCCGCTCGCCGAACGCCACGGCCTGATCGACGCCCTCACCGAGCGCGTCCTGGCCACCGCCCTCGCCCCCCTGCCCGCCTGGCGCGCCCTCTCCCCGGGCCTCACCATGGCGGTCAACCTCTCCCCGCTCAGCCTCACCGACCTCTCCTTGCCCGAACGCGTCAGCGCCGCCCTCCAGGCCGCCGGCGTGCCCCCGGAAGCCCTGGTGCTCGAAGTCACCGAAGGCGCGGTCATGGAGGATTACGTCCTGGCGGCCGATATCCTCACCCGCCTGCGCATCCGCGGCCTCAAGCTCGCCATCGACGATTTCGGCACCGGCCACTCCTCCCTGCTCTCCCTGCTCCGCCTGCCCTTCGCCGAGCTGAAGATCGACCAGGCCTTCATCCGCCCGCTGGAAACCGATCCGGAGGCCGGCAAGGTCGTCCGCGCCGTGCTCTCCCTCGGCCGCGAGCTGGATCTGGACATCGTCGCGGAGGGCATCGAAACCGAAGGCGTCGCCAACCAGCTGCACGATTTCGGCTGCGGCACCGGCCAGGGCTACCTGTTCGACCGCCCGCTGGACGAGGCCTCGCTCACCGCCCGCCTCCGGGCTCCCGGCCTCCAGGCTCCGGGCATCGTGGTCCCGGCCTAGTGCCCCGGCCGCACCACCAGGCAGCCCCCCCAACCACGCAAACAGGGCACTAGCCGCCATGCGACGCACGCCAACCCGCGGGCTGCGCCTGCTGCTCGCCGCCGCTCCGGGCTGGATCTGGCCCATCCTCGGCATCGCCGTCATGTGGCTCGGCATCGGCCTGCTCATCGCCCACGAACGGGCAGAGGCAATGGGGCACGCACGCGCCAATGGCGCCAACCTCGCCCGCGCCTTCCGCGAGTCGATGCTGCGCACCATCCACGAGGTCGACCAGACCCTGCTTTTCATCCGCGCCCTGCACCAGCGCGAGGGCAACAACCTCGACCTGCGCCCCTGGGTCGAAGGCGCCGGGCCGGAAATGCGCCTCGCCCTGCAGATCGCCACCATCGACCGCAACGGCATCGTCGCCCTCAGCAACCTGCGCCCGGTCACCGAACGGCTCGACCTGTCAGACCGCCCGCATTTCCGCCACTTCGCCGACCAGCCGGCCGATGCCCCGCTGCGCGACCATCTCTTCGTCAGCGTCCCCGTGCTCGGCCGTGTCTCCCGTGCCTGGACAATCCAGTTCGTCCGCATGCTGAAAACCCAGTCCGGCGCGTTCGATGGCGTCGTCGTGCTCTCCGTGCCGCCGAGCTACCTCACCCAGTTCTACGCGTCGATCGATGTCGGCAAGCGCGGCACCGTCACCCTGATGGGGCTGGACGGGGTCATCCGCGCCCGCGCCGGCGGCTCCAGCACCGCCCCGATCGGCGAGACCTCCGCCTCCCCCGCGATCGCCGCAGCCGCCCAGGCCAACGAAGGCAGCTTCACCTGGACCGACCCGGCCGACGGCACCGTGCGCATCGAGAATTTCGCCCGCATCCCCGGCTACCCCCTGCTCGTCTCGGTCGGCCTCGCAAAAGACGAAGCGCTGGACACGTTCGAGGAGTCGGCCGCGGCCGTCAGCCTCATCGGCGCCGGCCTCACCCTGCTGCTGCTGCTGCTCGGCTGGGGCATTCGCCACGGCCAGCGCGAACTCGCCGACGCCCGCACCATCACCCAGGTCGCCATCGAGAATGTCGGCCAGGGCATCATCATGGTCGACCCACGCGGCGACATCGCCCTCATCAACGGCCGCGCCGCCGAACTGCTCGATATCCCGCCCGGCTTCGGCACCGGCAGCCGCTTCGCCGACCTCGTCGCCTGGCAGCGCGCCGCCGGCGAATTCGGCAGCGGCATCAATGCCGAACTGCGCCGCGTGATCGACGAATCGCCCAACCCCGAGCGGTCCATGCCCGGCACCTACCGCCGCCGCCGCCCCAACGGCACCTGGCTGGAAATCCGCACCATCCAGCTGCCGGACGGCTCCTCCGTCCGCGCCTTCCGCGACGTCACCGATTGGGAAAACGCCCAGGCCGCCCTGGTCGCCGCGCGCGACGCCGCCGAAGCCGCCTCGCGCGCCCGCGCCCAGTTCCTCGCCGTCATGTCCCACGAGATCCGCACGCCGCTCAACGGCATCCTGGGCGTGGCGGAACTCCTGGCCGACATCGCCCACGAGCCGGAACAGGCCCGCTTCGTCGCCGTCATCCGCCAGTCCGGCCAGCACCTGCTCGACCTGCTCAACGACATCCTGGATTTCTCCAAGATCGACCAGCAGGGCATCGAGCTGGAATCCCTGCCCTTCGACCCCGCCCAGATGCTGCGCGGCGCCGTCGAGATGGTCGCCCCGCGCGCCGCGGAACAGGGGCTGGATATCGAATGCCAGCTCGACCCCGCCCTGCCCGCCCGCGTCATGGGCGACGCCTACCGCCTGCGCCAGGTGCTGCTCAACCTGCTCGGCAACGCCGTGAAGTTCACCCGCGCCGGCCGCGTGGAGGCAAAGCTGGCCGCCACCCCGGCCCCCGGCGGCTGGCGCCTGTCCTTCGCCGTCACCGATACCGGCATCGGCATCGCGCCGGAGGTGCTGCCCCAGCTGTTCCAGGAATTCACCCAGATGGATGGCTCCATCACCCGCCGCTTCGGCGGCAGCGGGCTGGGCCTGGCCATCTCCCGCCGCCTCGTCCAGGCCATGGGCGGCACCATCGCCGTCGAAAGCACGCCGGGCCAGGGCAGCGCCTTCAGCTTCAGCATCTTCGCAGCCAGCGCCCCCGCCGAGCTGGCCGGCCAGCCCGAAGGCCCGGGCGCGGAAGCCGTCGTCGCCCGCCACCGCCTCAATGTCCTGCTCGCCGAAGACAACCGCGTGAACCGCCTCGTCGCCACCCGCATGGCCGAACGCCTGGGCTGCCGCGTCGCCGCCGTCACCGATGGCCGCGCCGCCCTGGCCTCGGTGCAGGATGGCGGCTACGACCTCGTGCTGATGGACGTGATGATGCCGGAGATGGATGGCCTCGCCGCCACCCGCGCCATCCGCGCCCTGCCCGGCCCGGAATCCCGCATCCCCATCATCGGCCTCTCCGCCAACGCCTTCCGCAGCGACGAGGCCGAGGCCATCGCCGCGGGCATGGACGGCTTCGTCACCAAGCCCGTCACCCTGCACCAGCTCGCCGAGGCCATGGCCCGCACCATTGTCGAGGCCCCGTCGCCCCCGCCCTCCGCCATCCCCCCCGTTCCCCCGGCCCTGGCCGCCCTGGCGGAAACGCTGGGCGCCGAAACCGCCGCCCTCATCGCCGCCGCCTTCACGGAGGAAGCGCCAGACCAGTTCGCCCGCCTGCGCATCCTGGCCGCCGAAGCCGACGGCCCCGGCCTGGCCCGCGAAGCCCACGCCCTGGCCGGCAGCGCCGGCACCGTCGGCCTCGATGCCCTGGCCACCGCCCTGCGCACCATGGAACGCGCCGTCCGCAGCGGCGCCCCCATCGACCCCGCCGCCGTGGAAGCCCTCGCCCCCCTGGTGGATGAAGGCCTGCGCGCCCTCGCCCCCCGCACCGCCCCTTCCCCTGCGGAAGCCGCATAAGCCCGTGGCACAAGGCGCAGCCCTCCACTGCCCCCTGCGCCTTGTGCCAGCCCCCTCAGACGACTAACTGACGTGTCATGAGCACCGAACCCTCTTCCCAGCCCGCCCCCCAGGCGGATCCGGCCGACGCCCAGCCCGCCGCTCCGCAAACGCCGGAGCATCTGATGCAGGCCGCCTCCGAGCGCATCGCCACGCTCGAGGGCGAACTCGCGGAGATGAAGGACCGCTGGATGCGGTCCGAGGCCGAAATGGCCAATGTCCGCGCCCGCGCCAAGCGCGATGTGGACGAAACCCGCCAGTTCGCGGTCCAGAAATTCGCCCGCGACGTGGCCGAAGCCGCCGAGAACCTGCGCCGCGGCCTGCACGCCGTCCCCCCCGCCGCCCCCGGCGAGCCCGACCTCGTGGCCAAGCTGCGCGACGGCTTCGAAGGCATCGAGCGCAGCTTCGTCGGCCTGCTCGAACGCAATGGCATCACCGGCACCGACCCCACCGGCAGCATCTTCGACCCCAACCTGCACCAGGCCATGGCCGAGCACGAAACCGCGGACCATCCTCCCGGTACTGTGATCCAGGCCTGGACCCAGGCCTGGACCCTCAACGGCCGCCTGCTCCGCCCCGCCATGGTCGTCGTCGCCAAGGCCCCCGCCGCCGACGGCCCCAAGCTCAATACCACTGCCTAAAAATTCATCACTTCCGCGGATCGCCCCCCTTGCCGCGGGGCGGCCCGCTGAATACATGCGCTACGTCATAACGGGGGTCCCACCGGTGCTTCGGGCCGGCCGGACCCGCTAGAAGGAGACACACATGAGCAAGGTCATCGGGATCGACCTCGGCACCACCAATTCCTGCGTCGCGATCATGGAAGGCCCGTCCGGCAAGGGCGAGATCCGCGTCATCGAGAACGCCGAGGGCGCGCGCACCACGCCGTCCATCGTCGCCTTCTCCGACAGCGGCGAACGCCTCGTCGGCCAGTCCGCCAAGCGCCAGGCCGTCACCAACCCCACCAACACGCTCTACGCCGTGAAGCGCCTCATCGGCCGCCGCTACGACGATCCGCTGGTGGCCAAGGACAAGGGCATGGTCCCCTACGAGATCGTCCGCGGCGACAACGGCGACGCCTGGGTCTCCGCGCGCGGCGAGAAATATTCGCCCAGCCAGATCAGCGCCTTCACCCTGGGCAAGATGAAGGAAACCGCCGAGGCCTATCTCGGTGAGCCCGTCACCCAGGCCGTCATCACGGTTCCCGCCTACTTCAACGACAGCCAGCGCCAGGCCACCAAGGATGCCGGCCGCATCGCCGGCCTCGAAGTCCTGCGCATCATCAACGAGCCGACCGCGGCCGCCCTCGCCTATGGCCTCGACAAGAAGAAATCCGGCACCATCGCCGTCTACGACCTCGGCGGCGGCACCTTCGACGTCTCCGTGCTCGAAATCGGCGACGGCGTGTTCGAGGTGAAATCCACCAACGGCGACACCTTCCTCGGCGGCGAGGATTTCGACCTGCGCGTCATCGACTACCTGGCCGACGAGTTCAAGAAGGAGCAGGGCATCGACCTGCGCAAGGACCGTCTCGCCCTCCAGCGCCTCAAGGAAGCTGCCGAGAAGGCCAAGATCGAGCTCTCCTCCTCCAAGGAGACCGAGATCAACCTGCCCTTCATCACCGCCGACGCCTCCGGCCCCAAGCACCTCGTGATGAAGGTCTCCCGCGCCAAGCTGGAAAGCATCGTCGACGACCTGATCACCCGCACGCTGGACCCCTGCCGCGCCGCCCTCAAGGACGCCGGCGTCACCGCCGGTGAGATCGACGAGGTGATCCTCGTCGGCGGCATGACCCGCATGCCCAAGGTCATCGAGGCGGTGAAGCAGTTCTTCGGCAAGGAACCCGCCCGCAACGTCAACCCCGACGAGGTCGTGGCCATCGGCGCCGCCGTCCAGGGCGCCGTCCTCAAGGGCGACGTCAAGGACGTCCTCCTGCTCGACGTCACCCCGCTCAGCCTCGGCATCGAGACCCTCGGCGGCGTCTTCACCCGCCTGATCGACCGCAACACCACCATCCCCACCAAGAAGTCCCAGGTCTTCTCCACGGCGGATGACGGCCAGACCGCGGTCACCATCAAGGTCTTCCAGGGCGAGCGCGAAATGGCCGCCGACAACAAGCAGCTCGGCAATTTCGACCTCACCGGCCTCCCCGCCGCCCCCCGCGGCGTGCCGCAGATCGAAGTCACCTTCGACATCGACGCCAACGGCATCGTCTCCGTCCAGGCGAAAGACAAAGCCACCGGCAAGGAACAGCAGATCCGCATCACCGCCAGCGGCGGCCTGTCGGAAGCCGATATCCAGCGCATGGTCCAGGAAGCCGAGGCCAACGCCGAAGCCGACAAAAAGCGCCGCGAATTCGTCGAAACCCGCAACAGCGCCGAAGCCATGGTCCACCAGGTCGAAAAGAACCTGAAGGAGAACGAGGCCCAGATCTCGGCGCAAGACAAGGGCGAAGCCGAAGCCGCCATCGCCGCCACCCGGTCGGCCCTGGAAGGCCAGGACGCCGAAGCGGTGAAGCAGGCCAATGAGCGCCTGGGCCAGGTCGCCATGCGCATCGGCGAGGCGATGTACAAGGCCCAGCAAGCCGCCGGCGAACAGAAGCCCGCCGAAGGCGCCGCCCCCGGCAGCGAAAAGGTCGTCGACGCCGAATACGAGGAAGTCGACGAGAAGAAGAAGAAGTCGTAAGGTAAGCAAGCGGTTCTTTTTTGAAAAAAAGAACCAAAAAACTTTTCCGACTTGATGCGGAGAGGCCCGGCCTCTCCGCGTCATACGGATAAAAGTCTTTTTGCTTCTTTTTCTACAGAAAAAGAAGGCCTTCCTTCTCTTGTCCGGGCGCCCGTTGCCGAACCCGGCCCAAAGCCGCTAATGCGTGCCGAGGCCCTGGTTCGTCAGCGCCACACTGAGGGCTGACGCATGGCCAAGGCCGACTACTACTCCACCCTGGGCGCCGCCCGCGACGCCAGCGCCGACGACCTCAAGAAGGCGTACCGCAAGCTCGCCATGCAGTACCACCCGGACCGCAACCCCGGGGACGCTGCGGCCGAAGCCAAGTTCAAGGAAGTCAGCGAGGCCTACGACGTCCTCAAGGACGAGCAGAAGCGCGCCGCCTACGACCGCTTCGGCCACGCCGCCTTCGAGAACGGCGGCGGCCAGCAGGCCGGCGGCTTCGATTTCGGCGGCGGCGGCCTGGGCGACATCTTCGACCAGATGTTCGGCCAGATGGGCGGCCGCAGCCGCGGCCCCCGCGGCGGCAACGACATCCGCGCCGCAGTGGAAATCGACCTCTCCCAGGCCTTCACCGGCACGAAGGTCCAGCTCCGCGTCCCCACCCGCGTCTCCTGCGAAGCCTGCAACGGCACCGGCTCGGAAACCAAGGACGCGAAGGCCGTCGAGACCTGCCCCACCTGCCAGGGCGCCGGCAAGGTCCGCATGCAGCAGGGCTTCTTCCTCGTCGAACGCACCTGCGTCACCTGCCAGGGCCGCGGCCAGACCATCCGCAACCCCTGCCGCATCTGCCAGGGTGCCGCCACCGTCCAGCGCGAACGCACCCTCTCCGTCCAGATCCCCGCCGGCGTGGAAGACGGCACCCGCATCCGCCTCACCGGCGAAGGCGAAGCCGGCGGCCCCGGCGCCCCCGCCGGCGACCTCTACGTCCATGTCGGCCTCCGCCCGCACGACATCTTCCAGCGCGACGGCGCCAACATCTTCTGCCGCGTCCCCCTCCGCATGACCCAGGCCGCCCTCGGCGGCGAAGTCGAAGTCCCCGCCATCGACGGCACCAAGGCCCGCGTCAAAATCCCCGCCGGCACCCAATCCGGCGAACAATTCCGCCTCCGCGGCAAAGGCTTCTCCGTCCTGCGCAGCGCGGCAAGAGGCGACATGTACATCCAGGTCGCCGTCGAAACCCCCCAAGCCCTCACCAAGCGCCAACGCGAACTCCTCGAGGAATTCGAATCCGAAGGCAAAGGCAGCACCAAGGGCAGCCCGGAATCCGAAGGCTTCTTCGCCAAGGTGAAGGAGTTCTTCGAAGGCGGCCGAAGCTAAGCCAAGGCGAGGGCTCCGCCCTCGACCCGCTGGGGCCTTGGGCCCCAGACCCCTTTGACTTGCATTGGGGCGCCATTGGCGAATAGCGCGCCGGTGCCGAGCATCCCAAGCACCGCTGCCCCTGTTCCAGCGTCATGCGCGCGATGTCCGGGATGATGCCGACCGCGCCGCCTTCGTCGGGCACAGGCAAGCGGCGGTGCACGGGGGGTCCATTTCTACCTCGCCCCCCAATACCGATTTTCCTTCTGCTGGTCTACGCCAATTCCCTGCAGGAGCACATTACACCAGATGAGAAGAAGCATCAATACCCGACAAAAAAAACCAATGATCCAAAAAGAACCCAACTGTCATTGCGAGCGCAGCGAAGCAATCCAGGCCGGACGCCAATTCGGCCGGCATTGCCCGACCCTTACTGGGTTAGTATAAAAGCTCACTGACAAAGGGGCACTGGCCACCACCCTCGAACAGAGCTGCGGCCGAAAAGGATAGCCAGATGAGCCAGTTCGCCAAGGATCTGATCGAAGGAATGACGCAAGCCGTCGCCCACGCCAACGGCACCACCACGGGCGCCATCACGCAAGAGGTCGAGGTCCCGGACGTGCGTGCCATACGCCGGCAACTCCACATGTCACAATATGAGTTCGCCGAAGCCTACCGCATCCCCCTCGTTACTCTGAAGAATTGGGAACAGGGCCGCCGCATCCCTGACGCCCCAGCCGCCGCCTACCTCCAAGCCATCGTCCACAAACCCCAACTCATCCGCGATGCGCTCCTACCTGGTTGAGGAACCGAACCGAACGACCAAACATCCCTCGACGCAAGTAGAGCGAAGAAGAGGTGAGGGATACCGCCCTTCGACCCGGCACCGATCGACAGTGAGATGGCTAAGCCGGAAACTTGGCAGCCAAGCGTGACCGGTACCGCAGGTTGGGCCGGCCTACTCGGCCGCAATGTACCGTCGCAACCGGGCTCGCGTCCCGCCCGCCATTCCCAAGATACCAGGCGGTACAACGCCAGCGCCATTCGGCTCTCCGCGAGACAGTGTTCGTTTCGCAACAGCTAGATTCCTGTAGCACGATCACACTCGCAAGTGGCACCGTTAGGCGCGCCTGAATGTTTGGCGTGCCGGCAGGGAACGCCCGCCGGCAACCAGAGGAGGTCACTTTACTCATGCTGAGAACAACAGTACCGCTCTTTGCCTTCGCCGCCTTCTTGGCGGCATGCGATGCTCCCCCCCCCCGCGGCTGCCGCCGCCCCGGCGGCCGTCCAGGCGTCGACACGGGTAGCGGACATTGACAAGGTCGCACCATCTGACGTCGTCGCCCCCAGCCCGAATGTCGCGCCCGCATTGCGTGCTTACTCCGGCGTTTGGTCCGGCCAGTGGGACAACACTTTTGCCGTTGCGATCATCGTCCGCAGCATCGAACCGGATGGCGCGGTAAACATTACCTACCGTTGGGTCGAACGCCTTGGGGACGGCTTTTCGCAACTCGAGGCGACCGGCAAGATCGAGGACGGAACCCTCTACTTCGGCCCGAACAGGCATGAACTAAAGCTCGCCCCCGAAAACCCGATGATGGCCAATGGCCGCTTGAATGTTCGAAGCCGAAACATCGTCAGGACCAGCAGTTTCCGCAAAGTCACCTAACGCCGGCAAACCGCTCTCGTTGGTCGTGCCGCATGGGCGACCAGCGAGAGCGAACCAGGGCCCAGCCATTCAATTGAATGACACCCCTCCGCTATCTTTTCCCGATCCGCCCAACCGCCCTCGTCCAGGCCCGCATCGATCCCGGCACGCGCCGCCGTGCCGTCGGTCGCCAACATCCCCCGGTCCACGATTAGGATCGCCGTCATCGCACCCTTTTCCGCC
The DNA here is from genome assembly GCA_945888575.1 of Asaia bogorensis. Taxonomy (GTDB): domain Bacteria; phylum Pseudomonadota; class Alphaproteobacteria; order Acetobacterales; family Acetobacteraceae; genus CAMDGX01. The sequence goes on along the minus strand of CAMDAM010000066.1, from coordinate 1,250 downwards.
GGCAAGCACCTCTTCGGCATCCTCGCGTGCGCTCCCCTGGCGGGGCAGTCCCCGATTGCAGGTATTAGTCATTTTATCTAAAATGGATACTCAGGAGCCCACCATGAAAATCACCGCCACCGAATTCCAGCAGAACGTCGGCCGCTACCAGGATGCCGCCCTCCAGCGCCCAGTCGCCATCACCAAGAACGGCCGCCCCCACACCGTGCTTATGTCGGCCGCCTTCTTCGAACTCATGATGAAGGGCCGTATCGCCCGCCCCATTGAAGACCTCGACCCCGACACCCTCAGGGCCATCGCCGAAAGCGCCGTGGCGCCAGAATTCGCAGCGCTCGATGAGGTCGTCAAAGACTGGACCCCGTGAGCCTGCCGAAGCCTCAGCCGGGCCTCGTCATCTCCTACGCCTATCTCTGGGCCAGGGAGCACGCCAGCGGCGCCGAGGAAGGCCGCAAGAACCGTCCCTGCGCCATCGTCGCCGCCCGCCAGGTCATCGCCGGCCGCGAAACCGTCACGGTCGTGCCGGTCACCCACACCCCGCCCAGCAACCCGGCCGACGCGATCGAACTCCCTTCCGCCCTGAAAGCCCATCTGGGCCTCGACGATCAGCCCTCTTGGGTCATCGTCACGGAAGTCAACGACTTCCACTGGCCCGGCCCAGACCTGCGGCCCCGCCCCGGCGTCACACCCCGCCGCTTCGACTACGGCATGCTGCCACCCCGCTTCTTCGCCCACATCCGCGACCGCCTTCTGCAGCTGCACCAAGAGCGCAGGCTGAGCCACGTCCCACGCTCCGAATAGCGCGCCTTCCCCGCCCCCATCCCAACACGCCGCGACTCGCCCACCCGTGCGATGCGTATCGGATCGCACGGCGCGTCGCCGCCCCTGATGCACGGGCTCCAGCCTCACCCACCTCCCCACCCCCCCCCACGCGGAGCCACCATGGCCGAAGAGAACATCTGGAACCGCTTCATCCTCGATGTCCGCCAGATCCCGGCGGCCCGCATCCTGGAACTCGGCACCTGCCGCTCCCAGCCCGACAAGCCGTCGATCTCGCGCGCCCTCTTCCCCGGCGCCGCCGAATACATCGGCACCGACTTCCAGGCCGGCCTCGATGTCGATGTGGTGGCCGACGCGCATTCGCTGTCCGAGGCATTCGCCCCCGAAAGCTTCGACGCGATCATCTCGCTCTCCACCTTCGAGCACCTGAAATACCCGTTCCTCGCCGCCCACGAGATCCTGAAATGCCTCAA
>CAMDAM010000065.1 GCA_945888575.1 Asaia bogorensis | reverse complement strand
CATCACCAACATCGGCGCAACGCCAATGCAGGTGTACGCCATCTATGCGCCCGCCCATCACAAGCCCGGCAAGGTGCAGGCGACGGCGGCGGTAGCGGCGACGGATCAAGACGACGAACCGGCCGACTGGTCGGTACAAGGACGCCCCGTGCTCGACAAGCACGGGTGACGGCGCTCCAGATCCTTTCCTACATTTGCGCAGCGCTGCCGCTTGAGCACGCACCCGGAACCGGCCAGGGCGCTTGGTGCTGGCGGCATCGTAGCAGGCTGCCAACGTTACCACCGATCAGTGTGACGCAGATGCCGAGGCACGTGCCTAGTCTGACCTGCGTGAGTTCCGTGGATCACGTCCGTCAACGTGGTGGAAAATTGGGTGTGGCTGAGATGGCCGTGGATCATGCAGCCACAGTGGTGATCTGTGGTGTGTTGGCGTCGATCTGCATCGGGATGAGTTCGGCCATCGGCTACGCCTGCATGTAGCGGTGTTGGAGTTGGCATTTGTCATTGGCTTCCAGCAAGACCGCGGCGCCCAGGGCCGCACGATCCTTGTCGTTCAGCCGGGGCGTGGGGCCAGGCGCCTCGCGGTCGCGCAGCCGTGCAGGGGCAAGCCGAGGGGATGGCTGGAGAAACCACCGGGCAAGACACATTGATGCCCTGTATTGCCTGCCGCCGGCCCCCCGCTGCCACACCCAAGTGCGGTCAAATGCCTGCGTCAGGCGATGAGGCGTTCCGTCGTGGGGTCGAAGAGGCAGATCTTGCGAGTGTCGACGGCAAAGCTGGCCGGGGCACCATTGGCCAGGCGGATATCGGGGGCGACCCGGCCAAGGATCTTCTGACCACCGAGGCGCATGACCACGATGGTCTCGGCGCCCGTGGGTTCGGTCATTTCCACTTGGCCCTGCACCACCATGGCGGGTGCGGTCCCATTCCCGAACTGGCGGGTGGGTTCGGCGATGCATTCCGGGCGCAAACCGAGCACGACAGGCTTGCCCTGCCATTCGGCGCCCAACGCGGGCGGCACGGGGAAGCGAATGGCGTCACCGCCCTGCCCGACCATGATGCTGGGCTGGCCGCCCTGGCTGTCCACGGTCGCAGCGAGGGTGTTCATCGGGGGAGCGCCCATGAAGCGCGCGACAAAGAGGTTGGCCGGGCGGTTGTAGACCGTATCGGGGTCGGCGAACTGCTGCACCTCACCCTGGTGCATCACGGCGATGCGGGTGGCCATCGTCATCGCCTCGATCTGATCGTGGGTGACGTAGACCATGGTGGAGCCTATGCGGGCGTGGAGTTGCTTGATCTCCATGCGCATTTCCACCCGGAGCTTGGCATCGAGGTTGGACAGCGGCTCGTCGAACAGGAAGAGCTTGGGGTCGCGCACCAGGGCGCGGCCCATGGCCACGCGCTGGCGCTGGCCACCGGACAGCTGCGATGGCTTGCGGGCGAGCAGCGCCTCGATCTGCAGCAGCTTCGCGACGCGCTCGACGGCCTCGTTCTGCTGGACCTTGGGCACGTTGCGGCATTCCATGCCGAAGGTGATGTTCTGGCGCACCGTCATCGAGGGGTAGAGCGCGTAGGTCTGGAAGACCATGGCGATATCGCGATCCTTCGGAGCGATGGCGTTGACCACGCGCCCGCCGATCTCGACCTCGCCGCCGGTGGCGTTCTCGAGCCCAGCGATGATGTTGAGCAGGGTCGACTTGCCACAGCCCGACGGGCCGACAAGGACGGTGAAGTCGCCGCTGTCGATATCGAGGTTGATGCCCTTCAGAACCTCGGTGGAGCCAAAGCGCTTGCGAAGATCGCGAATGACGAGGGCCGACATGCCGAACTATCCTATTTCACCGCGCCGGCCGTAAGGCCCCGCACGAAGTAGCGCCCGCCGAACAGGTAGACGAGCAGCGTGGGCAGCGCTGCGATCACCACCGCGGCACTCTGGACGCCGTGCTGCGGCACGTCGGCCACCGAGGCCGACAGCGCGATCAGCGCCGCGGTCACAGGCTGCTGCGTGCCGGTGGTGAAGGTGACGCCGTAGAGGAACTCGTTCCAGATATGCGTGAACTGCCAGATCACGGTCACGATCAGGATCGGCGGCGAGAGTGGCAGGACAATGCGCCAGAACGTGCGGAAGAATCCGGCACCGTCGATGCGGGCCGCCTTCATCAGGTCCGGCGGGATGGCCACGTAGTAGTTACGGCAAAACAAGGTGGTGAAGCTCATGCCCTGGATGGTGTGGATCAGCACGAGCCCGGTGAGCGTGTTGGTAAGGCCGAGGTCTCGCAGCACGATGGTCCAGGGGATAAGGCGCATCTGGCTCGGCAGGAACACGCCCAGGGTGACGATTCCAAAGATCCATGTGTCACCGCGGAAGCGCCAGAGCGAGATGGCGTAGCCGGCCACGGCGCCGAGCAGGGTGGAAAGGATGGTCGCCGGGATGGTGACCAGCGCGGAATTCCACATGTAGGGCCGGATGCCGCTGCAGGTCTGGGCGATACAGAAATTGGCCCAGGCGGCGATGTAGTTTCCGGCGATCCATTCGCGCGGCCAGCCGATCATGGAGGTCTGGGCGATCTCCTCGGTGCTGCGCACTGAGTTGAGCAGGACCACGACCAGCGGCACAAGATAAAGCGCCGCAAGGCCAAACGCCACCGCATAGAGCACGATCCGCGTGAGCGAGAGCCGGGTGTCGTCATGCATTGTCGGCGCGCCGCTTCTGCCAGGATTTCCAGGCGGTATAGGGGAGCAGCACCGCGAGCAGGGTGCCGAGCATCATGACCGCCGCGGCGGAGCCGCGGCCGAGTTGCCCGCGCTGGAAGATGAAGTCGTAGACGACAAGGGCGGGCAGCTGGGTCGCGAGGCCGGGGCCTCCGCCGGTGAGCGCGCGCACGAGATCGAATGTGGTGATGGCGAACTGGAGCTGGATGACCATCACCGAAACGACGATCGGCCACAGCGTTGGAAGGATGACACGGAGATAGAGGCGGACAGGGCCTGCGCCGTCGATCTGGGCAGCCTTGATGAGGTCGGCCTCGACCGAGCGCAGGCCGGCGAGAAACAGGGCCATGGCGAAGCCGGAGGATTGCCAGATGGCCGCGACGACGATGGTCCAGATGGCCATGTCGCGGTCGAGGATCCAGTCGAAACGGAAGCTAGTCCAGCCGAGGCCGTTGACGAGCTTTTGGATGCCCATGCCGGGGTTGAGCAACCAGGACCAGACGGTGCCCGTGACAACGAACGACACGGCAATGGGATAGAGGAAGATCGAGCGCAGCACGTTCTCACCGCGCAGCCGCTGGTCGAGCAGGATGGCCAGAACGATGCCGACCAGCGCACTGAGCAGGACGAAGGCGCTGGCAAAAAGCAGCAAGTTGTCGAACGCGATCTTCCAGTTCCGGGTGGCCAGCACGGAGGTGTAGTTGCGCAGGCCAACCCAGCCCTCCACCGGGATGAGGGTGGAGGGGGTGAAGGAGATCCAGGTGGTCCACAGCGCAAAGCCAACGATATGGAACGCGCTGAGCAGAAGGGGCACCCAGATTGCGGCAAGTTCCGCCCCGCGCGCCGCCACGCCGAACAGCGGGCGGCGCGCGGTAGCGGGCTGGTCCGGACCCCGCGCCGTGGCTGGCGCGGATGACATCAGCGCGCGCCTTCCACCGCTTCGGCGAGGCGGGTCGTCGCCTGGTCGGGCGTGATCGACTTGTCCTTCACGAACTCGGTGATCACGTCGATCATCGCGGCGGTCATGCCGTTCTCCTGCGCCATGTTGTGCGCAAGGCTGAGCACGGCCTGGTTGGCCGCGACCGCTTCCTTCAGCGCGGCGGCAGTGCGGCGCTGGCCGTCGGACCAGCCGGGGCCTGACAGGTCTACGTCCGTGCGCACGGGGATGGAGCCGGTGATCTGCGAATACATGGTCTGGATGGCCGGATCCATGACCAGCTCCGCCATCAGCTTCTGGCCGGCCTGAAGGTCGGCTTCCTTGCGCTGCCAGAAGATGAAGGCGTCGGCGTTGAGCAGGAAGACCGGCTTGGCATTGTCCGAAGGGCCCGGGACGATGATGAAGTCATCCAGCTTGAAGCCGGCATTCAGCAGCACGCCCTGGGCCCAGCCGCCCTGGATGAGCATGCCCATGTCGCCCGCGACGAACTTCGGCAGGAACACGGAGTAGTGCTGGGCGGCCGTGTTCGGATCGCTCCATGCGGCGATCTTGCGGACCTGGGTGAAGGCGGCCTTCATTTCGGGAGACTTGAGGGCCTTTTCGTCCAGGTTCATGCAGGCGGCGCGGTACACGGCCGGGCTGATGCCAGCGAGGGCCGCTTCGAACTTCTGGCCATCGTCGGGGCGGGTGCCGCCATTGGCGATGGGATAGGCCACGCCGCCCGCCTTCATCTTCTCCGCCAATGCGTTGAAGTCTGCCCAGGTAACGGGCAGCTTGTCCGCCTTCGCCTTGTCCATCGCGCGCTTGGACAGGAACAGCATGTTGGTGCTGTAGATCTGCAGCGGCAGGGCAGCCCACTTGCCGCCCGGCTTGTGCAGGCGGGCGAGGTCGGGTGCCACCACCTTCTCGTAGCCGGCGGCAGCCACGATGGCGTCCAGGTTGACGGTGGACGCGATCTTGGACCAGGCGCTGATTTCGGGGCCCTTGAGCTGCGAGCAGGCGGGCGGGTCGCCGGCCATGATCTGGGCGCGCAGCTTGTTCATCATCTCGGTGGTGAAGCCAGGCACGGGCGAGTGCTGCCAGACGCCGCCGCGCTCCTCGAACTTCTTGCCGAGAGCAGTGATGGCGGCGCCGTCACTGCCCGCGCTCCACTGCGAAATGGCCGTGAGCCGCGGCTTGACGGCCTGGGCGCGGGCGACACCAGGCACGAGCGCGCTGGACGCCGTGATTGCCGCGGCAGCGCCGCCCAGCATCGAGCGCCGGTTGATCTTGGACATGTCGTTTCCTTTCGTCATTGGATCGCGCCTCGCGGCCTGTCCGGGAGGATGGGCGGCGGCGCACGGCTTCGGTCGTTGGCGCTTGTTCAAGCAGATGGCGGACAGTAAGACAAGCAGTCGGTATTTGTTGTCACAGATTCCATCGGCGGGGGAAACGCCACGTTGTTGGTGCGGGCAAATCTTGGGGCTCAGATCCATCAGCGGCTTCGCGAGGAGCTGATGGTCGGGTCATATGAACCCGGGCAGAAGCTGAAGCTGCGCGACATCGCCCGCCGCTTCGAGGTGAGTGTCACGCCGGTGCGCGAGGCGCTGGGGCGGCTGGTGTCCGAACAGGCGCTGGTGCAGTTGGACCACAGGTCGGTGAGTGTGCCGCTGATGGACCTCGCACGCTTTGATGAAGTCCGTGACTTGCGGCTGCAGATCGAGGGCATGGCGGCAGAACGGGCGGCGCAGGCGGCAGGCAAGGCGGAGATCGACGCACTGGAGGCCATCCAGGCGCGATTGATGCAGGGCCGCAGCCGAGGATGCGCCACGACGATCTTGCGCGAAAACGGGTTGTTCCACCTTGCCCTCTGTCAGGCGGCACAGGCCGAAGTGCACCTGCAACTGGTGGAGACACTGTGGCTGCAATGCGGGCCATTGATGCATGGCATGACCCGGTGGCCCGTGGCACGGCCGGAGCAGCATCCCCATATGGACGTTATCGCCGCATTGCGACACCAGGACGGGCGCAGGGCGCGCGCTGCCATCGAACAGGATATCCTCATGTCGATGGCTGCGCTGCGCGCCTACCTCATCAGTAGGAGCGAACAGTCAGCGGGGGTTGGGCTGGCAGCAACGTTGACCTCCTTGCCAATGCGATAGGCTTTCGAGCACCAAACGCAGGATCGGCCGAAAGCTACACAAGAACGTGACCGCCTCCGGCGTATTCAGGCGGCATTGCGGATGCCGATCGACGCGCATCGGTCGTCCCCGGGACATGAGACGGAGGCGGCCCGAGGGAGAATGGCTATAATGAAAGCTTCAACGGCAAGCTGCGCGATGAACTTCTGGACCGTGAGATATTCTGTACCCTCCAGGAGGCCAGGGCGCTGATTGAACGCTGACGCCGGCGTTTCCTGACGAAGAACCGCTTCGGCCGTTGCTCCGGGTTCACCGTGGATAGGACGGCGAATGATGATCCACGGTCACTGCCAATGAACCCTGCTGATCGGTGACGCGACCGTTCGGATAAGACAGTGTGCGTTCAAGGCATCGGCGGCAAAACCGTCTCCCCCAAGCCGAATGATCAACCCGCGCCTCCTAAATTTCTCTTGGCTGTCCGATATGCCCGCTGGGAAGCTGCCGAACGACCGCGTTCCGTCAGCTGTGCCGCTCGGTCCTTGGTCACCCTAAGTGCCGCCAGTTCCGCGTTCAGCTTCTGGAAATGCGCCCAGCGCTCGGCGCCCAGGCGGCCATCTTCGACGGCGCCTCGCACCGCACAGCCTGGTTCGCTGCCGTGCCCGCAATCTCGAAACCGACAATCCTGCGCAAGCCGTTCTATGTCGTCGAAGACGATGCTGAGTCCCTCGTCTGCGTCGATCAGGCCCACTTCACGTATGCCAGGCGTGTCGAGGATCAGCCCTCCGCCCGGCAGCAGAACAAGTTGGCGATTGCTTGTTGTGTGACGCCCACGGTCATCCGCCGCCCGGATGGCCTGGGTCGCCATTCGCTCCTCCCCCAGGAGGGCATTCACCAGGGTGGACTTCCCCACGCCGGATGAGCCGATCAACACACAGGTCTCGCCCGGCGCGATGTGTTCCATCAGGGCGGGTATGCCCAGGCCCTGGTGCACCGAAACGGCCAATACAGGGCAGCCCGCCGCCAGTGCGGCGATCTCAGCGAGGGGGCGCTCGTGTTGCTCGCACAGATCGGCCTTGGTCACCACCAGCACCGGCCGCGCTCCGCTTTGCCAGGCAGCCGCGAGAAAACGCTCAAGCCGGCGCGGATTGAGGTCGGAATTCATCGACGTGACGATGAAGACAACGTCGATATTGGCAGCGATGACCTGCAGCGTCTGCACACTGTCGGCCGCACGGCGCACGAAAGCCGTCCGGCGCGGCAGAACGGCATGGATGGTGGCCGTGCCATTGCCGACGTTGGCCGACACCGCCACCCAGTCGCCGGCCGCGGGATGACCCACCTCCCGCGCCTCGTGGCGCAGGCGTCCGGAGAGCCTGGCGCTCAGGTTGCCGGCGTCGGTGACCACCGTATGCGCTTCGCGCTGCTGGACGATTATGCGGCCAGGGACATACCCGGACCGCTCATGCGGCTCGAAATCGTGCTGCAGCGCGTCGGACCAGCCATACTGTTTGATCAAATGCGGGGACTCTCCAGAGGAGAGGCATCCTAGCACCAACTATGCGGCAAACCGTCCCACTTCGTCTCGGCGTTGCCCCATTGCGATCAAGGCTGCGTGTCGGACGCCAGATCTCCCCCCCCAGGGGGGGCCACGTTTGAGAAACTGCTCCGACGCCAAGCAGGGCAGCGCGAGGTCCCTCACCTGCCTGCTTTGTCGCAGCTGGACGACTCCCGCTCTGCCTTCCAGGCGACAATCCCACCCCCAACCGCTCTGCCTTGCCCTGCACTGGTGCCTGCAACGCCATGGCGTCAGCCGCCTGCCGCAAACCGTGGATGACAAGCCCGCCCGCAAGCGCTTCAAGTCCTATCCCATCGGCTTCTGCCACATCGACATCGCCGAGGTTGGCATCGAACAAGGCCAGCTCCGCCTCTTCGTCACTATCGACAGCACCAGCGAATTTGCCTCCGCCAAGAAGCATATCAAGCACAGACTGACCAAGCATCCACACCCGTGGACCAATTGCCACGTCCAGAGGATGCACCGAGCGCTGGAGGAAGCCATTGCCAGGCGCCTCCACTGCTCCTCCCACGAACAGCTGCAGCGAGATCTCGGCCATTTACCTGAGGCCTACACCTTCGCCAAGCGGCTAAATTTACTGAACGGCCTCACTCCTTACGAAGTCATCTGCAATGCCGGGGTTAAGCATCTAGCTCCAGCGTGCCGTCGGTCCAGTCGAGCTGGATTGGGTCAATCGCATGGTCGCGATCTCTGCCGACATCAATCGATCTTTGCCTGGGCCGTTTTTCCGTCTGGGGCGGTCAAAAGGACAGCACCCTTCAAGGCCCCTTGCGGAGCAATGGCCGACTGGCCCGTCAATCGATTGCTGCCCGCTGGCCCGAGGACAATGCGCTGCGCCTTGCCATCAATCGCAAGGATGGCGGTCGCTTTGAAGCCTGTGGCCGGCAGCGGCCTGTCTCCCCCGTCACTGACATAGACATCCACCGTGGTGCCCTTCACGGTGACCTCGACATGGTAGGGGCCTGCATCCACGAGAATCCCACCATGGGGGCCTTTCCGGGGCTCATGAGCGAGAGCCCATGATGGGACCAGAGATCCGGCGGCAATAAAGGCGCGTCGCTTCATGGCAAGACCTTTCAGTTCAGGAGGTTAGTAGAGCGGTGCCGCAGCATTGGCGCCCGCGACCGAAGCGCCGGACTCGGACCGTGCTGCGGCAAGGCGGCGAAGTGGGCGCTCCCCGTATCGCAGGAACAACGCTGGCGTCAGGATGGCATCGAGCAATGTGGCGCTGACCAAGCCCCCGAAGATCGTCACCGCAACGGGATGCAGGATCTCCTTGCCCGGCGCGTGTGCGTCGATCAGCAACGGCACCAGGGCGACGCCGGCGGACAGCGCCGTCATCAGCACAGGTGTCATCCGTTCCAGGCTGCCGCTCATCACCAGCTCTGGCCCGAACGGCATGCCCTCGTGCAGCGCGAGGTTCAGGTAGTGGCTGATCTTCAGGATGCCGTTGCGTGCCGCGATGCCGGTGAGCGTAATGAAGCCGATCATCGAGGCAACTGAGAGCGGCTGACCGGCAACCCATAGCGCGACCACGCTGCCGATCAACGCCAGCGGCACGCTTCCCATGATGATCATGGCCAACACGGCCGAGCGGTAGCGGCTGTAGAGAATGGCGAACACCATCATCAACGAAACGATCGACAACACGGCGATGGTGCGGCTCGCCTCCTCCTGTGCCTGGAACGTGCCCTCCAGGCTTGCGAACACACCCTCGGGCAAGGCAATGCCGGCCAGCTCCGCGCGAATGGTGGCGATGATCGCGGCCATGTCGCTGCCCCCCGCGGCGTTGGCGAACACCACCAGCCGGCGCTTGCCGTTCTCACGCAGGATCTGGTTGGGGCCATCAGTTTCGCGGACATCTGCGATCGCCCGCACCGGCACCCAGCCATGCGGTGTTTCGATCAGCAGGTTTGCCAGCCCTTCGGTGGTCCGTACCGCATCAGGCAGGCGAACCACCACATCGAAACGCCGGTTGCCGTCCACAAGGCGCGAGACGACACGGCCGTTCGACAAGCGCTCCAGTTGTTCGGTGACCATCGCCGGCTGCACCCCGTAGAGGGCGGCACGGTTGTAGTCGACGTGGATTTCGAGTTGCGGAATGAGTACCTGCTTCTCGACCTGGAGATCGACCACACCCGGGATTGCTTCCAGCCGCTTGCGCAGCGCCTCTGCACTGATGCGCAACGTGTCGAGGTCCTCGCCGAATATCTTGACCGCGATCTGGGCGCGCACGCCCGACAGCATGTGGTCCAGGCGGTGCGAGATCGGCTGGCCGACATTCACCGCCATCGGCAGGACCGCCAGCCGGTCGCGGATATCAGCGATGATGGCGTCCTTGCCACGGCCCTCGCGATGCAGGTCCACCTCGATCTCCGAGGAGTGGACACCTTCGGCGTGCTCGTCGAGTTCGGCACGGCCGGTGCGACGGCCCACCGCCTTGACCTCCGGCACCTGCATGATCAGCCGCTCGGCGATCAGGCCGACGCGGCTGGACTCCGCCAGCGAGATCCCTGGATTGAACACGGTGTTGATGGTCAGTGTGCCCTCGTTGAACGGCGGCAGGAAGGCGCGCGGCAACTGGCTCGCGCCGGCTCCGGCAGCGACCACGGCGAGACACGCCAACGCCAGCAGGCGGCGTGGGCGCGGCAGCGCCCAACGCAGCATTGCGGCATTGCCGCGCTTGAGCACCCGCACCAACGCGCCCTCGCGGTGGTCCAGCCGGCGCATGGACGGCAGCAGGTAGAAGGCCATGACCGGCGTCAACGTGATCGACACCAGCAGGCTGGCGAGGATCGAGATGATGTAGGCTTGCCCAAGAGGGGCAAACAGGCGGCCCTCGATGCCGGTCAGCGCGAACAGCGGGACGAAGACCAGCACGATGACCATGGTGGCATAGACGATACCGGAGCGGACCTCCTGGCTGGCGGCCACCACCACGTCGAACACCGGCTGCGGATCGGGGTGCGCCCGGTTCTCGCGCAAACGACGAAAAATGTTCTCCACGTCGACCACCGCGTCGTCGACCAGTTCGCCGATGGCGATCGCCAGCCCGCCCAGCGTCATGGTGTTGATCGACAGGCCCGCGAAATGGAAGACGATGGCCGCGGTCAGGATCGACACCGGGATCGCGGTCAGCGAGATCACCGTCGTGCGGACATTCAGCAGGAAGGCGAACAGGACCACCGCGACCACCACCGTCGCTTCCAGCAGCACGGTGCGCACGTTGCCGATCGAGGTCTCGATGAAGTTGGCCTGGCGAAACAGGATGTTGTCGGCCCGGATGCCCGAGGGCAGCGTGCGCGACAGGTCGGCGAGCGCTGCCTCGACCTCGCGGGTCAGCCGCACCGTGTCGATGTCCGGCTGCTTCTCGACCGAGATGATCACCGCCGGCTTGCCCATATAGCCGGCTTCGCCGCGCTTGAAGCGCGCGGCGTAGGACACGTCGGCAACCTGGTGCAGGCGGATCGGGTTGCCCTCGGCGTTCGACACGACGAGCTGGGCCAATGCCTCCATGCTCAAGGTGCGGCCGATGTTGCGGATCAGGTATTCGCGGGCATGCTGGTCGGCATAGCCCCCGCCGGAGTTCGTCCCGAACTGGGCGAGGGCCCGCTCAACCTGTTCCAGGGTGACACCCAGCGCGCGCATCGCCGCGGGGTTCGGGGCGACACGGAACTGGCGCACCTCGCCGCCAATCGGGATCACCTGGGCCACGCCTGGAATGGTGAGCAGGCGCGGGCGGATGACGAAGTCAGCGGCCTCGCGCACCTCCATTGGTGAGACGCCATCGGGTGCGGTGACCGCGGCCAGCACGATCTGGCCCATGATCGAGGAGATCGGCCCCATCTGCGGCACGGCGGTGGCCGGCAACTGGGCACGCACCAGGGTCAGCCGTTCGGCGATCTGCTGGCGGTTGCGGTAGATGTCGGTGCCCCAGTCGAACTCGACATAGACGATCGACAGGCCGACGCCGGACACCGAGCGCACGCGCGACACGCCCGGCAGGCCGTTCATCTGGGTCTCGATCGGATAGGTGACGAGCTGCTCCACCTCCGGCGGTGCGAGGCCCTCCGCCTCGGTCATCAGCGTGACGGTGGGGCGGTTGAGGTCGGGAAAGACGTCCACCGGCAGGCGTGTGGCGATGAAACCGCCATATCCCAGCAGAACCAGGGCAATCGCCAGGATCAGGACGCGGTTGCGAAGCGATTGGGTGACCAGAAAGGTGAACATTGCCAGTACCTCAGCGGATCTGGTTCAGCAGTTCGGCACCTTGCGTCACGATGCGCTGGCCGGGTTTGAGCCCAGCCACCACCAGCACGCGATTACCATTGAGAGGTGCTGTCCGTACTTCGTGCAGGCGGAACAGCTCTGCGGCACTGTGCTCGTAGACGATCGCCACCCCACTCGACCCGCGCAGCACGGCGGAGCGCGGCAGGGCCAGACCTTCTTGCGTCGCTTCCGTCTCCGCCAGGACAGTCACAAGTTGGCCCACGCGCAGCCCCTTCAGATCGCTGATGATCGCGAAGTGCAGCGGGATTGCCTGGCCCGAACCGGCAAGGCCAGAACCGCGGAACGCCAGTGGCGAAATACGTCCGTCCGAAAGGACTGCACTCGCCTGTTGCGGCTGCCCCAACGCCTCGAACTGCAGTGCCTCCACCCACAAGTGACGCGGGTCGACAATCTGGAACACGACCGTCCCGGGATCGGCAATGCGACCGGCTGCGGCGGTGCTGGTCGCGACCACGCCGTCAATCGGTGCGACCAGCAGTTCCGGCTCACGGCGGACATGGTCCAGGCTGGCACGTCGTTCGCGCAGACCGCGCAGCTCGGTTTCCGTATCCTCCGCCTGGGTGCGCGGCACGATTTCGCGCAGGGCCCGCAGGCGTGCCAGCCGGCGCTCAATGATGGCGATCTGCTGGTCCATCTCGCTGGCTTGCTGGCGGAGATTCGAGGCATCGATGGCCTGGAACGGTGGTGCGACCAGCGCCAGGACGTCGCCGACGCGCACCTGGGTACCGAGCCGAGGAAAGCCGCCCGGCGGTGGCGCCAAACGGCCACCAATCGCCGCCTGAACATAGCCGCTGGCGTTGGGGTCAGGGATGACGCGCCCGGGCAGCTCCACAGTGCGAACATGCCGGGCTGCCCCGGCCATCTCGGTACGCAATGCCAGGATGCGCTGGCTGGCCTTGGGTACGAACAGGCTGCCATCGGGCAGGCGCTGCGCCTGGTCACGCACCACAACCGCCGGCAGGTCCTGGGCCTGCAGAGGCGGTATGACGGCGAACAGCGCCAGAACGGCAATTGGCCCGGTCAGGCGGCGGCGGCGCTGCAGAAGCCACATCAACAGCGCGCCAGCGCCAAAGCCGATTCCAGTTCCGACAGGCCCACCCGACAAGTATGCCTGGACTGCTCCCGCCGCAGCTTGTGCGATACTGACGATAGCGGACGTAGTCTTGGCTGGCATCTGCGGCAGCTCAGGGATCGTCAGTGTGACCGGCAACACCTCGAGAATCGTGCCGGCCATGACCGTAACGACAAGGTCATGCCGCCCCGGTTTGAGCGCCCAGGGCGCCACCAGGCGATAGGGGCCGCCGGATTCCGGCTTGGCGACCTCCGGCCCGGCAGGGGTCTCCACCTCCACCGCCGCATCGTCGATGGGGGCATTGGTGCGGAAGTTATCGATATACAGTTCGAGCTCACCACCCCTGGCAATCACCACCAGTTCGATCGTGTCGGACACTGTCTCTGCGCGCGGTGCAGAGGTGGTCGACGGCGGCACCTGAGGGGCATCGTGGTCGTGTCCCTCGTGAGCCACGGCTGGCGCAACGACGATGGCGAGCAAAAGTGCAGCCCAAAGGGCCGGCAAACGGACGCGACTCATGTGGAAACCTCTTCCAGCTGTCCAAGGCAAGGCGCCGCGCCGTGTCAGGGCGCGGGAAATGGATCAGCGGAAGGGTCTGGGCGGTTCCGGCAACGCAGACGTGTCACGACCTGGCGGGACGCCGGCAAGGCCGATCGCAATTCGGTTGCCCGTAGGTGGCAGCGAAGGATCATCCCAGCTGGGCAAATAGGCGACACAGCAGCCGTGGCTCGTTCCACAGCATGCGGCCCCGGCGCACCCACGTTCTCCATCCGGCTGCGCCAAGAGGATCAACAAGGATACCACCTGCGGATCGTCGGCGTGGAGCAGGTTGTTCGCCAGATCCTCATGAATATTCAGCAGCGCAACATCCACTGGCGCATGAACAACAACGACTCTGCGCTGCCCCCGCTCTTCGCCATGTCCCGGGTGAGCCGACGCGGCTCCGGGCACAAGCATGCCAGCCGCCATCAGCATGATGGTCGATAGCCAAAGGCACAGAGGGATGAGGCGACGGAACGTCATGGGTGTCTGACGGACGCATAGGGCAGCCCGTTCATAAGGTAAAGATAAATGGACGAGCTGCCCTATGCCATCAAAGCCGCACGCTGCGCAGCCGCAGAGCATTTGCGAGCCCCAAGACGGCGCTGAAAGCCATTGCTGCTGCGGCGACCATTGGGCTGAGCAGCAACCCAGGGCTCGGGTAGAGCAGTACGCAGCTGCTACCGGCGCGGGATCGAAGCCGGATGACAGCAATGGGCATCAATTGAAGTAGAGCACACCGATGCCGCTCACCTCGAACGCCTGACCCGCGGGCAGGTCGGCCCTGGCCATGCCGGCCCAGGTGATGGCGGTTTCAACCAGCCCATTGCCATCGATATCGGCAAACACGGTGGCGCCCAGGTAGCCCGGCAGCCCGTCACTGTCGGACCAGGCGGCCTGGCTTACCCCTGCGCGCCACCCCCACAACGTCAACGCCTCGCCGGACTCCCAATCAGTGATGCATGACCACACGGAAACCAGGTCGCGCCCGTCGATGAAGAATGTGTCGCGGCCCAGACCACCGGTGAGGAAGTTGGAGCCGCCACCGTCGTCGAACACGTCGTCTCCCGATCCCATGCTCGCTGCGTCGTTGCCCGCACCGAGATTGGCGAAGTCGTTGCGGGAGGTGCCCTGGAGGACGTCGTCGCCCAGCGTTGCCGGCAGCACGTAGTCGAGCGGATTCGGCCCGACATAGCGCGTGGGCAGCTCGAACTTCAGCGTACCGGCTTCCAGGTTCTGGTAGAGCGCGTCGGTTGCCGGCTGGTCGCGCAGCGACTCCAGCGTGATCGTGGCGAACTCGCCGAACTTCAACAGTTCCACGTTGCGAATTTCGTCTCGCCCGTCCGGGCCTTCCACCCGGATGGTATTGCCGAGGATTCCCACCCGATACTGATCGCGCCCCTGGCTGAAAACGACCAAGTCGTTTCCCTCACCGGCATCGAGGGATTCGTCGGTCGGCGCGCAGACCAGGGTATCCTCCACGGGAAGCGCGTCGTCGCTGACGATCTCGCCAATGGCCA
The DNA here is from genome assembly GCA_945888575.1 of Asaia bogorensis. Classification (GTDB taxonomy): domain Bacteria; phylum Pseudomonadota; class Alphaproteobacteria; order Acetobacterales; family Acetobacteraceae; genus CAMDGX01. The sequence continues at coordinate 2,490 of CAMDAM010000065.1, read as the reverse complement.
AAGCGGTGCCGAGCGTGGCCTCGATGGGGGTGGACAGCGTAACCGTGAAGCCCTCATCCAGCTCAGGACTGCTGTCGGCGTTGACATGAACGACAATGGTCTTGCTGGCTTCCCCGGCGGCGAAGCCGAGCGAGCCGCCGGGCAACACACCGCCCGGGAAATCCGCAGCCGTTGCCGGGTTGGCACCGCTGCCCGAGACCACCCAGGCCACGCTGGCGGCGGCGGTGGCATCGCCGCTGCGGGTGACGGTGAAGGTGAACGCGGTCGTGCCGCCGCCCGCCCCCTCGCTCTTGGTGGCATCTGTCGCCGCGATCGACAGGGTTGGCAGCACGGGCGTGCCGTCGTCGGCGCGGATCACCCCGATGGCGCTGCTGGTGCCGCCGCCGGGGCCCCAGGCGATGGAGGCCACCTGCACGGTGAAGGTCTCGTCCCACTCCACCGCAACGTCGCCCGCGACGGTGATGGTGAGCGTTTTGCTGGCGTCTCCGGGCGCAAAGTCGATGGTGCCGGAGGGCAGGGCGCCGCCGGCGAAATCCGCCGCATTGGCCGGCCGCAACCCGCTGCCGGCCACGAAATAGCTGGCGCTGCTGGTCGTGCTGGCGCTGTCGTTGCGTGCCACCGTGAAGGTGAAGCTGGTGCCGCCGGCATTCCCCTCGGGCTTGTCGGCGCTGAGGGCGGCGAGCGACAACGCCAGATCGTCATTCGCAATGAAGGCGAGCGCCTGCTGGCTCCCGAAATTCGCCTTGTTGGTAGGTGAGGACAGCAGAAGCTGGAAGTTCTGCTCGCCCTCGAAGCGGGTATCGCCCATCACCGTCACCGGGATCGTCAGGCTCTCGACGCCGGCGGCGAAGGACAGCGTGCCGGAGCTTGGCACATAGTCGCCATCGGCCGCCGTTCCGGTGCCGTCGAAGGTGGCATAGTTGACCGTGAACGGCGAGGCGCCGTTGCTGCGGGTGACGGTGAAGGTGGCGATCGCGGTGCCCGCATTTCCTTCGGTGACGGTGACGGGTGCAATCGACACCGTGCCGGCGGCATCGTCTTCGACAATCGTTCCGATGGCGAAGAACATCCCCACGGCGGCGCCGCCTGTGGTGGCGCCCAGGGTCATGGAGAAGCTTTCGTCGCCTTCCACTGTGGTGTCGCCGTTGACGGTGACGGCGATCGTTCGCGTCAATTCTCCCGCGGCAAAGCTCAGCGTGCCTTTGGCCGCTGCGTAGTCGCCATCCGCCACGCGGGCGCCGCCATCGGCGCTGGCGAAGTCGACCGTGAACGCCGCGGAGCCACCCGTGCGGGTGACGGTGAACAGTGCGAGCCTGGTGCCGTCGTTGCCTTCCACCACGCTGGCGGCGGCAATCGAGACCGAACCGGCACCGGGCGCCACGGCGCTGTCGTCGTTGGCGATGGCGGCGACGGCATTGCCCTTGCCCAGTACCGCGCCATTGCCGGGATTGGACAGGACCAGCGTGAACGACTCGTTCGCCTCCACGCGCGTGTCGCCGTTCACGGGCACCGCGATGGTTTGGGTGGTGACGCCGGTCCCGAAGCTCACGGTGCCCACGGCAGAGGCGTAGTCGCCGTCGACCACGGTGGCGGTGCCGTCCTGTGTTGCGTACTCCACCGTGAACGGCGCCGTGCCGCCGGTGCGGGTCAGGGTGAACACAGCCTGCGCAATGCCGCTGTCGCCTTCGGCGATGGCGACATCGCCCACCGAGACGCTGCCCGCAGGCACAGTGTCGTCATCGAGGATGGTGCCGCGGCCAACTTCAGCGTTTATCTCGAAGCCGCCGGTCGCGCCGCTCAGCACTACCTCGAACTGCTCGTCCGCTTCCTGTGCGGTGTCGCCGTTCACCGTGATGGCAATCGTCTTGCTCGTCTCCCCGACAGCGAATTCCACGATCCCAGCAGCCGGCAGGAAGTCCCCACCGGCCGCGGAGGCGCTGGCGTTGCGGGTGGCCCAGGCAACGCTGAACGCCGCCGCATCCCCGGTGCGCGTCACCGTGAGCGACAGCGTCCTGCTGCCATCATTGCCTTCGGCCACGCTGCCGCCGGCGACATCCACCCAGCCCTTGATCTGTTCGGCAACCAAACGGTAGCTCCCCGTCGATCCCCCCTGGCCCGAAACAACGAGATAGTGGGTCCCGCCGGACGCCACGTTGTAGCGCAGCCGGCTGATCGAACCCGCGTCGCCAGCCTCGTCGAATGCGCCATCGATGGCGTCACCGTTCTCGCGGCGCAGCGCCAGGCTGGCATTGCCGAGCGCGCCGGCGCCGCTCGGGCTTCTCTCAATGCTGAACTTGTAGGGTGTGCCGGAGGTCAGGGAGATCCTGAACCAGTCCGCATCGCCCTTCGTCTCGATGTAGCCCGCGGCTGCCGCCCCCGGCCCGACCGTGCCCTTTGTCGACCGGCCGCCGGCGAAGTCGTCGATCGTGATTGCCACGCCGCTGGAGGTGTTGTTGGCCTCGTCGGTCTCGTTGACCGCCCCGGTGGCGT
>CAMDAM010000064.1 GCA_945888575.1 Asaia bogorensis | reverse complement strand
TGCCGAAGCGCGTGGCGCTGGTGGTGGAGAACCCGGGCGGCACGCTGCATCCGGCGCAGGCCGAGGCGGTGCGCGCGGCGGGCCGGCACCTGGCGGCGGCGGGGTACGAGGTGGAGGAGGTGTCTCCGCCGAACCTGAACGACATCGTGGAATGCTGGATGGCGATCGGGGCGAACGAGCTGTTTCCCGCGCTGCTGCCGCGCATGCGCCAGTTGGGCGACCCCGATGCGATCGCCTCGATGGAGACGTGGAACCAGCTGGTGCCGGCTTCGGGGATGGCGCGGTTCCTGCAGGCGATTGCCGAGCGCGACCTGTTCATCTGGCGCTGGCTGGAGTTCATGCAGACCCGACCGCTGGTGATTCTGCCGACGATGGGCAGCCTGGCGCCGGTGCATAATCTCGATACCACGCTCGAAGGGCAGAAGCAGGTACTGGACCAGATCCGGGTGAGCCTGATCTCGCCGGTGCTGGGCCTGCCCTCGCTGGCGGTGCCGGTGGGCTGGTCCGGGCGTCTGCGGCCTGGGGTGCAGATCATGGCGCCGCGGTTCCGCGAGGATCTGTGCCTGGCGGCCGGCGAGGTGATCGAGGCGGCGGAGGGCGTGGTGGCGCCGGTGGAGCCGTTCCGGGGCTGAGCGGGGCGCGCACCGGCGGCGGCCGGGCCTTGTTCGTGCTACCTGCGTGGGCCATGTCGGCCACATGACCGCGAGCGCCCTCCTGATCGTGCTGCTGGCGCCCTTTGCGGGTGTGCCGGCCGTGGTGCTGCTGCAGCGCCTGCATCGCCGCTGCGCCGCCTGGGGGGCGGCGGCGGTGATGGCGGCCGGGCTGGCCGTGCTGGCGCCGTTTGTGCCCGGGGTGTTGGCCGGCGAGGTGGTGGTGGCGCGCTGGGCGTGGCTGCCGGAGTGGGGGTTGGATCTTGCGCTGCGGCTGGATGGATTGGGCCTGCTGTTCTGCGGGCTGATCCTGGGGATCGGCGTGCTGATCGTGCTGTATGCCGCCTATTACCTGCCCCGGGAGGACAGGCTGGGGCGGTTCTACGCCATGCTGCTGGCCTTCGCCGGCGGCATGCTGGGCGTGGTGCTGGCCGAGAACCTGCTGCTGCTGGTGGTGTTCTGGGAGGTGACGAGCCTCTCCTCCTTCCTGCTGATCGCCTACAAGTTCGAGGCGCGCGAGGCACGGGTGGCGGCGCGGATGGCGCTGGCGGTGACCGGGGGTGGCGGGTTGGCGCTGCTGGCCGGCGTGCTGCTGCTGGGGCAGGTGGCGGGCAGCTTCGAGCTCACCGAAGTGCTCGCGCGCGGTGATGTGGTGCGAGCCAATGCACTGTACCCGGTGATCCTGGTGTTGGTGCTGCTGGGCGCCTTCACCAAGTCGGCGCAGTTTCCGTTCCATGGCTGGCTGCCGGCGGCGATGGCGGCGCCCACGCCGGTGAGTGCCTATCTGCACTCCGCCACGATGGTGAAGGCCGGCGTGTTCCTGCTGGCGCGGCTGTATCCGGTGCTGTCCGACACCGGGTTGTGGATGGTTCTGGTGGGCGGCGTGGGGGCGGTGACCTTCCTGTACGGCGCCTATGTGGCGCTGTTGAAGGACGACCTGAAGGGGTTGCTCGCCTATTCCACCATCAGCCACCTGGGGCTGGTGACGCTGCTGTTCGGCCTGGATACGAAGATGGCGGCGGTGGCGGGCGTGTTCCACATCATCAACCACGCGATCTTCAAGGCTTCGCTGTTCATCTCGGCTGGGATCATCGACCATGAGGCCGGCACGCGCGACATGCGGCGCATGGGCGGGTTGTGGCGCCTGATGCCCTGGACCGGCTCGCTGGCGATCATGGCGGCCGGGGCGATGGCAGGGGTGCCGCTGCTGAACGGGTTCCTCTCCAAGGAGATGTTCTTCACCGAGACGATCGGGCACCCGGCTTTCGCGGGGGCCGTGCGCTATCTGCTGCCGGCATTCGCCACGCTGGCAGGGGTGCTCTCGGTGGCCTATTCGGCGCGCTTCGTGCACGAGGTGTTCTTCGGGGTTGTGCCGCGCGACATGCCGCGCACGCCCCATGAGCCGCCGCGCTGGATGCGGCTGCCGGTGGATGTGCTGGTGGCGCTGGTGCTGCTGGTGGGGTTGCTGCCGCAGGTGACCGTGGGCGCGATCCTGCTTTCGGCTTCGGAGGCGGTGCTGCAGGGCGCGGTGCCGCCGTTCAGGCTGGCGGTGTGGCATGGCTTCAACATGCCGCTGCTGATGAGCGTGGCGGCGATGCTGGGCGGGCTGGTGTACTACCGGTTCCGGCACGTTCTGTTCGCGCTGCATGCCCGGTTCCAGCCGCCCCTGGGCAGCAATCTGGCGTTCGAACGTGCCTACCGCGCTTCGGAGCTGGCGGCGATGCGGACGATGGCGTGGCTGGATCCGCGCTCGCTGCCGGCCTACCTCGCGCTGCTTGTCGGCTTCGTGCTGGCGTTGGGTTTGTGGGCGTGGCGCGGCGCTGCGCCGGCGGCGCTGGCGGGGCCGCTGGGGTGGGGAGGTGTTGATCCCCTCACGGCCTTCGGGCTGCTGGTGCTGGCTTTGGGCGCGGGGGGAACGGTGCTGCTGCACCGCCGGCCGCTGGTGGCGCTGCTGTTCCTGGGTGTGGCCGGCTTGATGGTGTCGCTGGGGTTCCTGCGCTTTGCAGCCCCCGATCTGGCGCTGACGCAGCTTTCGGTGGAGGTGGTGACGATCGTGCTGCTGCTGCTGGCGCTGCGCTACCTGCCGCAGGTGGCCGCCGCCGAGAGCGGGGCGGCGCGGCAGTGGCGCGATTCGGTGCTGGCGGGGCTGGGCGGGCTGGGCGTGGCCGCGCTGACCTTCGCCATGCTGACCCGGCCGTTCGAGACGATCTCCGGCTGGCAGATCGCGCAGTCGGTGCCCGGTGGTGGCGGCACCAACGTGGTGAACGTGATCCTGGTGGATTTCCGCGGTTTCGACACGATGGGCGAGATCGCGGTGCTGGCGATGGCCGCGCTGGGGCTGCATGCGTTGCTGGAAGGGCTGCGGCTGCCGCCGGCCGCGGGCGTGGCCGCGGTGCGCGAGGGCGAGGGCCTGCCGGTGATGCTGGCGATGCTGATGCGCCCGCTGCTGCCGCTGGCGCTGGCGGTCTCCGTCTATATCTTCCTGCGCGGCCACAACCTGCCGGGCGGGGGGTTCATCGCCGGGCTGGTGACGGCGATTGCGCTGATGCTGCAATACGTGGCCGGCGGGATCGATTTCGCCCGGGCGCGGCTGCGCTGGAACTACGTGAAGATGCTCGGCGCCGGGCTGGGCGTGGCGGTGGCGACCGGGCTGGGCAGCTTTGTGTTCGGGCGGCCCTTCCTGACCAGCACGCATGGCTACGTGGATCCGCCGCTGCTGGAGAAGTTCGAGCTGGCCTCGGCGATGGGCTTCGACCTCGGGGTGTACCTGGTGGTGGTCGGCACGGTGATGCTGTGCCTGACGGAGCTGGGCGCGGTGTCCCGCTCCGGCCGGGTGGGAGAGTAGGCGGTGGCGCTGCTGGTCTCCCTGGCGGTTGGGCTGCTGGCCGCCTGCGGCATCTACCTGCTGCTGCGGCCGCGCGTGTTCAGCGTGATCCTGGGGCTGACGCTGCTCTCCTACGCGGTGAACGCGCTGATCTTCCTGGGTGGCCGGCTGAATGCCACGGCGCCGCCGCTGGCCCTGCCGGGCGCGCAGGGGCTGGCCGATCCGTTGCCGCAGGCGCTGGTGCTGACGGCGATCGTGATCGGCTTCGGCATGACGGCCTATCTGGTGGCGCTGGCGCTGCGCGCCCGGGCGGAGACCGGGACAGACCATGTGGACGGGCCGGAGGGCGAGCGGTGAGCCATGCCGTGATCCTGCCTGTGCTGCTGCCGCTGCTGGCGGCGGTGGCGATGCTGCTTGTGCCAGCGGCGGCGCGGTTTCTGGCCGTGCTGGCGTCAGTGGCGCTGGTGGGTGTGGCGGCTGTGCTGCTGGGGTTGGCGGGCGACGATGCGGTGCGCGTGTATCGGCTGGGCGACTGGCCGGCGCCGTACGGGATCGTGCTGGTGCTGGACCGGCTGGCGGCGATGATGGTGGCGGTGACGGCGGTGCTGGGGCTTGCGGCCCTGCTGTCCGCCCTCGGCGGCAATGATAGGGAGGGGCGGCATTTCCATCCGCTGTTCCAATTGCAGTTGGCCGGGCTGAACGGGGCGTTCCTGACCGGGGATGTGTTCAACCTGTTCGTATTCTTCGAGATCCTGCTGCTGGCCTCCTATGGCCTGTTGCTGCATGGCGGCGGGGCAGAGCGGGCGCGGGTGGGCATCGGCTACGTGGTGCTGAACCTGGTGGGTTCCGCCCTGTTCCTGATCGCGTTGGGGTTGCTCTACGGCACGCTCGGCACGTTGAACCTGGCCGATATCGCGCTGGTGCTGCCTGGCGTGCCAGTGACGGACCAGGCGCTGGTGCGCACGGCCGCGGCGCTGATGGTGGCGGTGTTCCTGCTGAAGGCGGCGCTGCTGCCGCTGTCGTTCTGGCTGCCGCATGTCTATGCCGCGGCGGGAACGCCAGTGGCGGCGCTGTTCGCGGTGATGACCAAGGTGGGCGTGTATGCGCTGCTGCGGGTGGAGGTGATCGGCTTCGCCGGGGCGCCTGCCACGGCCGGCTTGCTGCAGCCCTGGCTGCCGGTGCTGGCGTTGCTGACGATCGCGGCCGGCACCATCGGGGCACTGGCGGCGCGGCGGCTGGCGGGGGTGGTGGCGAACCAGGTGCTGGTTTCCACCGGCACGCTGCTGGCCGCGGTGGCGGCGGGCGGGGCGACGGCCACGGCGGCTGCGCTGTATTACCTGCCGCACACCACACTGGTGACCGGGGGCATGTTCCTGCTGGCCGGCCATCTGGCCCAAGCGCGCGGCGCGATGGGCGACACGATCGACAACGGGCCCAAGGTGCCCGGTGCGTTGCTGCTGGGCGGCGCGTTCCTGGTGCTGGGCGTGGCCGCGGCCGGGGTGCCGCCGCTGTCGGGCTTCCTGGCCAAGCTGATGGTGCTGCAGGCGCTGGGCGGCACCGCGCTTGGGCCGTGGGTTTGGGCGGCGCTGCTGGTGTCTGGCCTGGTGATGGCGCTGGTGCTGGCCCGCGCCGCCAGCGCGATCTTCTGGGAAGCGGGGGAGGAGGCGGCCGCCGGGCCGAAATTGCCGCGGGGTGCGGTGCTGGCGCTGGTGCTGCTGGCCGCCGCGGGGCCGGTGCTGGCGCTGGCCGCGGCCCCGGTGGCCGCCTATGCCCGCGCCGCCGCTGACCAACTGCATGCCCGCCAGCCCTATATCGAGGCGGTGCTGGGTGCGCGGCCGGAAGTGCAGCGGGAGACCAGGCCATGAGCCGGGTGCTGCCACAGCCTCTCGTCTCGCTGATGATCCTGGCGCTGTGGATCGCGATCGCACCGGCGCCGGGCCTCGGGCAATTCGTGCTGGGCGGGGTGGTTGCAGTGGCGATTCCGTGGTTCACGCATCCGTTCTGGCCCGACCCGCCGCGCCTGGTGCGGCCCGGCATGGCGGTGCGGCTGTTCCTGCGCGTGATCTGGGACATCATCGTGGCCAACGTGGAGGTGGCCCGGCTGGTGCTGGGGCCGGCCGACCGGCTGCACCCGGTGTTCATCGAGCTGCCGCTGGAGATCGAGGACCCGTTCGTGGCGACGATCCTGGCCAGCATCATCACGCTGACCCCCGGGACGCTTTCGGTGGATGTCGATCCTGCGCGGCGCGTGCTGCTGGTGCATGCGCTGGACGTGACCGATGTTCCGGCCGCCATCGACACCATCAAGCGCCGCTACGAGGCGCCGCTGAAGGAGATCTTCGGATGCTGAGCATGGCATTGCAGGTGGCGCTGGGCATGGTGGTGCTCGCGATGGCGCTGACCCTGTTCCGCCTGGTGCGCGGGCCGCAGGCGGCGGACCGGATCCTGGCGCTGGACACGCTCTCGATCAACGCGATCGCGCTGCTGCTGCTGGCCGGGATGCTGCTGCAGGGCGCGATGCTGTTCGAGGCGGCGCTGCTGATCGCCATGACCGGCTTCGTTTCCACCGCGGCACTGTGCCGCTTCCTGCTGCGCGGCGACGTGATCGGATGATGGCGATGCTGGTCGAGATCGTCGCCTCGGTGCTGGTGCTGCTCGGCGGCGCGTTCACGCTGGTGGGCTCGATCGGGCTGGTGCGGCTGCCGGATTTCTTCACCCGGCTGCACGCGCCCACCAAGGCGGCCACGCTGGGGGTGGGCGGCATCGTGGCCGCCGGGCTGGTGCACTCCGCGGCGGCCGGCACGATGGGGCTGCGCGAACTGGCGGTCGCGCTGTTCCTGTTCATTACCGCGCCGGTGAGCGCGCATCTGCTCTCCAAGGCGGTGCTCAGGCACCGCGATCCGCCCGGCAGCTGAGAAGCTGCCGGGCGAAAGGCGCTAGCGGGCGCCGAGGCCGAGCTTCTGGATCAGGCTCTGCTGCTCGGCGATCTGCTCCATGGCGAACTTCCGGTAGTCTTCGCTGTTCCTGTAGATGAAGGGCTGCGACAGCTCCTCCAGCACCTTGCGGTGCATGGGTTCCTCCATCCCCTTCTTGAAGGCGTCGTGCAGGATCTTCATCACCTGCGGGTTCATCCCCTTCGGCCCGGCGATCCCGTAGGGCGAAGTGGAGACGATGCGCTGGCCGGTTTCCACCAGCGTGGGCACGGTGGGGAAGCGCGGCGAGCGTTCCGGTGTCCACATCACCAGCATGCGCACCTCGCCGGCATCCACCAGCGGGCCGAGACCGGCGCCGGAGGCCGCGGCTTCCACATGGCCGCCGAGCAGGGCGGCTGTGGATTCCGCCTCGCCGCGGAACGGCACCTGGGTCCACTTGATGCCTTCCTGCAGCGCCACCTGTTCCATGGTGATGTGCAGCGTGGTGCCGGCGCCGGGGGTGGAATAGCGGATCTTGCCCGGGTTGGCCTTCGCGTAGGCGAGGAGTTCCTGCCAGGTCTTCCAGGGCGAATCCGCCTTCACCGCGGTGCCGAAAGTGTAGCCGGTGACGTGGATGACGAAGGAGAAATCCGTCTTCGGGTCGAACGATACCTTCTGCATGTAGGGCAGGCGGAAGATCGTGATGGGCAGCTGCGCCAGCGTGTAGCCGTCGGGCCGGGCCGTGGCGGCCATGGTGGCGCCGCCGAGCGTGCCGGAGGCACCGGGCTTGTTGTCGATGATGATCTGCTGGCCGAGATGCTTGCTGGTGGCCTCCGCCAGCACGCGCAGGTGGCGATCCGTGGCGCCGCCGGCGGGCCAGGGCACGATAAGGGTGACCGGCCGGTTCGGGAAGCTTGCCTGCGCGCGCGCCTTGCGTGCCGGCAACACCGAGGCCGCCGCCAGAAGACCTAGACCCAATCCTCGCCGCGTTGTCCGCTTTGCGTTCACGCGCATCCTCCCGTTGTGTGTGGCCCGCGCTTCAGGTGCGCGATGGCCTGGTTAGCAGGATATGGTCGAGTGCGGGCCGATGTTCAATTCGTTCCGCACCGTCGCGCCGTTTGAACCCGGCCGCCGCGCGTGATACAGGCCCGGGCCCAAGAAGATCCCGTCTTTTGCTGCCAGGAGGAAATGCACCCATGCGATCCGCATCGACCCCGCTTGCCCGCCGCACGCTGCTCGGCGCCGCCCTCGCGCTGCCCGCCATCGGCTCCGCGCGCGCCCAGGCCTGGCCGGCCCGGCCGGTGACGCTGATCGTGCCCTGGCCGGCCGGTGGCTCCACCGACGTTTCGATGCGCGCCATGGCGGAAGCGGCGGCCAAGCATCTCGGCCAGCAGGTGGTGGTGGACAACAAGCCTGGTGCGGCCGGCACCCTGGGCGGCGCCACCATGGCGGCCACGGCGCGGCCGGACGGCTACACCATCGCGCAGATGCCGATCTCGATGTTCCGCCTGCCCTACATGCAGAAGACGTCGTTCGACCCGCAGAAGGACTTCACCTACATCTCCAACCTCACCGGCTACACCTTCGGCGTGGTGGTGAAGAAGGATTCGAAGTACCAGACCTTCAAGGAGCTGATCGAGGCCGCGCGCGCCGAGCCGGGCAAGATCACCTACGCAACGCCGGGCGCGGGCACCACGCTGCACATCACCATGGAGCAGATCGCCGCCGCGGCAGGCGTGAAGTGGACGCAGGTGCCGTTCAAGGGCGGGGCCGAAACCTCGGCCGCCGTGATGGGCGGGCACGTCTCCGCCACCGCCGACAGCACCGGCTGGGGCCCGCTGGTGGATGCCGGCGAGCTGCGGCTGCTGTGCACCTGGGGCCCGTCGCGGACAAAGAAGTGGCCCAACGTGCCGACGCTGACCGAGCTGGGTTTCCCGATCGTGTCCGATTCGCCGTTCGGCATTGCCGGGCCGCGCAACATGAACCCGGTGGCGGTGAAGAAGCTGGATGAGGCCTTCCGTGCTGCGATGCAGGACAAGGCCGTGCTGGACACGCTGGACAAGTTCGACATGGCGCCGCGATACCTGCCGACAGCGGACTACATCAAGTTCGTGAATGAGACGATCATCGAGCAGAAGGCGCTGATCGAGCGCCTCGGCCTGAAGACCTCCTGACCATGCGCCTGCGCGCCGACACGTTCACCGCACTGATCGCGCTTGGCATCTCCGCCTTCATCCTGCTGCAGGGGCGGGAGCTGGGGCTGGGCCGGCCGAACGACCCGGGGTCGGGCTTCATCCTGTTCTGGACGGGCATCATCATGACCGGGCTGTCGGGCACGCTGCTGGTGCAGAGCCTGCGGGCGCCGGCTGAGGAGTCCTCCGGGCTGGGTGATGCCTTTGCCGGGCTGCGCTGGGGCAAGGTGCTGTACGTGATGGCGCTGATGCTGCTGTACGCGGCGGTGGTGGAGTATTTCGGCTTCATCCTCACCACCGCGGTGCTGCTGCTGGTGCTGTTCAAGACGGTGGAGCCGCAGAGCTGGCGCGTGGCGATCCTGGGATCGGCACTCACCACGCTGGGCGCCTGGGCCGTGTTCGTCGCCTGGCTGGGCACGCAATTGCCCGTCGGCATCCTGTTCCTGCCGGACTGAGCGCGCACCATGGACGTTTTCAACAGCCTGTGGCTGGGCCTCAGCGTGGCGACGCAGCCGATGAACCTGCTGTTCTGCTTCGCCGGCGTGTTCATCGGCACGCTGATCGGCGTGCTGCCGGGGATCGGGCCGGTGGCGGCGATGTCGCTGCTGCTGCCGATCACCTTCAACATCACGCCCGAGGCGGCGATCATCATGCTGTCGGGCATCTACTACGGCTCGATGTACGGCGGCTCCACAACGGCGATCCTGGTGAACATTCCGGGCGAGGCGGCGAGCGTGGTCACCTGCCTGGACGGCTACCAGATGGCGCGCAACGGCCGTGCGGGCCCGGCGCTGGGCATGGCGGCGATCGGCTCGTTCATTGCCGGCACGCTGGCGGTGGTGGGGCTGATGCTGCTGGCGCCGACGCTGGCGCGGGTGGCGGTGAAGTTCGGGCCGGCGGAATATTTCAGCCTGATGGTGCTGGGCCTCACGATCCTGGTCTGGCTGAGCCAGGGCTCCATCATCAAGGCGCTGATCATGGCCTGCCTGGGCGTGGTGCTGGGGCTGGTGGGGATCGATTCGATCACCGCCATGCCGCGGCTCACCTTCGACCAGATGCAGCTGATCGACGGGCTCGGGCTGGTGCCGATCGTGATGGGGCTGTTCGGGATCGCGGAGATCCTGAACAACCTGGAACAGCGGCTGGACCGCGAGGTGTTCCAGGCCAATGTGAAGGGGCTGATGCCCTCGCGCGACGACTGGAAGCGCAGCGCGGGGCCGATCGCGCGCGGCTCGGTGATGGGCTTCTTCCTCGGTATCCTGCCGGGCGGCGGCGCGGTGATCTCCTCCTTCCTCTCCTACGCGATGGAGAAGCGCCTTTCCAAAACGCCGGAGCGGTTCGGCAAGGGCGCGATCGAGGGCGTGGCGGGGCCGGAGACGGCGAACAACGCGGCCGCCGGCGCGGGCTTCATCCCGCTGCTGACGCTGGGCATTCCGCCCAACGTGGTGATGGCCCTGCTGCTGGGCGCCTTCATCGTGCACGGCGTGCAGCCAGGCCCGCTGATGATGACGCAGAATCCCCAGCTGTTCTGGGGCGTTGTGGCCAGCATGTATATCGGCAACGCCATGCTGCTGGTGCTCAACATGCCGCTGATCGGGCTGTGGGTGCAGCTGCTGAAGGTGCCCTACAAGATCCTGTTCCCGATGATCCTGCTGTTTTGCGTGATCGGCGCCTACAGCGTTTCGAACCAGGTTTTCGACGTGTACCTGATGCTGGGCTTCGGCATCCTGGGCTGGCTGATGAAGAAATACGGCTACGAGCCGGCGCCGCTGGTGCTCGCCTTCGTGCTGGGCCCGATGCTGGAGAACAACCTGCGCAAGTCGATGATCCTGAGCCAGGGCGACTTCATGATGTTCGTGGAGCGCCCGATCTCTGCCGTGTGCCTTGCCTTCGCGGTGCTGCTGCTGGTCTCGCCACTGCTGCCGATGTTCAACAAGCAGCGCAAGCAACTGGCCACGGAGGAGAGCTGAGCGAAGCCCGCCCCTCCGGATGATGGCGCCCCCGCCTTTCGTGCCGAGCCACGAGGCCGCGCGGGCTTGGCTGGCGGGGCAGGCGCGGCTGGCGCCTGCGACACTCCAGGCATTGAGCGATGCCGGCCGGTCTTTCGGCGCCAGGCCGTTCCGCGCCTCCACGCCGACGTTTCGCCATCATGAGGTCGAGGACCTGTCCCCGTGCCTGATGTCGCGACGCTTTCCGGCGTTCTCGATCACCGGGCCGGCCTGCGCGCTGAACTGCCACCATTGCCGGGCGGAGGTTCTGGCGCCGATGGTGCCGGCCACCACGCCAGAGGCGCTGGACCGGCTGGTGCGCGACGGCATCGCGCAGGAAGGGTTGGCGGGGTTTCTGCTCTCAGGCGGATCGGACCGGCGCAACGAGGTGAAGTTCGAGCGGTTCCTGCCGGTCGTGGCGGCGCTGAAGCGGGACCATCCCGCCCTGCAGGTTGCGGTGCACACCGCGCTGGTGGACGAGCGGCGCGCGGCGGCGTTGGCCGCGGCCGGGGTGGACGTGGCGATGCTGGACATCATCGGCGACGCCGCGACCATCCGCGAGGTGTATCGGCTGGACCGCCCGGTGGCGGATTTCGCGGCATCCCTGCAGGCGCTGCTGGCGGCGGGGCTGCACACGGTGCCGCATATCGTGGTGGGGCTGCATTTCGGGGAATTGCGCGGCGAGGATGCGGCGCTGGAGATCATCGCGCAGAGTGCGGCAGAGACGGTGATCCTGGTGGTACTGATGCCGCAGCTTGCTGCCCCCGATATGTTCCGTAACCCCGATCCGCAGGAGGTTGCACTGTTCTTCGCCCGTGCCCGCACGCGACTGGCCGACCGGACGTTGCTGCTGGGATGCGCGCGCCCCGCCGGCAAGGCCCGTCTGCGCATCGATGCGGCGGCGCTGCTGGCGGGGTTCGACGGCATCGCGCATCCGGCCGAGGGCATCGCCGCGGCGGCCCGCGCATTGGGCCGCCCCGTCTCCCAGCCCATGGCGTGCTGCGGCCTGGCGCGGTGCGCCGCATGAGGTCGCCCCCGATGCGCTCACCGGACTGGGTGCAGATGTCCACGGCGGCGGCGGCCACGCTGGGGCTGTCGGCGGCGAAGATGCATCGCTGTTCCTGCACGCGCTGCCTGAACCTGCTGCTGACCTACCCCGAGGGCTGCCGGGCCAATTGCGCCTATTGCGGCCTGGCGCGGCACCGGGAGGCGGAGCGCGCCTATGCCGACCGCAACTTCATCCGCGTCGATTGGCCCACCGCCCCGCTGGAGGAGGTGATCTCCCGCGTGGAGGCGATGGGCGAGCGGCCGGTGTTCGAGCGCATGTGCATCAGCATGATCACCCATCCGCAGTCCGACGAGGACACCGCCACGGTGCTGGAGCGCTGGATGGCGCGCATTCCGCGCGGGCGCGTGCCCGTCTCCATCCTGTCCAACCCCACGACGATGACCGAGGCGGATGTGCGCGGGCTGCACGGGCTGGGCGCCGATATCTTCACCGTGGCGCTGGATGCCTGCACGCCGGAGCTCTTCGCCGCCACGCGCGGCAAGGGCGTGGCGAGCCCGCATAGCTGGGACCGCTACTGGCGGATCTTCGAGACCGCGCATGCCGTGTTCGGCCCCGGCCGCGTCGGCATGCACCTGATCGTCGGCCTGGGCGAAAGCGACCGGGACGTGCTGTCGCTCTGCGCCCAACTGGCGCGGATGGGCGGGCAGAGCCACCTGTTCTGCTTCTTCCCGGAAGCGGGCTCGCTGCTGGCGCACCAACCGGCCACGCCGCGCGGCCGGTGGCGCCGCGTGCAGCTGGCCCGCTACCTGCTGGCCTTCCGCGGCCATGCCTTCGAGGCGCTGGAATTCGATGGCGACGGGATGCTCACGGGGTTCGGCCTGCCGCCGGATGAGCTTGCGGCAGTCGTGCGGGCAGGGGTGGCGTTCCGCACCTCCGGCTGCCCGGGGCGGGAGCGGGAGGACATCTCGGCTTGCGACCGCCCCTATGGCGACAGCCCGCCGCGCGACATCGCCAGCTACCCGTTCGCCCCGAATGGCGGCGATCTCCGGCGCATCCGGAAGCAACTGGTGTCGTGACCGCGCTGCGGGTGGTGGATAGCGGGGTGCAGCGCCCCACCTGGCACCTGGCCGCCAGTGCGGCGCTGGCGGAACGCCACCGGCGCGGCCTATCGCCGGATACACTACGCTTCCAGTCCTTTCCCCCCTGCGCCCTGGTGGGCCGCCACCAGGTGCTGGCGCGCGAGATCGACGAGGCCTGGTGCACCACGCACGGCGTGGCGGTCGCCCGGCGCGTTACCGGCGGCGGCGCGATCGTGATGGGGCCGGGCATCCTGGGCTGGGAGCTGCTGCTGCCGGCCACGGCCTTCCCGGGTGGGATCGAGGCAGTGGCGGCATGCCTCTGCGGCGCGGTGGCAACCGCACTGCGCGGCTTCGGGGTGGACGCACGCTTTCGTCCACGCAATGACGTGGAGGTGGATGGCCGCAAGCTGTGCGGCACCGGCGGCTGGTTCGACGGGCCGACGCTGCTCTACCAGGGCACGGTGCTGGTGCGCCTTGACCGCTCTTTGCTGGCCGGAGCGCTGCGATGGGCCGGCGACAAGGAGGGGCCGCGCCCGGCGGGGGCACGGGTGGCGGACCTCGAAGGCCTGCTAGGGCAGGCCGTGCCGCTGCCAGCGGTCAAGGCGGCGCTGGCGGCTGCGATCGGTACCGCACTCGGGCGGGTGGTGGAGCCCGGCGCGCTGGACGAGGCCGAGACGCGGCAGGCCGCTTCCCTTGAAGCTGAAGAAATCGGCACCGCCGCCTTCATCCAGGGCGAAGACCCGCCGCACGGTGAACGCATGCTGGCACGTTCACGGCGCACCCCAGGCGGAACGCTGGAGGTGACCCTGCGCCTGCGCGCCGAAGGGATCATCGAACGCGCGCTGCTGCGCGGCGACGTGGTCGCCACCCCGGCGCGTGCCTTGCCGGATCTGGAAGCCGCATTGCGCGATGTGCCGCTGCA
Source organism: Asaia bogorensis (assembly GCA_945888575.1). Taxonomy (GTDB): domain Bacteria; phylum Pseudomonadota; class Alphaproteobacteria; order Acetobacterales; family Acetobacteraceae; genus CAMDGX01. The sequence goes on along the minus strand of CAMDAM010000064.1, from coordinate 3,744 downwards.
GGACGCGCCCACCATCGCGGCATCGCATCTGGCCGGGGTGCGGCTGCTGGGTGGGCAGATAGAGGATGTCATCGCATTGCTGCGCGAACTGGCCTTGGAAGGAATGCCGTAGTGCCCAAGCGCCTGCTGATCGTTCTCGCCAACACCGACCCGCGCAACCACGAGGAACTCGGCGCCCCCTTCTACCACGCTGCCGTGGCCGCCGCGATGGACATCGAGGTGGACGTGGTGTGCACCGCAACCGCGGGCCGGCTGATGAAGCGCGGCGTGGCCGCCGGCCTGGAGCCGAAGCCGGGCTCCGGCAAGAGCGTGCATGACTGGATCCGCGAGGCCCATGCGCTCGGCGCCCGGTTCTGGGCATGCCCTGCGAATCTGGAACTCTTCAATATGGGTGATGCCGACCTGATCGAGGAATGCGCCGGCCTGATGGGCGCCGCCGCCATGTTGCAGCGCGTCATGGACGATGAAACGCGGGTGCTGAGCTACTGACGTATCCCAACGGGTTTTGAAAAGAGTTGATTCGAACAAATCGAAACGGGTAACAGCAACGTAACCGCCCTTTGCGGCGGGTAAGGCGACGTTCCGTCGCCGCATGGAGAGGCGTCTGCAGGGCCCGACGGGGCCAAGGAGGGACTCAATGAATGTTCAACTCCCACGCCGCCAGCTGCTGAAGCTGGTCGGGGCGGGAGCGGCGGGCTCGGCATTGTCGGCCCTCGGATTCGGCGGAGTGAGCGATGCGGTGGCGCAGGCAGTGCGCCCCTTCAAGCTCTCCCGGGCGACCGAGACGCGCAACACCTGCCCCTACTGCTCCGTCTCCTGCGGCATGATCCTCTACAGCACCGGGGACAAGTCCAAGAACGCCCATGGCGAGGTGTTCCATGTGGAAGGCGATCCGGACAATCCCGTGAACCGCGGCACGCTCTGCCCCAAGGGCGCCGGCGTGGTGGATTTCATCCACGCCAAGACCCGCGTGAAGTTCCCGATGTATCGCGCCCCCGGCAGCACCGAGTTCAAGCGCGTCACCTGGGATTTCGCGATGGACCGCATCGCGACGCTGATGAAGCAGGATCGCGACGCGAACTTCATCGCTGCGAACCGCGATGGCACGCCGGTGAACCGCTGGCTTTCCACCGGGTTCCTGGCCGGCTGCGCGACCTCCAACGAGATCGGCTGGCTGACCTGGAAAGTGACCCGCGGCCTGGGCCTCGCCCAGGTGGAGAACCAGGCTCGCATCTGACACGCGCCGACGGTGGCCAGTCTGGCTCCGACATTCGGTCGCGGTGCGATGACGAATTCCTGGACGGATATCAAGAACGCCGACCTCATCCTGGTGATGGGCGGCAACGCCGCTGAAGCGCATCCGTGCGGCTTCAAATGGGCGATCGAGGCCAAGGCGAAGAACAACGCCCGCCTTGTGGTGGTGGACCCGCGCTTCACGCGCTCGGCCGCCGTCTCCGACCTGTACTGCCCGATCCGGGCGGGCACGGACACGGCCTATCTGCTGGGGGTGATCAACCACCTTCTGCAGACCAACCGCTTCCACGCCGAATACGTGAAGGCCTTCACCAACGCCGCCTACATCGTGAAGGACGCCTACAAGTTCGATCCGGAAGAGGGCCTGTTCAGCGGCTACAACGCCGAGCGCCGCACCTACGACCGGGCGAGCTGGGACTACGAGCTGGGGCCGGATGGCTTCCCGCTGCGCGACGAGACGTTGCAGCACGAGCGTTCGGTGTTCCAGCTGCTGAAGAAGCACGTGGCGCGCTACACGCCGGAGATGGTCTCCCGCATCTGCGGCAGCCCGAAGGACAAGTTCGAGAAGGTCTGCGAGTTCATCGCTTCCACCGGCAACGGCGAGAAGTCGATGACGATCCTCTACGCGCTGGGCTGGACGCAGCACAGCTACGGGTCGCAGACCATCCGTGCGGCGGCGATGCTGCAGCTGATGCTCGGCAACATGGGCGTGCCCGGCGGTGGCGTGAACGCGCTGCGTGGCCACTCCAACGTGCAGGGTCTCACCGATCTCGGCCTGCTCTCCACCAGCACGCCGGGCTACCTGGCCATGCCGCGCGACAACGAGCCGACGCTTGCGTCGCATCTCGGCGCGCGCGACTTCCGGCCGATGCAGCCCGGGCAGATCAGCTTCTGGCAGAACTATCCCAAGTTCTACGTCAGCCTGCTGAAGGCCATGTGGGGCGTGAACGCCACGAAGGAGAACGAGTTCGGCTACGCCTGGCTGCCGAAGCTGGACCAGGGCTACGACACCCTGCAGATCTTCGACCTGATGCACCAGGGCAAGCTGAACGGCTTCATCTGCCAGGGCTACAATCCGCTGCTCAGCGTGCCCAACAAGGGCAAGATGCGGGCCGCGCTGTCCAAGCTGAAGTTCCTGGTCAGCATCGACCCGCTGGAAACCGAGACGGTGCGCTTCTGGGAGAACCATGGCGAGTTCAACCAGATCGACTCGTCCAAGGTTGCCACCGAGGTGTTCATGCTCCCGGCGGCGTGCTTTGCCGAGGACGAAGGCAGCTTCACCAATTCCAGCCGCACGCTGAACTGGCGCTGGAAAGCGGCGGAACCGCCGGGTGAGGCGCGGACGGATTCGGCCATCATGGCTGATCTGTTCCTGCGCATCCGCGCCCTCTACGCCAAGCAGGGCGGCGCCAATCCGGAGCCGATCCAGAAGCTGGACTGGTCGTACCTGGTGCCCAACAACCCGAGACCCGACGAATTGCTGCGGGAGCTTTCGGGCAAGGCGCTGGCAGACCTCGCCGACCCCGCGGATGCCACCCGCATCCTGCGCAGGGCCGGCGAGCAGGTGGACGGTTTCGCCCAGCTGCGCGACGACGGCTCCACCATGGCCGGGTGCTGGATCTACTCCGGCGCCTATACCCAGGCCGGGAACATGACGGCGCGGCGCAACAACGCCGATCCATCGGGGCTCGGCATCCACCCGGGCTGGGGCTTCGCCTGGCCGGCCAACCGGCGCATCCTCTACAACCGCGCCAGCGCGGATGCCGAGGGCAAGCCGTGGTCCGGAAAGAAGAAGTACCTGTCCTGGAACGGGCGCGCCTGGGTCGGGCCAGACGTGCCGGACTACCCGCCGGCTCTGCCACCCTCCCGCGGGGCCTCGCCGTTCATCATGAACCCGGAGGGCGTGGCCCGGCTGTTCGCCACCAAGGCCATGGCGGAAGGGCCGTTCCCCGAGCATTACGAACCGTTCGAGAGCCCGTCGGCCAATGTTCTTCACCCCAGGAACCCGACCAACCCGGCGGCGCGGGTGTACAAAGGCGACATGGAGGCCTTCGGCACCGCGAAGGACTTCCCCTATGTCGCCACCACCTACCGCCTGACCGAGCATTTCCACTACTGGACCAAGCACGTGAAGCTGAACGCCATCGTGCAGCCGGAATTCTTCGTGGAAATCTCGCCGGAACTGGCCGCCGAGAAGAAGATCGAGAATGGCGGCTGGGTGCGGGTGCGCTCCAACCGCGGCTCGGTGAAGGCGAAGGTCGTCGTCACCCGCCGCGTGCCGGTGCTCACCGTGGATGGCAGGAAGGTCCACACCGTGGGCATGCCGATCCATTTCGGCTTTGTGGGTGAGACCAAGAAGAGCTTCGGCGTGAACACGCTGACGCCCTTCGTGGGCGACGCGAACACCCAGACGCCGGAGTTCAAGGCGTTCCTTGTCGACATCGAGCCGCTGCGAAGCGGCCAGGCAACCTCGTAGGGGAGGGCGCGCAC
>CAMDAM010000063.1 GCA_945888575.1 Asaia bogorensis | reverse complement strand
GAGCACTACGGCGGCATCGCCGGCCTCAACCACCAGGCCCTCGGCATCCCCACCGAGGAAGAGCACATCGCCGACTACGTCCACGCCGCCAAACCCACACCGGGCCTCTGGCCCTTCCACTTCGCCTTCGCCCTCTGGCGCTTCGCCGTCATCTTCGAAGGCATCGCCGCAAGAGTCCGCGCCGGCAACGCCGCCGCCGCCGATGCCGCCAACACGCTGTCCCTCAGCCGCGCCTTCGCCCGCCAAGCCATGGAAGCCATCGACGGCCCGCCCCCCTATGCCGGCAGCGCCGAAGGCGCGCGAGGCAATTTCGAAGACGGAGACCGCACATGCATGACGCCCCCCTGATCGTCGAAGCCGATGGCCCCATCGCCACCCTCACCCTCAACCGTCCCAAGGCCCTGAACGCGCTCGACATCCCCATGGCCGAGGCCCTGGAATCCGCCGTCCTCGCCCTGCAACAAAAGCCCGACCTGCGCGTCATCGTCCTCAAAGGCGCCGGGCGAGGCTTCATGGCCGGCGGCGACCTCAGCGTCATCCAACGCGGCCTCACCGAAGGCCCGCAGGTGGTGGACGCCATCATGCTCCCCCTCCACCGCACCCTCGCCCGCCTGGCCGAAATGCCCCAGCCCGTCATCGCCAGCCTCCACGGCCCCGTCGCCGGCGCGGGCATGAGCGTCGCCCTGGCCGCCGACCTCGCCATCGCCGCCGACGACGCGAAATTCACCCTCGCCTACACCCGCGTCGGCACCAGCCCGGATGGCAGCGCCTCCTGGCACCTCCCCCGCCTCGTCGGCCTGCGCAAGGCCCTGGAAATCGCCCTATTGGCGGACACCATCGACGCCCAGGAAGCCCTGCGCCTCAACCTCATCAACCAGGTCGTCCCCGCCGCCGACCTCGCCGCCGCCACCCAGGCCCTCGCCCAACGCCTCGCCACCGGCCCCACCCAAGCCTACGGCCGCATCAAGCGCCTCCTGCGCGAAAGCGCCGATCGCGACCTCCCGTCCCAGATGAACGCCGAACGCGAAGCCTTCCACCAGAGCATGCAAACCCAGGATTTTGCGGAGGGCGTCGCCGCCTTCCTCGGCAAGCGCGCACCCAGCTACCAGGGGCGGTAGCGGCGTCAGAAAAAGAAAGACTCACCACGGAGGCACGGACAACACGGAGAAGGCACGGAGCGGAATCCTCACCTCCGTGCCTTCTCAGTGCCCTCCGTGCCTCCGTGGTGAACCTGCCTTACTTGCTTGCTCGCCGTCCCCCTACCCCACCAGCACCGCCTTCCCAATCACCTCCCGCCCAATAATCGCCTGCAAGCAATCCGCCGCCTGCTCCAGCGGGAACCGATGCGAAATCGCCGGCCGCAGCTTCCCCTCCGCCGCCAACCCCAACAACACCTGCATATTCGCCTCGGCCACGGCCGGCTCGTTCATCCCCAGCCCCCCGATCCAAACCCCGATCGCCTCCGCCCCCTTGATCAGCAGATGGTTCGTCTTCGCCAGCGCCGGCGCCCCGCCCAGGAACCCCAGGATCAACAGCCGAGCCCCCCAGTTCAAACACCGCGTGGACTCGTCAAACACCTCCGCCCCGATCGGGTCATAGACGATATCCACGCCCTTCCCCCCGGTCAGTTCCTTCACCTTATCCTTGAACCCCCCGCGATACTCGATCGCATGGTCCGCCCCCTGCGCCAGGCACGCCGCCCGCTTCGCCTCGCCGGACGCCGTCGCGATCACCTTCGCCCCATACAGCTTGGCGATCTGAATGGCCGAAATCCCGATCCCCCCCGCCGCGCCATGGATCAGCACCCACTCGCCCGGCTTCATCCGCCCCTTCTGCACCAGCGCGTAATACGCGGTCGTATAGGCCCCCCGAAACGCCGCCCCCTCTTCCAAGCTCAAAGCCGCGGGCAGCAGATCGCAAGAAGAAGCCTTGCAGTTCCCCAGCGACTTGAACGCCCCATCGGAATGCCGGCTCATCACCCGGTCCCCGACGGCAAATCCCTCCACGCCGGAACCCACGGCCACGATCTCGCCCGCCGCCTCCCCCCCGGGAATGAACGGCATCGCCGGCTTGGTCTGGTAGGTGCCCGCCACCTGCAGCACATCCACATACTGCGCGCCCCGCGCCAGAATGCGCACCTGCACCTCGCCCGGCCCCGGCGGCGCCGGATCAGGCAACTCCCGAATCACCAGAACCTCGGGCCCGCCCAGCACTTCGCAAACAACAGCCTTCATCACGACCCCCAAGAAAGAATCTTCTTTTTGTGAACAAAAAGAAGCAAAAAAACTTCACTCGTTTGCGGCCTCGGGCATCGAGGCCAGCAAACGAACAAAAGTTTTTTGGTTCTTTTTTTCAAAAAAGAACCGCTTGCTTCAATCCTTATCAGGCCCCTTCACGCTCGCATACCCCCGCCCAAACGCCGAATCCCGCTTGGTGAAGGCGTGCTTCACGCCAAACTCCCGCATCGTCTTCTTGAACTCCCGGGCCATCGGCGCGTTGTGCCCGCGCGCATCGATCTCGGCCGCCAGGCGCTGCAGGGTCCGAGCCCCCATCAGCTCCAGCCCCAGATTGATCAACCGCTTGTTGGCACTCAAAAGATGCGGGTCCACCAACCCCATCCTTCCTGCCAACCGCATCACTTCGCCTTCCAAATCCGCCATAGGCACCGCCTTCAGCACCAGCCCGATCTCGGCGGCATCGGTCCCGGTCACCGAATCCCCCGTCAGCATCAGCCGCTTCGCCCACTGCGGCCCGATATTGTAGAGCCACATATGCCCCGGCGGCGTGCCGAGGTCCCGCACCGGCGGAAACCCGATCCGCGTGTCATCGGCCGCAATCGCGATGTCGCACAGCAGCATGATGTCAGTGCCCACGCCGATCACCGTGCCATGCACCATGCAGATCACCGGCTTGTGCATGTCGAACAGCGTCATGCGCAGCTTCTGCCCCTGCTCCAGCCGCCAGATATCGTCGTCGATCTCCTCCCGCCCGCGATACTCCGGCCCCCGCTGCGCCGAGTATTCAGACAAATCGGCCCCCGCGCAGAAATGCGGCCCCGCCCCCTTCAACACCACGCAATGCACCGCGTTGTGCTCGTCGGCCTCGATCAGCGCCGCCGCCAGCTCCTTCTGCAGCTGCAAACTCAGCGCATTGCGCCGCTCCGGCCGGTTCAGCGTGATCACCGCCGTGGTGTCCCGCAGCTCATAGGTGATGGTCTCGTAGCTCATCGTTCCCTCCCTCGCCCGGCGCCTGTCCCGGCGTTGCAGGGAAGCGTCGCAAATGCCTCCGATCACAGCAAGCCGCCGCTGCCCCGGCCGCCCATCAACCCCCTGTTCATGCTTCCCGGTGCATGGAACCGCGGAGACCCGGCCGAATGACGAGGAATGCCGCCCCATGCGAGTGAACGAGCCTGTCACCAACGAAGAGATCGAAGTCAGCGAAGGCCAGATCCTGGCCTCCCGTACCACGCCCGACAGCCGCATCGTCTTCGCCAATGAGGCCTTCACCCATATCAGCGGCTTCTCCGAGCAGGAGCTGATGGGCGAGCCGCACAACCTCGTCCGCCATCCAGACATGCCGAAAGAGGCGTTCGCCGACCTTTGGGCCACCATCAAGGCCGGCCGCGCCTGGGAAGGCCTGGTCAAGAACCGCACCAAGTCCGGCGGCTTCTACTGGGTCCGCGCCAACATCACCCCTGTCGTGGAAGATGGAGAACACCGCGGCTACATCTCCGTGCGCACCCGCGCCAGCCGGGAAGACATCGCCGCCGCCACCGAGGCCTACGCCGCCATGCGCGCCGGCCGCCCCACCATGGCCTTGGCCGATGGCGAGCTCGTCCCCGCCGGCCCCGGCGCCCGCCTCGCCTCGCTCTGGCGCAGCATCACCGGCCGCCTCGTCCTCGCCTTCACCGTCATGGCCGTCATCATGCTCAGCATCGGGGGGGTCACCCTCTACGGCATGAACGATTCCAACGAGGCCCTGCGCACCCTCTACGCCGACCGCCTCGTCCCCTCCCGCCAGCTCGCCGGCATCGTCGACCTCATGCACAGCAACGTCTCCCTGCTGCGCGACGCGGACGACGCCCTGCAGGACGGCAAGCCAGACAACGCACGCCAGGCCTCCCGCGGGATCGTCGCCAACCGCGATCGCATCACCGCCCTCTGGGCCGAATACATGGCCACCTACCTCACGCCGGAGGAGAAGAAGCTCGCCGACGACTTCGCGGCCAAGCGTGGCATCTTCGTCCGCGACGGCCTGCAGGAGGGGATGCGCATTGCCGAGACCGGCGACCACAACGCCCTCGCCAACCACATCCGCGCCACCCTCCTCCCGCGCTTCACAGAGGCCCGCGAAGCCGCCCTGGCCCTGATCGTGCTGCAGGAGCGCCTCGGCAAGGAAATCAACGCGGAAGCCGAAGCAGACTTCAACCTGCACATGTCCGGCGCGCTGATCCTCTTCGCGGTCGCCCTCGTCGTCTCCGCCCTGTTCAGCCTCTGGCTCCTCGCCTCCCTCCGCCGCCCCCTGCGCCAGCTGGAAGCTGCGTTCGACGCGATTATCCGCGGCGAAGCCACCCAAACAATCCCCCTCACCGCCGCGCGCGAATTCCACCGCACCATCCGCATGTTGCGCGGCATGCGCGCCCGCCTCGCCTACGCCGCCCGCGAGCGCGAGGAGAACGAGCGTAAAACCGCCATCGAGCGCCGCGCCACCATCCAGGCCATGGCCAACACCGTGGAAAGCCAAACCCGCGCCGCCGTCGGCCAGGTCGCCCAGCAAACCGCCACCATCGCCGGCGAAGCGCGGGAAATGAACGCCGCCGCCGAGCGCGTCAGCAGCAACGCCACCACGGTGGCTGCTGCCGCCGAGCAAGCCCTGGCCAACGCCCAGGCCGTCGGCGCCGCCAGCGAGGAGCTCAGCGCCTCCATCAACGAGATCGCCGCCCAGGTCGCCCAGGCCGGCGCCGTTGCCCAGCGCGCCGTCGAAGGCGGCGAACGCGCCCAGCAGCGCATCCAGTCCCTGTCGGATTCCGCCCAGCGCATCGGCGACGTCGTCCAGCTCATCGGCTCCATCGCCGCGCAAACCAACCTCCTGGCCCTCAACGCCACCATCGAGGCCGCCCGCGCCGGCGATGCCGGCAAGGGCTTCGCCGTCGTCGCCTCGGAGGTGAAGAACCTCGCCACCCAAACCGCCCGCTCCACCGAGGAAATCTCGCGCCAGATCGCTGAAATCCAGTCCACCACCGGCTCCGTGGTGGAAGCGGTCGGCGAGATCGGCCTGCGCATCCAGGAACTCGCCAGCGTCTCCGTCGCCGTCGCCGCCGCCGTGGAACAGCAGGCCAGCGCCACCCAGGAAATCGCCCGCAACGTCGCCCAAACCGGCACCGCCGCGGAAGAAGTCTCCCAGCGCATCGCGGAAGTCTCCGCCGAGGCCCAGCGCTCCGGCACCCAGGCCGCCAGCCTGCTCGGCAACTCCAATGCCATTTCCGCCACCATCGATGCGCTCAACGGCAACATCATCGGCGCCATCCGCACCGCCACCGCCGACGCTGATCGCCGCCTGCAGCCGCGCTACCCCGTCGACAAGCCCTGCATCATCCAGGGCGACGGCACCCCCCGCCTCGAAGGCCGCCTGCGCGACATCTCCCGCGGCGGCGCCCGCGTCGAAGGCTTCTCCACCCTCTCCGCCGGCGCCCGCGGCACCCTGCGCGCCGACAGCCTCGGCCAAAACTGCGAAGCCCGCTTCACCGTCTCCGAACGCCTGCCCGACGGCACGCTGCGCCTGAACTTCCTGGAGGACGGCCTCTCCGCCGGCATCCTCGCCGCACTCGACCAGATGGAGAATCGCGGCCGCGCCGCCGCGTAAACCGCTACCTGGAGGCGGCCTGCTCCACCAGCAGCGCCGCCTCCAGCGCCCGCCGCCCCGCCGCCCCGTCCACCAGCACCGGCGCCCCATCCAGCACCGCCGCCGCGAACGCCGCATGCTCGGCCGCGATCAGGTCGGCCGCCTCCCAGCCCCCCTCCTCGGCCACCGCCGCCTCCACCCCCACCTGCGGCCGCACATGCCGCAACGTCCGCGCGCCGAAATCCAGCTCCAGCACCCCCTCATCCCCGCTCACCACCATCCGCCGCTCCACCGCCGCCGCCACCCGGCTCGCCGAGAGCACCGCCGCCGTCCCATCCGCGAAGCCCAGCCAGGCCCGCACCAGGTCCAGCTTCCCGCTCGCCACCACCGTGCCGGATGCCTCCACCCGCACCAGCGGTGCCGCCACCAAGGACAGCACCATGTCCAAATCGTGCACCATCAGGTCCAGCACCACGCTCACATCCGTCCCACGCGGCCGGAACGGCGCCACCCGCACGCACTCGATCAACCGCGGCCGCGCCATCCGCGCCACCACCGCCGCCCGCTCCGGCGCATAGCGCAGCAGGTGCCCCACCTGCAGAACCAACCCACGCTCCGCCGCCAGCCCGATCAGCGCATCCGCCTCCTCCAGCGTCGCCGCCACCGGCTTCTCCACCAGCACATGCCTGCCGGCCCGCAACGCCGCCGAAGCCGCGCCGAAATGCGCCGCCGCCGGCGATGCCACCACCACCGCATCGCTCGCTGCCAGCATCGCCTCCCACCCCAGTGCCGCACACCCCATCTCGGCCGCCAGCGCCCCCGCGCGCCCCGCATCCGGGTCATGCACCCCCACCAGCACGCTGCGCGCGCCCTGCGCCACCTTCTGCGCATGAAACCGCCCGAAATACCCGGCCCCCGCCACGCCGATGCGCACCACGCCGCTCATTTCCTGCTCCTCAACACGCGGCAGCCCTACCAGCCACGCCACGTTTCGGCCACCGCCACCCTGCATGGTTGCCTTCCCCCCCCTTTGTCGCCATTTTCCGCCCCTCCAGACCTCCCGCCCAGTGGAGCCGACTCCTGCCCCCCCTCGCCCCCCGGACCCTTGGCCCATGATGTATTTCAGCCGCCTGCAAACCTGGCTGATCCTCGGCGTCTGCGCCCTGGGCGTCCTGCTCAGCCTGCCCAACCTCCTGCCCAAGCCCGCCAGCTGGGTTCCCTGGCGCGCCATCCACCTGGGCCTCGACCTCAAGGGCGGCTCCTACCTCCTCCTTGAGGTAGACATGAACGCCGTCATCAAGGAACGGCTGGACAGCATGGCCGACAGCGCCCGCCAGTCCTTCCGCCGCGCCGGCATCCCCCGCTTCCTCGTCACCGCCCAGCACGCCCAGAACCGCATCACCGTGCGCGTGGACGACCCCACGAAGGTCGCCCAGGCCATGGGCCTCCTGCGCGAACTCTCCACCGCCCAGCCCGGCCAGCGCCCCGACCTCGAATTCGAGCAGTCGCCAGAGGGCCTGATCACCGTCACCCTCTCCCCGATCGGCCTGCGCGAACGCGCCACCGCCGCCGTCGCCCAGTCCATCGAGATCGTCCGCCGCCGCATCGACGAAACCGGCGTGGTCGACCCCGTCATCACCCGCCAGGGCGAAGCCCGCATCGTCGTCCAGCTCCCTGGCGTGGAAGACCCCAACCGCATCAAGCAGTTGCTGGGCAAAACCGCCCGCATGACCTTCCGCCTCACCGATGAAACCGCCAACGTCAGCCAGGCCGTCCCGCCCCCCGGCGTCGATTTCCTCACCCTCGAAGGCCGCGGCGGCGGCCGCATCGCCGTGCGCCGCCGCATCGAGGTCGACGGCGCCAACCTCATCGACGCCCGCGCCGGCCAAGACACGCGCAACAGCCAATGGGTGGTGAACTTCACCTTCGACAGCGTCGGCACCCGCCGCTTCGCCGAAATCAGCCGCGCCAATGTCGGCCGCCCCTTCGCCATCGTGCTGGATGACAAGGTCATCTCCGCCCCGGTCATCAACGAGCCGATCGTCGGCGGCCGCGGCCAGATCAGCGGCAACTTCACCGCCGCCAGCGCCAACGAGCTCGCCATCCTGCTCCGCGCCGGCGCACTCCCCGCCCCGCTCACCGTCATCGAGGAACGCACCGTCGGCCCCGAACTCGGCGCCGATGCCATCCGCGCCGGCGCCCTGGCCATCGCCGTCGGCTTCGTCCTCGTGCTCGCCTACATGGCCGTGTTCTACGGCCTGTTCGGCTGGTTCGCGAACGTGGCCATGATCGCCAACCTGGTGCTCATGATCGCCATCCTCTCGCTGATGGAAGCCACCCTCACCCTGCCCGGCATGGCCGGCATCCTGCTCACGCTGGGCCTCTCGGTGGATGCCAACATCCTCATCAACGAACGCATCCGCGAGGAAGTGATCGCCGGAAGATCGCCGCTCAACGCCATGCAGCACGGCTACAGCCGCGCCTTCTCCACCATCCTGGACAGCAACGCGACAGGCTTCCTCAGCCACGTCATGCTGTTCACCTTCGGCGCCGGCCCCGTGCGCGGCTTCGCCATTACCATCACGGTCGGCATCCTCACCTCGATGTTCACCGCCACCGTGGTCGCGCGCCTCATGATGGTGCGCTGGTATGCCCGCAACCGGCCTCAGGCCCTACCGGTCTAGGACGAAGCCATGTTCATCCGTCCCCTCTTCCGCATCGTCCCGGACAACACGAACTACAAGTTCATGAAGGGCCGCTACCTCGGCCTCATCGTGTCCGCGTTCCTGTCCACCGCCTCGCTGATCCTGTTCTTCACCCCGGGCCTGCACCTCGGCATCGATTTCGCCGGCGGCATCGTCATGGAAATCCGCACCCCTGGCCCGGCAGACATCCCGGCCCTGAAGAACGGCATCGCCCAAAGGGGCCTCGGCGAGCCCGCCATGCAACGCTTCGGCGACGACAACGCCGTCATGATCCGTCTCGGCCCCCAGCCGACGGAAGCCGAGAACCAGAAGATGATCACCCGCGTCCGGGAATCGCTGGAGGCCACCGCCCCGGGCACCCGCATCGTGCGCACCGATGCCGTGGGCGCCGCCGTCTCCGGCGAGCTCTTCCGCGACGGCATGATCGCGCTCGGCGTCTCGATGCTGATGATCCTGATCTACATCTGGTTCCGCTTCGAATGGCAGTTCGCCGTCGGCGCGGTCGTCACCCTCCTGCTCGACATCACCAAGGCCATCGGCTTCCTCGTCATCACCGGGCTGGATTTCGACCTGGTGATGGTCGGCGCCATCCTCTCCATCCTCGGCTACTCCACCAACGACAAGGTCGTGGTCTACGACCGCATGCGCGAAAACCTGCGCCGCTACAAAACCATGCCGCTGCGCGACCTGATCGACCTGTCGATCAACGAAACCCTCAACCGCACAGTCGGCACCTCGATGACCATCTTCCTGGCCTCCGTACCCCTGGTCATCTTCGCCTCCGGCACCTCGCTGGCCGGCTTCGCCTGGATGAACCTGTTCGGCGTCGTCGTCGGCACCTCGTCCTCCATCTTCATCGCCGCCCCGATCCTGCTCTTCCTCGGCGAGAACCGCCTCCGCCGGGATGCCCAGGCCCCCGCCAAGCCGACCGAATCCCCCGCCGCCCCATAGCCCATGGCCTCCCGCGCACGCTGCGAAGCAGGCCCAGCGCGACAGCGTGACCCCTCTCCCCTCGGGGCAGAGGGCGGGGCGAGGGGTGATGTGCGCGCCGAGCGAGGTCTCACCCGCCGAGCCCTCCTCGCCGCAGCCCTCGCCCTCCCCACAGCGGCCTTCGCCCGCACCCAACCCCCACCCAACCCGCCGCTGCTCTCCCTCATCGTCGGCAGCCCCCCGGGCCGCGGCGCCGACCCCTCCGCCCGCGCCTTCGCCCCCTTCCTGGAACGCCATCTGCGCGACGTGCGCGTGGCCGTGCTCAACCGCCCCGGCGAGGCCGGCCTCTCCGCCCTGCGCCTGCTCGCCGGCTCCGATGCCTCCGGCCTCACCCTGGGCTGGGTCAGCAGCCCCACCCTGCCCGCCCGCATGGTGGACCGCGACGCGCCAGGCCTGCTCGATCGCCTGCGCCTGGTCGGCGCCGTGCAGAAGGAACCGCTGGTCTTCGTCTCCAGCCCCCGCTCCCCGCTCGCCTCCGTCGCCGACCTGCTGCGCCGCGCCGGGGAAGACGGCGTCGCCATGGCCCTCGGCACCCCGCCGGAAGGCAGCCCCGGCCACCTCGCCGCCCTGCGCCTGCAAGCCCTCAGCGTCACGCAACTGCACATCGTCGCCTTCCCGTCGGCCAGCGCCGCCCGCCAGGCCGCCCAGGAAGGCCACGCCGCCGCCGCTATCCTGGCAATGGGCGACGCGATCGAGGCCCTGCGCGAAGGCACACTCTCCGGCCTCGGCGTCACCACAAGCCGCCCGCACCACGCCATCCCCGATGTCGCCCCGCTGCACGCCTCCGGCGTCGCCCTGCAAGCCACCATCCTGCGCGGCCTGGCCCTCCCCGCCACCGCCGACCCGGCCCGCATCGCCGCCCTCCAATCCGCCCTCACCCGCATCGCCGCCGACCCCGAATTCATCGCCGCCGCCGACGAATCCGGCTTCCTCCCCATCACCCTCCCCGGCCCCGCCTGGACCACCGAAGTCGAAAAAGACCGCGCCCTCCTCACCACCCTCTGGTCCCTCACCCCCTGGACCCCAACCCCCGCCGGCTAGAAACGCAAGAAAGCCCTTCTTTTTCTGAAGAAAAAGAAGCAAAAAGACTTCCAAACCACGCACTCCACCACCCGGAGTAGGGCGGAACGCGAAGCGGTTCCGCCATCTTCCTTCCTTCTCCCTTGCCTTGCTTCTCCGTGCCTCTGTGTCTCTGTGTTGAATCTGAACTTGCTTCCTTACGCCCCTCCCCGAACCCCAGCCTCTTCCCGCGTCCTTAGTGCCTTAGTGACCGCTTTCTTACTTACTGGCTTCCTTCTCTCCCTCGCCGCTTGGCGGGGGATTGAGCCGCGAAGCGGATCAATGAGGGGGGCTCTCGGAACCTCCCACACACCCCAAAAATTTTCCTACCCACCCCTTGCATCGCCACATTTGGTTAGTTATATATCTAACCATGATCCAGTTCACCCCCTTCCTCACCGGCCTGATCCAGGGCCTGCGCCGCGTCATCACGCGCGCAGCTCCTGTCGTCAGCGCGCCCGCACGCCCGATCTGGGCCGGGCCCGAGCTCCGCTGGATCATCGCCCCCCACGGCGACCTCCCGATCCTCCCCGGCCCCGTCTGGACCCTCCTCTGGCTCCGCCTCCACCGCCTCAGCAACCGCCTCACCCGCCTCTACGAACGCTGGCAAACCAACACCCTCCCCACCCCCCGCAAACCCACCCAACGCCCGAAAACCGCCCAGCGCCCCACGCCGCCCCAGATCCCCGAACTCCCCGCCCCCGGCATGCCCCTTGTCGACGCCCCCACCCGCCTTCCCCAAGGCCGCGGCTGGATCACCAGGCGCATCCCGGAAGCCGGCCCCAGCGCCGGCCACCTCCACGACCTCCTGCAAAACCCCCACACCCAGGATTTCGTGCAAGCCGCCCCCCAGGCCGCCCGCCTCCTGCGCCCGCTCTGCCACGCCCTCGGCGTCGACCAGCCGGCCTGGCTCAAACTCCCCCCGCGCCCGCGCCCCGCGCGCAAGCCCAGGCCCCCAAAACCCCGCCGCCTGAAGCTCACCGACCCCGCACTGAACCTGCGCCCCTACGAAATCGCCGCCGCCCGCTACTTCCTCAAAAAATATGGCCGCGACTGAGCACCCCCAGCCGCGGCCATATCATTACGATATCAAAAAATTACGCCATCACCCGTATTGCGGCACGTCCAGCGAAACCACGATCCCGGCATTGGCGATCACCGCGGTATCCTTCGCGCCGACCACATCCAGCCCGCCCTTCACCACCTTCACCGTCACCACCCCATAGGGCAGCGAGGCGCGAACCCGTTCCACATCCACCTGCGAAGGCTCCTGCACCCCGATCGTCACATCCACCTGCATCTTGTGGATATCCAACCCCAACGACCCGATCAGGCTCATCGAGGAATGATGCAGCGCATCCTGCACCGCCCGCAGCGCCGCCTTGGTATAGTCGCTGCCATGCAGGTCGTTGCCCATCCCCATCTCAAGGATGATCCGCTTCAACGCCGTCTTGCGCGCCATCACACGGTCTCCTCAGGCAGGTCGAGCCACACCACCGCCGCCGCCGTCGCCATCACGGTAGACCCGGTGCCGGAAGCGTTCGGAATCTCCAACCCGCCTTCCACCACCTCGCAGGTCCCCGTCCCATGCGGCAGCACCGCCAGCACCTGCGCGGTATCCACCGCCTCCGGCTTCGGCACCCCGATCTTCACCTCCACCTTCATGGAATCGATCGGCACCCCCAGCGCGGCGGTCACCGTCAGCGAGTTATGCCAAAGCGCATCGCGCAACGCGCGAACCGCCGCCTTGGTATAGTCGGTGCCTCGGATATCGGTCCCCATGCCGATCTCCAGCACCATCCGCTTCATCGCCATCTACTTGTTCTTCCAGTTCGGCTTGCGCTTCTCGGCGAAGGCCTTGGGCCCCTCGATGTAGTCCTCGCTCTTCATCATCGCCTCCTGCATCGGGTAGCGCGCATTCAGCGCATCCCGCAGCGTCGGCTCGTTCATGCCGCGATACACCGCCTGCTTCGATGTCCGCACCGACATCGGCGAGCATTCCAGGATCATCTCCGCCCACCGCTTCGCCGCCACCAGCGCCTCGCCCTGCGGCACCACCTCGGTCACAAAGCCGAGCTCCTTGCCCTCCGCAGCCGGCACCCGCCGCCCGGTCAGGATCATCCCCAGCGCCTGCTTCTGCGGGATCATCCGCGGCAGCCGGTGCACGCCACCCGCCCCCGCGATCAGCCCCACCCGTGGCTCCGGCAGCGCAAAGATCGCATTCTCGGCCGCGATGATGATGTCGCAGGCCAGCGCGATCTCGAACCCGCCCCCCATCGCCACTCCGTTCACCGCCGCGATCAACGGCTTGTCGAGATCAAACCGGTTGCAGATCCCGGCAAACCCGGTCCGCGCCCCCTGCCCCCGCTTCCCCGCCGCTTGCACTTTCAGGTCATTGCCGGCGGAGAACGCCCGATCCCCCGCCCCTGTCACGATCCCCACCCAGAGGTCATCGCGCGCCGCGAACTCGTCCCACACCTGCTCCAGCTCCAGATGCGCATCACTATGCAACGCGTTCAGCACCTCCGGCCGGTTGAGCGTGACGATGCGTATCCGCCCCTCGTCCTCGACCTTGCAGAATTGATAATCGGCCATTCCGGCGCTCCCTCATCCCGTCCCCAGACTGCGCCACACAAGCCTGCGCCGCGCAACCCCACCGCATCATTGCAATCCCCTTGCCACCACCCCCACCCCGCAGTACCCGTTAACCCCTTCTCGCCTGGTTCCTGCTAGAACCCCGCCATCGAACTCCGCGCCAAAACGACGCACTCCCTTCCCTGACCAGCCCCCAGCGGGCCAGCCG
This sequence comes from Asaia bogorensis, assembly GCA_945888575.1. Classification (GTDB taxonomy): domain Bacteria; phylum Pseudomonadota; class Alphaproteobacteria; order Acetobacterales; family Acetobacteraceae; genus CAMDGX01. The sequence continues at coordinate 3,959 of CAMDAM010000063.1, read as the reverse complement.
GGTTGCCATGAGCGTCGCTGACACGGTCTTCCACGTTTCCGATCTCGCCGGCCTCAACGCCGCCCTGCGCAGCGCAGCGGCCGCCGAGGGCGCGTACACCATCGCGCTGGAGGTGCCAGACGGCACCCTCCGCCTGAACGACGCACTGCTCGCGGTGAACCTTACCGCCGGATCGCGCCTCACCATCGAAGGCAACGGCACCACGCTCGATGGCCTCGGCACCCAGCGCGGCCTGATGGTGCTGGGCGGCACGGTGGAAATCCGCGACCTCACAATCGCCCACGCCCTGGCCCGCGGCGGCGACGGCGGCAGCGGCTTCTACGGCGGCGGCGGCGGCGCCGGGCTTGGCGGCGGCCTGTTCGTCGGTGCCGCCGGCGTCGTGACGCTGCGCAGCGTAACCTTCACCGGCAACACGGCCCAAGGCGGCAATGGCGGCGACGGCCTGGGCACCGGCGCCGGCGGCGGCGGCGGCCTGGGCGGCGACGGCGGCGCCGGTACCGGCCCGAGCGAGCTGTTCTACGGCACCGACGACCCCACGGGCTTCGGCGGCGGCGGCGGCATCGGCCGAGGCGCCACCGGCGGCACGCTGGGTGCCACCGAGGCAGGCGGCGCTGGCATCGTGCCCGGCGCAGCCTCCGGCGGCCGCGGCAACGACTTTGACCTCGGCGGCACCGAGGGCGGCGGCGGTGCAGCCGGGCGCCTGGCAAACTTCCTCAGCATGGCCGGCGGCGGCGGCATCGCCGGCCACGATGCCGGCAACGCCATCCCGCGCGGCTGGGGCACTGGCGGCTTCGGCGGCGGCAGCGGCGGCACGTTGGGCACCTATGGTGGCACCCAAGGCGGCTTCGGCGGCGGCGGCGGCGGCTGGTTCGGCACCCACGGCCGCGGCGGCTGGGGCGGCGGCGGCGGCGGCGCAGCCCACGGCACCGGTGCCTCCGCTGGGGTGGGCGCCGGCGCCGGCGGCCTGGACGAGGAAGGTGCCGCCGCCGGCGGCGGGCTCGGCGGCGGCGGCGCGATCGTCGTGCAATCCGGCGGCAGCCTCACCGTCGTGGGCGGCGGCATCTCGGGCGGCACCGCCACCGGCGGGCAAGGCGGCGAAGGCCCGCTCTTCGGCGCGCATGGCACCGAAGGGCAAGACCTGGGCAGCGGCATCCTGCTGCAGGGCGCCCAGGTATTGATCCTGGCCGGCACGCTCACCGTGGCCGACGTGATCGCCGATGCGCCGCTGGTGGGCAGCGGAGCCGGCACGGGCAGCCTGGTGATCGCCACTGGCGGCACGGTGACCCTGAGTGCCGCGAACCCGTTTGCCGGCGGCGTGACGCTACTGGACGGCGCTACCCTCGGGCTCGCGCGGGCCGAGGCAGCGGGCACCGGCACGATCCGCTTCGGCGAAGGTGCCGGCACGCTGGTGGTGGAGGGCACGCAGGGACCGCTGGCAAAGTTCGCCGGTCTGGGCGAGGACGATGCGATCCTGCTGCGCGGCATCAATGTGGTCGGCGCCAGCGCCATCCTGGAGCCCGGCAACCGGTTGCGCGTGGGCGACGGGGTGTTCGAACTGGCGCTAAGCCTCGATGCCGGCTTCGACATCGCCGGAAGGCGCGTGGCGCTGTCGGCCGCGGCCGGCGGGGGAACGCAACTGCGCCTGGTGCCGGCGGCGCTTTCGTCCGTGGCCTGTTTCCGGCACGGCACGGCGATCGCCACGCCATACGGCGAGGTAGCAGTGGAGCGGCTGCGGATCGGCGATGCCGTGCTGACACGCGGCGGGCTGGCACGGCGCATCCGCTGGATCGGGCGGCGCGAGGTGACGGTGCCGGAGATGGAAGCGGCGCCGGAACTGCGGCCTGTGCTGGTGCGGCGCGGGGCGCTGGGGCCAGGAGTTCCCAGCCAGGACCTGTATCTTTCACCGCAGCACGCTGTGCTGGCGGCCGGGCTGCTGATCCCGGCGGCGGCATTGGTGAACGGAGCCAGCATCCTGCGCGCGGCGCCCTCGGGCGGCATGGAATATTGCCATATCGAACTGGACGACCAGGCGCTGGTGCTGGCCGAAGGGGCGCCGTGCGAGACCTTCCTGGATGCGGACAGCCGGACGATGTTCCACAACGCGGACAGCTACGCCCTGCTGGACATCGACCCGGCGGCCCCGCCCCCGGCCCCACTGGCAATCCCGCGGCTGGAGGAAGGCTTCCGCGTGGAAGCTGTGCGGCGCGCCGTGGCACGGCGGGCCGGCGTGGCGCCTAGGGAGGCCAAGGGCGCGTTGCGCTTCCATGTGGAACGACGCACGGCCGGGGTGCTGGAGGGCTGGGCTTTCGATGCAGCGGTGCCCGGAGAGCCGGTGGAACTGGACCTGCGTGCCGGCGGCGCGGTGCTGGCGCGCGGGGTCGCCAACCGCTACCGGATCGACCTCGACCGCGCCGAGTTGGCCGGCGGGCGCTGCGGTTTTCGGATCCGCGTGCCGGAGGGGCCGTTGGGCTTGTTCCGGGCACGCGACGGAGCGTGGCTGGCGGGGGTCTAAGCCGCCGCGCTGCCTGCTACCGGCCCTTGAACTTCGGCTTGCGCTTCTCCTTGAACGCGGTGACGCCTTCCTTGTGGTCGTGCGTCATGCCCAGGGTGGGCTGCACGAAGGCCTCGTATTCCAGGTAGTCCTCCAGGCTCGGGCCGCTGGCGACGTGGAACAGCTTCTTGGACAGGCCTAGGGCGAAGGTGGGGCCCTCGGCGAGATCGGCCGCCATAACGTTGGCGCGGTCCATCAACTCCGCATCGGGGATGACGTGGTTGACCAGGCCGAGGCTCTTGCCTTCCGCGGCATCAAACACGCGCCCGGTGAAGACCAGCTCCTTGGCGATGTTCATCGGCAGGCGACGGGCGAGGAACCAGATGCCGCCACCATCGGGCGCATAGCCGATGCGGCGGAAGGTCTGGCCGAAGCGGGCGGTGTCGCTGGCCAGCACGATGTCGCAGCCGAGCACGAGCGACATGCCGATGCCGACGGCATGGCCGCGCACGGCACAGATCACAGGCTTTTCCAGCGCGTGGAGGATGCGCATGTAGGTTTGGCTGAGGCCCTGCAGCCGGTCGCGCCGGTCGCGCAGGTCCTGGTCTGCCATTTTGTCGATATCCGCACCGGCGCAGAAATTGGTACCGGCGCCGGTGAGGATCACGGCGCGGACATCGTTGTTGAAGCGCAGGGACTGGAAGGCCTCGATCAGCTCCTCGCGCATTTCCTTGGTGAGCGCGTTCATGCGCTCCGGCCGGTTGAGCATCACGGTGGCCACGGCGCCTTCGATGGTGGTCTGGACGTGCATTGGCGGTTCTCCCTTTCGGGAGAGTGTGGCGCGGGGCGGCGGAAGAAGGAAGGCGGTGGCGTTGACGGGTGCGGGTGGGTGCCGCAGCGTGGATTCAACGAGGAGGACCGCCATGCCGTTGCCGCAACAGTTCCGCCGCCTGCGCCTGCCGGTGATCGGCTCGCCGATGTTCATCGTCTCCTCGCTGGACCTGGTGGAGGCGCAGTGCCGGGCCGGGGTGCTGGGCACGTTCCCGGCGCTGAATGCACGCCCGCAGGAAGAATTGGCGGTCTGGCTGGAGGAATTGCAGGGGCGGCTGGAAGGCACGCACGGTCTCTATGGCGTCAACCTGATCTGCCATGCCAGCAACGACCGGCTGGCCGGCGACCTCGCGACCTGCATGAAGTTCAAGGTGCCGCTGATCATCACCTCGCTTCGCCCGCCTTCGGAGGTGGTGCAGGGCGCGCACGAATACGGTGGGCTGGTGTTCCACGATGTGACCACGGTGCGCCATGCGGAGAAGGCGCTGGAACAGGGGGTGGATGGGCTGATCCTGGTCTGTGCTGGGGCGGGCGGGCATGGCGGGGCGACCTCGCCCTTCGCGCTGCTGCCCGAGGTGCGGAAGTTCTATGACGGCACCATCATTCTTGCCGGCGCGATCTCCGACGGCGCCTCCGT